>VXRG01000138.1 GCA_009838625.1 Caldilineaceae bacterium SB0664_bin_27
CGTGCAGGAGATCATCGTCGAACTGCAGCAGCCGCGCGAAACCGTGGAAGATATGGGATAGGATTGGAATGGGCTTGCTCTTCGCAACATGAGCGTAAGATCGGCGGCAATGGAAGCGCTCGCCAACTTCAGGGAAGTAACGCGAACGCGGCAGCAACAAGGAGCGAACTATGCGCGGTGGCGGCCGTATCGTCGGCCTGGCAACTATGGCAATATCAGCCCTCCTGTTCCTCGGCTGGACCGCAACGGTCGTAACTTCCGGCACGACCGCCGGCGGCATCGTGCTGGGACTGTTCCTGGCGCTGATCGTGTGCGCGCCCCTGCTGGGCATCGGCTTTTATCTCTGGCGCAAAGGGCAGCAGGAGCTGACCGAATTCGCGCAGGTCGCGCAGGAGAAAAAGATCCTCAATATGGTCCTTACACAGGGCCAGGTGAGCGTGCAGGAGATCATCGTCGAACTGCAGCAGCCGCGCGAAACCGTGGAAGATATGATCCGCAACCTGGTCGGCAAGCAGCTTTTCAGCGGCGCCATCAACTGGGAGGAAGGTCTTCTCTACAGCGTCGACAGCCAGAAGCTCACCGACGGGCGTAACTGCCCCAACTGCGGCGGCGAGCTTGAGCTGGCCGGCAAGGGACTGATCCAGTGCGCCTGGTGCGGCAGCGAGGTCTTCCTTACCCAGCGGGCTGCAACGCAATTGAACAGCGCAGCGTAATGAATAGAGAACGCTCTGAATCCATCACATAGCGGGACCGGACTTCGCCCCGTCAGATCGACGCGTCGAAAACCGGCCGAATAAGAGGACCAAAATGACCGATTCCTTCGTGGATAAAGCTGATGAGAATATGGGAGCCATCGAGCGGGTGCTCAAGGGGCTGCCATTGGTGCACGAATATACCGATAAGGAGCTGCGGCGGGAGGCCGACCACCGTCTGCGCCAGCTCCTGGTAACCGAGCTGGAACAGGAGAAGCAGCGGCTCTACGACGTCCAGAAGAAACTGCTGCGCAGCGGCGGGCTCGCCTGGATCGATGACGCTGACGGCGCCATTCAGCGGCTGCAGACACTCATCGACCGCATCAAAACGGCCAGCTACGGCTACGCTGGGCTGTTCGCGGCCGTTAAGATCCAGGAAGAACAGCTCAACGCCCTCCACCGCTTCGATACGGCCCTGGCCGAGCTCGCCCAGGAGATCAGCCAGAGAATCGACGCGTTGGAGGCCGGCGCGGCAGATCGGGAAACGGTCGGCCCCGGCATCGAAGCCGTCAACGACACCGTGACCGAACTCCAGCGCCTCTTCGACGAGCGCAGGCAAACGATAACAACCGCGGCAGACGGCGAATAGCCGCCCACCGGCGTCCGACAGACAGGAGAAAACTGATGGCAAGAATCATTGACGTAATCGAAGCGCCGGACCAGGGCGCGCAGGAGCTCGTCGTACGCGTGCCCGAGGTCGGCTCGGGCGACTTCCGCTTCGGCAGCCAGGTCATCGTACGCGAAAGCCAGCGCGCCGTCTTCTACCGCGACGGCAAATCACTCGACCTGTTCGACCCCGGCCGCCACACCATCACCACCGCCAACCTGCCGATTCTGTCGGGACTCCTGCGCATGGGCACAGGCGGCCAGGACATCTTCACCGCCGAGGTCTTCTTCGCCAACATGCGCGAGTTCACCGACATGAAATGGGGCACGCCCGAGCCCATCACCCTGCGCGACACCGATCTCGGCCTGGTGCGCCTGCGCGGCTTCGGCCAGTACACCATGCAGATCGCCGACCCCAAGCGCTTCGTCGACCAGTTCGTCGGCACCCAGGGCATGTACCGCACCGGCCAGATCAACGACTTCCTGCGCAGCGCCATCATAAGCCGCATGACCGACATGTGGGGCGAGAACATGACCAGCATTCTCGACCTGCCCCGCCTCTTCGACGAGCTCAGCGCCGCCATGCGCGCCACCCTGCAGGACGATTTCACCGCCATGGGCCTGGCGCTCAAGCAGTTCCGCATCGTCTCCATCAGCCCCACCGAGGAGACCGCCAAAGCGATCGACGAACGCGCCAGCATGGGCGCAATCGGCGACATGGCCGCCTACATGCAGTTCAAAACCGCGCGCGCATTGGGCGACGCGGCCCAGCAACCGGGCGGAGCCGGCGGCACCGGCGAAGGTCTCGGCCTCGGCGCGGGAATCGGCCTCGGCGCAGGCATGGCCGGCATGATCACCAACGCCATGAACGCCTCACAGGGCGCCCCCCAGCCCGACGGCGGCGCGCCAAACCCGCCCGCGGCGCCGCAGCCGCCCACAGCACCTCAGCCGCCCACGGCCCCCGCCGTCATGACGCTCGAGCAGGCCGCTGCTTACGTCCAAGTCTCCCCCGCCGACATCCAGGCCCTCATCGACGAAGGCTCACTCCAGGCCAGGCGCATCGGCAGCCAGTACCGCATCGCCCGCAAGGCGATCGACGATTTCTTGGCGGGTTAGGTGGAGTTCGGCTCGCCCGACACAGGTCGGGCGGGCCCCGGGTCGGCGACGCGCACCAGCATCTTCAACACACGCATAATCCTCAAGCCAGTACCAGAGCCTGGACTGCCGTTTGCGGAGACAACCCAATTCGAGTATTCTACGCACCTGTTCCCTGACGGACGGCTATACCGTTGATGGCAGGAAAAAAGGAGAAGACCGGCCTCACGACAAGCCCATGCCGGTCGCGAATGGCCTGTACGATGAGCACATCGAAGAGTTGTGAAAGGAGGGCTTACTCCGATGAAACGACGGCGAAAGTTCAAAGAAAAAACTGAGCAATCTACGCCCGAAGACCGCAAAATCGCCGAGGAAAAAAAGGCGAAGATACGTGCCTCATTGCAGCGGCCAGACAGACCCAATGACTTTCGAAAATCGGTCCCCCAAGCGCATTCTCGCAGATCGCACGCGTCAAGACGCAGATAGGGTCTTCAGCGCACGAAAGCTGCACGCAAAACGCGACGCCGCGCGAACGACTCACGTGGACTTGGTGATTTAATCGGCGTTCCATTCAAAAAGGAGGATTCCACCACTCGAAAAAGAAGGTTTGATTCCAGCAGAACCCCGGCAGTTCCTCCGATCTGTCACGGTCAATTGACGGTTATGGCTGCGGGCCTCACCGTTCACACAGGTGCCGTTGACCGAATTCATGCCCGCCCAAACCGGAATACTTGTTCCATCACTTTGCGCAAAGGAAAGGAACTATGATTGACCGTGCACTCTCTCGACGCTCATTTCTCAAGACCGCAACTGTCGCCGCGTTAGGGGTAGGCTTGGCCGCCTGCCAGCCAATTCCTCCACTCGCAGACGATGAAGCCGCGCTGGGCGAGGTAACCGCTGCCCAGGTGACGGACCCCGAAAGCCTCAAGGCCTTCGTCCTCGGAGCGAAGGCGCGAATCGAGGCGATCACAGACATGAACGTAGGCGCGAGCCTCAGGGAGGACCTGAAAACGGAGGGCTACTGGAAATCCGGCTCGACCTTCCTCATCATCTTCCTCAAGACCGGAGAACCGTTCATTCACGGGAACGATCGTGAAGCGGAAAGCAAAAACCTGCTCTACGTCGAGGACGAACGCGGCACCATGGTCGTCCAGGAACTCTTCGCGGCCGCTGCCCAGGGCGGCGGTTTCGTCGAATACTACGACGACGGGTCCAAGACCGCATACGCTGTCGAATACACCTCCGGGATCACAGGAAGACAGTTCGTGCTCGTCGGCGGCTACTCGCAGGACGTCTCCCATGTTGAAATCGAGATCGCGGATCTCCCGAAGCCCCCCGTCACCGCGTCGGAAGTGGTTGACCGCGAAACACTCATCTCCTTTGTCGAAGCGGCGGCCGAGGCCTACCGTACGGCCGTCATGTCCGAAGGCTATAGCGCCCTCACCGGGGTCAGGAACGCCTTCCGGGTGGAAGGAGGGGACTGGAAGGCAGGCTCCATCTACCTGTATGTCGTGAGCGGCGGTGGCGTCACCCTGTTTCACGGGTCCGAACCATTCCGCGAAGGCAAACGCACCGACATGACGCGGACAGACTCCAAGGGGGTAAGGTTCGCCGAGCTGCTGATTGGCGTCGCACGCCGCGAGGGTAAGAGTTTTCTGCGATACCACTACGACAACCCGGCCATCGAAGGCGACGAGGAGACCGGTTCCCCGAAGCTCGGCTACGCCGTCAGCTTCCCGGTGCCCAACTCGGAACAGCGGGCCGTCGTCGGCTCCGGCATCTATATCGACGAAGACGAGGAGTGACCCTCGGCGCAAGAGGCCCGGAGTTCCCCACGCCGGGCCTCTTGCGGCAGCATTAGTTACTTTGGCATGACCTGCGCTCGGCATGGTGCGAAAGAGGCAGGCCTAACGATAAGCACGTGACTGAGGTGCTAACCAAAACTTGGTGATTCCAAAGAGCTTCCCATCAAAAAAAGGAATCCTGTAAATCAGGATTCCTTTCACTCCCCTGCTTGGGCCAGCGCCCTAACTGGCGACGCGCAGTCGCATCCCCAGCGCACGGATGACCTTCATCATCGTGTTAAAGTTGGGATTCCCGTTCTCGGAAAGAGATTTATACAGCCCTTCGCGGGTCATCCCGATATCACGGGCCAATTGGCTCATGTTGCGGGCGCGCACAATGTCGTTGAGCGCGGCGCGAATCAGACGGCCGTCGCCCAGGTCTTCTTCGAAAGCCGCTTCAAGATAGAGGCGGGCATCTTCCTTAGTGCGCAGATGCTCTGTGACATCCCAGCGCGTGAATGCTTCGATCATGGTCTGAACCCTACGCCGCCTCTTGCCGCTCTCTTCGCCCGCCAATCAAACAATTCCATCAATACAGCTCCGGCCGCCTGTCCGCAAAGATCGGGATCTTCGCCCGCGTCGCCTCCACCGTCTCCAGATCGATACGCACCGTCAGCAGCGCCTCGGTCTCCCCGCCCTCGATCAACGTCTCGCCCCACGGATCAACCACCGCCGACGCACCGAAAAAGCTCACATCATCCGTCGTCCCTACGCGGTTGCACGCGGCCACAAAACACTGGTTCTCGATCGCCCGGCTGCGCAGCAGCGTCCGCCAGTGCATGCGCCGCGGGTGCGGCCACGCAGCCGGCAGGATCATCAGACGCGCGCCTTCCAGCGCATAGCGCCGAAACAGCTCCGGGAATCGCAGGTCGTAGCAGATTGCCAGCCCCGCGCAGCCCCACGGCAGCTCGTGCATCGTGCCCGACTCGCCCGGCGCCAGGTACTTCTCCTCATTCATCAATCGAAACAGGTGCATCTTCCTGTAGGAGGCGGCCAGCCTGCCCTCCGGACTGTAGAGGACCATCGTATTGTAGAACTGGTCCCCCTGGCTCTCCACCATCGACCCGGTCAGCCAGACCCGGTTGTCCCTTGCCAGGGTGGCGAACCGCCCGAACCAGCCACCGTCGCCGGCCTCGGCGGCCAAAGGCGAAGCGTATCTGCTGGCGTTTTTCAGGTCGATAGAGCTATGCCACAGCTCCGGCAGCACCACCAGATCGCTGCCCCGGCCGGCCGCATCCTCGATGAACGTCTCCGCCTGCTCGAAGTTGCGCTCCGGTTCGCCGGCCAGACTGTCCATCTGCACCAAAGTAAGAACAAACTCAGACATAAACACCATCCCTTTCAAAGTTTTCGAATATCAGCACCCATCGGTCCGCAAAGCCACTGACCACTGACTACAGATCACTAACTACTGCCGTTCTCATACGTGCTGATCAACGAGGATTGGATTTCCGTCAGGATCCACGATCACAAAGCTCGCCGGGCCTGTTGTGGTTTCGTCAGCCTCACTGGCGAACTCGATCCCGCCCGCTTTGAGCCTCTCCTGGATCTCTCTGACATCGGTAAAGCTGTCGAGGGGCTGCGCCGAACTGTCCCAGCCGGGGTTGAAAGTCAGAATATTCTTTTCAAACATCCCCTGAAAAAGGCCGATCACGCAGCTGGGGCACTTCATGATGAGCCAGCCCTCGCTGGCGTCGCCCCCGAACTCCTCAAATCCGAGCTTTTCGTAAAACGCTTTCGAAACAGCAATATCCTTCACTGCCAGGCTGACCGAAAAACTGCCTAGTTCCATTTTAGAGCTCCACTGTCTCCTTTAGAACAGACTGCAATGATAAGGGTTACGGGCTCGTTTTGTCCACCGTCCGCGCCCTGTCGCTCACTGCGTTTCCTCCGGGTCGGGCAGCACCTCCACCGTCGCGCCGGGAGCAGGGCCGCCGTACTCGCCCAGCCTGCGCGCCCGAACTACGCCCTCGGAACTCCCGCTGCTCGCACGCGACTGACTGGGCGCGGCGTCGACATTAAGCTTGCTGCCGGAAAGAGGACGCGTCGCCCGCCAGATCAGCCACGCGCCCAGTAAGGGCAATAGCGCCGGCCACAATCGCAGCGGAAGATTCTGTTGACCCAGGCCGACCGAGAAAAGGAAGAGGCCCAACAGTACCAGCACAGAGCCGGGAACCAGCGCCCACCACAACTGCCACCGCTGTCCCAAAAGGTAGAGCACAAAGAATACTGCCCCCAGCCCGATAAAGAGGACGGCACCCAATACCTCCGGTTCCTCGGTCAGACTGCTCAGGGCGATCGTGATGCCCAACATCAGCATGAATCCGCCCGGAATGATCGCCCACCAGCGCTCCGCCCGGTCCAGCAGATAGATGTGGGCGAACGCGAGCGCCTGGCCGGCGAACAGGACGCCCGCCGTGACGCGCTGGTCCAGCGCAGGCAGCGTGGAGAGGTAGACCATCGCCGCCAAGGCGATCAGCGTCCAGCCGGGGATCAGGCGCCACCAGTTGTCTCGGGCCGAAAGATAGCCGCCCACAAACAGAAGCGCCAGCACGCCCAGCAGCGCGGCCGCCCCATATTGAACGTAGGGTTCAAAGTGGACAAAGACGTCAAAGTTGAACAGCAGCAGCCCAACGCCCGCCAGCGCCAGCAACACGCCCCAGATGAGGTTGTTGACGCGGTTGTCGCTGCTCTTGGCGGTCATCTAGTGCGCTCCTCATCAGCCGCCGGCCGCCGGCGTCCCATCGCCGGATTCCATGCCGCGCCAGACCGTCTCCGGCGTAAACGGCAGCGCGTCGTACCAGACCCCGAGCGCATCGTGCAGCGCCGCCGCGATGGCCGGCGCCGTCGGCAGAAAGGGCATCTCCGCCATCCCCCGCGCGCCCAGCGGCCCCTGCGGGTCCGGCAGCTCCAGGATCACCGGCACGATCTCCTCGGCCACGTCGGCCACGCCGGGGATCAGATAGTTGCTCAAATGGGGCGTGATCGTGACGCCCTCCTCCTGCAGGTAGTTCTCCAGCAGCGTCCAGCCGATTGACTGCGCCACCGCTCCCTCAATCTGCCCCTCCACGTGCTGCGGATGAATCGCCTTGCCCACGTCGTTCACGCTGACCAGCCGCTTGACCGTCACGTGCCCGGTATCCCGGTCCACCTCGACGTCGGCCACCTGCGCGCAATACCCGTAGGTGATGTTGGGGTCGCAGGCGCCCGTCTCCCGATCGAAAGGCGTCGTGGCGCGCGGATGATAGACGAACTCGGCCCGCGCCGGGCGTTCCTCATCCTGCCACAGCGCCATCGCCCGCTCCGCCGCGCCCTGAATCGCATTGCCGGCCATGAATGTCATGCGGCTGGCCGAGCTGCTGCCGCTCGAGCCGGTCACGTCCGTGTCCTCCGCCTCCAGCTCAACCTGCTCCGGCGAAAGACCCAGCATCTCCGCGGTCATCAGAATGAAAGCAGTGTGCGCGCCCTGCCCCACCTCGGCACCGACGCAGCCCACGCGCGCCCGTTCAACTGTCTCCCCGCCGTGCAGCTCCACCCACGCCGTGCAGTGCTCCGGGAAGCCGAAACTGTAGCCTACGTTCTTGTAGGAGACGGCGATCCCCTTGCCCCTCGCAATCCGGCCGCGGGAAGAGTCCAGACTCGTGGTCAGCAGCCCGTTGCCGCTGTCCGGCGGCGTGCTGCCGGCCGATGCAGTTTCCACCGACCACTGGCCGTCGCGCGCCTGCCAGCCGCCCTGCCGCGCCGCCTCGGCCAGCACCTCTTCCGTTGTGCAGCCCGCGGGAACGGGGCTGCCGGTCACCAGGATCGAGCCGTCGCGCAGGATATTGCGCATCCGGAATTCGACCGGGTCCATGTTCAGCGCATGCGCCAGCTTGGTCATCTGCATCTCGGCGGCAAAGTGCGCCTGCGGCCCGCCGAAACCGCGAAATGCGCCGCCAGGACAGTTGTTGGTATACACCGTGCGCGCGTCCACGTGCGCGTTCGGAACCTCATAGGGGCCCAGGCACATCAGCGTGGCGTTCGCCAGCACCTTGGTGCTCGTGTAGGAGTAAGCGCCCGAGTCGCTGGTCAAATCCATCTGCGCCGCCGTGATCTTGCCCTCTCTGTTTGCCCCCCACTTGGCCCGAATAACGAACGCATGCCGCTTGTGGTGCCCGACGATCGACTCCTCCCGGCTCCAGACGGTCTTCACCGGGCGGCCCGTCTTCCACGCTGCCAGCGCCAGCGGAATCTGGATCGACATATCCTCCCGCCCGCCAAAAGCCCCGCCAACAGCCGGGTAGCGCACCACGATCCGGTTCGCAGGCAGGTCGAGAGCATGGGAGATCTGTTCCTGGTCCTCGTGCATCCACTGCCCCGCGACGATGACCTCGATGCGGCCGTCGTCGCGCACATGCGCGAGGCCCGCCTCCGGTTGCAGATAGGCGTGCTCCTGCGGGTGCGTGCTGTAGACGCCCTCCACGCACACGTCGGCCTCGGCAAAGCCGGCATCGATGTCCCCGCAGCGCAGACGGTGCCGGACGAGCAGATTTGACCCTCTGTCCCGCCCTTCCGGGTAAGGAAAGTTGCTGAAAGGGTGGGGATGCAGCGGCTGCGCGTCGGCCGCCAGCGCCTGCTCCGTGCTGGTGATCACCGGCAGCGTCTCATACTCGATCTCCAGCAGTCGCGCCGCCGCCTCAGCCTGCGTTGCCGTCTCGGCAACGATCAGCGCCACCTTGTCCCCTTCCCAGCGCACGACCTCCGCCAAGGGCGTGCTCTCCAGACCGCACAGCACCGGCTGGTCCGGCATAACCAGCCCGTACTCGTTCACCGGCACGTCCGCCGCCGTCAGAACGGTGATAACGCCCTCCGCCGCCGCCGCCCGCTCCGTATCCATGCGCACGATACGCGCGTGGGGCACGCCCGCAAAGACGATCTTCAGCCACGCCTGGCCTGGCAGGTCGATATCCGCCGGATAGGCAGCCTGCCCGGTCACCTTCTCCGTCGCATCAAAACGCGGAATACTGCTACCAACCGCCCGCATCAATTCACCTCAACGAACACTCTGACCACTATCCACTGAACACTGAACACTGACCACTGCAGTTCAAAACCACTCCGGATTCTGAGCCGGGATCCCGCTGTAGTAGGCACGTATCTCTTCGATCTGCGCTTCCATATCGCCGCTCGGCCGGATAGTCGGACCGATACCCGCGACCTGCCGTTCAAAGTCGGCATAGGCCAGGGTGATCGGCGTTCCCGCACCCAGTGCGATACGGTAAAAGCCGGTCTTCCAGCGCTCTACCTTCTTGCGCGTCCCCTCCGGCGTGAGAACCAGCACGAACTTCTCGCTGCGGTTCATTTCGTCGATAACCTGCTGCGCAAGACCGTCGGGCGCCTGGCGATTCACCGGTATGGCGCCCATCCAGCGCATGAGACCGCCCAATGCGTGATCGCAGGCCTCTCTCTTGACCATCCAGCGGCAATCCAGCCCCGTAGCCAGAAAAAATCCAACTGCCAGCACGGCATCCCAGTGGGAGGTGTGTGGAGCGCCGATGATCACCAGTTTCGGCACGTCCGGCAGCTGGCCCTCGATGCGCCAGCCCAGCAGCCTGAACATCAACCGGCCGATAGCCCGGGTCAGCCAGATCCCCCGCCGCGGCAGTGAGGGCGACATGACCAGATCCGCGCTGTGCGTGTCGACCAGCGGCTCCGGCCCCAGCCAGCCCCACTCCCCTACACTTGGCGAGGACGAAAGAAGCTTTCTACTTTCCCGGCGAAACAGAACGACAAGTAGGAAGATTCCGAGGAGAAGGAAAACGTCACTCCGCATTCCTCTTCTGATCATAGATGCGAAACCCCCTCTTCTGATAGTTGGGCAACGCCGCCGGGTGGTCCAGCGTACACGTGTGTACCCACACCCGCTGCGGACCAAGCGCCCAGGCGCGGCGGAGCGCCTCCGTCAGCAGCGCGCCTCCGACGCCCCGGCCGACAAAGGGCGGCAGCAGACCGAAATAGGCCAGTTCGACCTGCTTGATTCCAATTTCGCACTGCTCTTCCAGCTCAAAATAGCCGGCCGGCGTCCCCTGCACATATCCGATCCATGTCTGCGTTCCGGGCCGCTCCACCCAGGCCCGCCACTGTTCTTCCGTCCAGGGCAGACGCGTCGTCCACGTATATGCCCGCCCCACCTCCGTATAGAAAAAGCGATTCAGCGCGGGAAACGCCAGCTCCGCCTGCCGCACGGCAAAAGGTTCCGCGGGCGCCCGCGCCGGCCGCAGCTCCTCCGCGCTGGTCATCTCCAGGTAGTATGTGATTACGTCGTTTCCGTCCGTTCCCATCTGCTCCGCTCACCTGCGTTAATAACCTCAAGGGCCAATTATCCTCTCGCCCCTAACCCCTAGCCCCTAAC
>VXRG01000010.1 GCA_009838625.1 Caldilineaceae bacterium SB0664_bin_27
GAGGGCAGGCAAAAAGCCAGCCCCAATACTAGATTTACGGGGAAGGCGGGAAGTTGGATATTGCCGGCAGTGGGCAGGCACGGGGCGGAATGGCAGTGGTCGGTAGTCAGAGGCGGCTGGGCTGGGGCTGGGAGAGCAGGGGCGAGGCCTGGCCCGGCCGTAGTTTGAGGCGGAGAGGCGGTGTGGGGAGAGGCGGCGCGGGGAGCAGCCGCACTTTGTGCCCCCATATCGCTGTTCAGCCAAACGTCAACAGGCCCAGTGGTCTTGTTTCCAGGCTTGGCGCACTTCGATGGAGTTCCCGTTAAATTTGCCAGACACTGTCTGGAGAATCTTGTCCCGCGAGCCAATCGGACGCCTAGCCAGCTACTTCTTTCTTTTCTGACGAACGCCCCTCCTCCCCAACGCCCAGCTCCGGCAACGCCTCCACAATCTTTACGGTCTCCAAACTCACGCTGAGTACTTTCCCGATCAGCCGCACAATGTACTGTGGGTCATCTTCCCGGTTCGGATCGTTGACAATCCCGCTGCGATTGTCCTTCTTCACCCGGTACTGGTCAATGATCCATTCGAGCGCGGAACGGTTGCCGAGGCGGTAGTTGAAGGCGGCGGGGATACCGCAAGTATACAGCGCAACAGACATAGAAAAACGAGGCGCAGAAAGTATTATCGTGTACAATGGAGCAATTATCCATTCTGCCAGAACAATTAAAGATGGTAATCTGTCGGTCCCGCTATGCGACAGGCCGGCCTCTATAAAACCACCCGCGAAGCAGGATCATGGCATACCAACATATATTGGATAATCGGACACACACCGTCGCCGACTACTTGCGAAAGAATCTGCAGAGCGCCGATGCCTTTCGCCTCGTTTCGGCCTATTTCAGCATCTATGGCTACGCTCAACTGGAGGATGCTCTGGACTCCGTCGGCGAAGTGCGCTTTCTCTTCGGTGATCCCGCCTCAGTAGAAGACGTCGACCCGGGCAACGCCGAGCCAAAGTCGTTCGACGTGACCGAGAACGGCCTCATCCCCAACCATGCCTTGCAACAGAAATTCCTTGCCGAGCGCTGCGCCGAATGGGTGGGCCGCGACACAGTGAGCATCCGATCCATTGCCCAGGCAAACTTTCTGCATGGAAAGCTCTACCTCACTACGCCTCCCATCCGCAGCCTTGTCGGCAGCTCGAACTTTACCCAGCGCGGCCTCGGCGCCAGCACTCGCGCCAACATTGAGATTAACCTCGCCAGCGACGACGCTGAAATCTACGCCGAACTGAGAGAGTGGTTTGACCTTATCTGGTCCGACAACAAGCTGACCACCGACGCCAAGCAGCAGGTCCTGGACGCCCTCGGTCGCATCGCCAAGGAACACGCTCCTGAACTCATTTATTACAAGACGCTCTACGAGCTCTTCCGTGCCGATATCGAAGCCCGGCTTGCCCAGGAAGGCCGCATGGGCGATGTGAAACTTGGTGACACCGCAATCTGGAACACGCTCTACCAGTTCCAGAAGGACGGAGCTCGCAGCGCAATTACAAGTCTGGAACGCCACAATGGCTGCATTCTCGCTGACAGTGTGGGCCTGGGTAAGACTTACACGGCGCTGGCAGTGATAAAGCACTATGAATTGTGCAACCGAAGCGTGCTGGTGCTGTGCCCGCGCAAGCTGCGAGAAAACTGGTCGCTCTACCAGGCGCATACGGGGCATATAGCCAATCCATTCACTGATGATCGCTTTGCCTTTTCGCTGCTCTCCCATACAGACCTTTCGCGCGATCGCGGTGACGCCGCCGGCATCGACCTCGCCAACTTCAGTTGGCAGAACTACGCCCTCATCGTTATCGACGAATCCCACAACTTCCGCAACCACCAAGGGCAACGCTACGAGAGGCTGTTAAACGAGGTGATTGGCAAGGGTGTCAAGACCAAGGTCCTCATGCTGTCGGCCACACCGGTCAATACCTCGCTGATAGACCTGCGCAACCAGATCTACCTGATGACTGAGAATCGCCAGGACAGTTTCCGCGAAAGCCTGGGCGTCTCTGACATAGGCAATCTGCTGAAACGGGCACAGACCCAATTTAGACAGTGGGAGTCGCGGGCGCCCCTCAACGGCCAGCGAAACAAGCAGGAGCTCCTCGATAATTTGGGCAGCGATTTCTACCGGTTGCTTGGCGGTGTCTCCATCGCCCGCTCACGGCGGCAGATCGAGGAGTTCTACGCCGCGGAGATTGATCGAATAGGGCGCTTTCCCGACCGAGAGAAACCGGTGAACGTCTACCCCGCGACAGATCTGGAGGGGGATCTCTCCTATAAGGAACTGGCAGAGCGCATCAGTGAGTTTACGCTTTCGATATACCGTCCATCTGACTATGTGGTCAGCGAGAAGGGCTTGCAGCAGTTGGAAGAGGAGAAGAAGGCGCGGAATTTCAATCAGGCCGACCGTGAACAGTTCCTAATCGCCATGATTCGGACCAATTTCCTAAAGCGACTGGAAAGCTCGGCCCATTCTTTGACCCTGACGCTGGAACGTACCATCGGCAAGATTGATACTCTGCTGGATAAGATAGACCGTTATGAGAGCCGGCAGAATCCCGACGGCTCGTTGGCCGAAGTCCTGCCGGACGATGACGAGGATGACGAGGAGTTTCTGATCAACCGCGCTCGCCACCCCTACAATTTGGCAGATCTGGATTTACCCGCATGGAAGAAGGAGCTACGCCAGGACAAGGAAACGCTTAACTCTGCCCACGGCAGCATTGCCCAGATTACGCCGGAAAGGGACGGCAAGTTGGCCCGCCTGAAACAACAAATCAGAGACAGAGACGCCAACCGGACAACCGATCGCAATGGCCTCGAAAATCGTAAACTACTGGTCTTTACCACGTTCAAAGACACCGGCGAATATCTCTACGACAATCTGCAGGAATTGGCGGTCGAACTGAATCTGAACATAGCCATGGTCTCGGGCGATGCCACCCTTACTTCAGCAGTCCCCAACAATTTTAACAGCATTCTCGACAATTTCGCGCCGGTAGCCCGCGGACGCAGCGATAGTGACAGTGGCTGCGACATCGATCTTCTCATCGCCACCGACTGTATCTCAGAGGGGCAGAACCTGCAGGACTGCGATACCGTTCTCAACTACGATATTCACTGGAATCCCATCCGCATTATCCAGCGTTTCGGCCGCATCGACCGCATCGGCAGCCAGAGCGACTCGGTGCGCATGATCAACTACTGGCCCACGGAGGAGATGGAGGAGTATCTGCGGCTGCAGACACGCGTGGAGGCGCGCATGGCGCTGGCCGACGCCGCCGCCAGCGGGGACGAGAACCCTCTCGACAACTACGATGGCATCCAGGGGGAGCTCAACTTCCGGGCGCAGCAGCTGAAGCAACTGCTGGATGAGGATCTCGACCTGGATGACCTAACCGACGATGGCGTTACGATGAGCGATTTTACGCTCGACCAGTTCTTCACGCAGCTGTTGCACTACCTGGAGAGGAACCGCGAAGAGCTTGAACAGACTGCGCTGGGCGCGTACGCCGTGGTCGACAGCGAAAAGGATACAGGCGTTATCTGGGTACTGCGCCAGCGCAACGCCAGCCAGGACAAGCAGACTCAAGTCGCCAGCCCTGTTCACCCTTTCTACATCGTCCACGTGCGCAATGACGGGAAGATTCGTCACGGCTGCGCCAGCGTCAAGCAGACGCTCGATTTGTTTCAGCAGATGAGTCTCGGCAAGACCGAGGCGATCCACAAACTGTGCGACGAATTCAACCGTCGAACCGAGAACGGCACCGACATGGCCGCATACGATAGCTTGCTCAACGCAGCTGTAAAGGACATAAGCCAAGCCCACAACAGGACCCAAACAACTGGGCTGGGTCTGCAAGGATCAGGGGATTTCAGGCTGCCCAAATCCAGCGAAACACCTGACAGCACCGAAGACTTTGAACTTGTGACTTGGCTGGTGGTGCTGCCCCGGGAACAAGACTAATAGACTGGAAGCACGGAGAGACGACGATGACGACCGGCAACATTTTGAACAAGATCGAGACCGCGTTGGACGACATGACAAAAGGCGATCTCGTAGACACAGGGTGCCGCCTGCTCGAAACGTTGGGATACCGTAGCGACCGTACACTGGACTTGTCGGGCGATGTCGAGGAGTTTATTGACACATTCCCTGCTCCCAACCCGGATACTAAGTCGGAGACACGCTTCCGCCAGAAAGTGGCCTCCGTACGAATTCTGTTTCAGATCACTGACTCAGAGATCGCGGAGTTGAATAGGTCGCAGGGACAGCAATTCACAGTTGACAGATTTGATAAAGGTGATGCCAAGAGCTTCGTATTTGTCGCCGTCGAACTCAGGCCTGGATCGTATTCTCGTGGCGCGTATATCGAATTCACGCGTGAGGTAAACAAACGACTCAGCCAACCGACTGTCGTACTGTTTAGGGCCGCTGAAGGTATGGTTACTTTATCCTTCGTTCACCGCCGACCACATAAACTCGACAGTAGGCGAAGCGTCCTTGGCAGCGTTTCATTGATCCGGGATATCCATGCCACTAGCCCCCATCGCGCCCATTTGGATATTCTCAGTAAGTTGGCTCTGCAAAAACGTCTGTCTTGGATGAGCGACAAACGCAGGCCGCCAAATTTTGACGGTCTGCTTGCGGCTTGGCTGGACGCGCTAGACACTGAGGAACTAAACCGCAGCTTCTACAGACAGCTATTCACTTGGTTCGAGCGTGCAATCAAAGAGGCGGAGTTTCCCACCAACCAAGCCAAGACTCTTTCTTCCGAAGAGCATGTCATACGCCTCATTACGCGTCTTATGTTTGTCTGGTTTATAAAGGAGAAAGGACTGGTCCTGCCGGAATTGTTCAGCGAAGAACAGGTCAAATCGCTGCTGCGCGATTATGATCGTGACACTGGCGACTCCTATTACCGCGCGGTTCTGCAGAATCTCTTCTTCGCCACGCTGAACAGCGAAATTAGCGGGCGCAGATTCAGCGCTAAATCTAATTCAGATCACCGTGAGCCCTCCTTATACCGTTTCAGAGATGAGATCGCCGACCCCGACAGGTTGCTAGAGCTGTTTGACAAGACGCCCTTCATAAACGGCGGCCTGTTTGACTGCCTGGACAGTTTTGAAGCGTCACGTGATAGCGGCTACCGAATCGACTGTTTCACTGACAATGTGACAGATCTCAGGAGTAAAGATTTCGGTATTCTGTCGATCCCCAACCGTCTCTTCTTTGACGACCAAGGCCTGATCAGTCTTTTCGAACGTTTCCAGTTTACGGTCGAGGAGAACACACCTGCCGAGCAAGAGGTCGCCTTAGATCCGGAGCTGCTGGGTAAGGTTTTTGAGAACCTCCTGGCCGCCTATAATCCGGAGACACGCGAAACGGCGCGCAAACAGACTGGTTCCTATTACACGCCTCGAGAGGTTGTTGACTTCATGGTTGACGAAGCGCTGATCGCTTCGCTGGCACAGAAATGCCATCCGGTCGACTGCGACACCGAACTCTGGAAAGAACGTCTTAGCTTCCTATTGGATTTCGAAGACGCTTTCGGCGATTCCCAAGATCTCTTTGTAGATTCGGAACGGGAAGGTCTCGTACGCGCGATTGCCGAGCTCAAGCTGCTCGACCCAGCTGTTGGCTCCGGTGCCTTTCCGATGGGCGCGCTACACAAGCTTACATTAGCTTTGCGTCGACTCGATCCACAAAACAATCTTTGGAAGAGCCTGCAAACGGAAATTGCACAGCGACGCGCCTCAGAGGCCTTTAACAACGACGAAAAGACAGAACGAGATGGGGAATTGAAGGAAATCAGCGATACCTTCGAGAAGTACCGCGATTCCGACTTCGGGCGAAAGCTCTATCTAATCCAGAATTGCATTTACGGAGTCGACATTCAACCAGTTGCATGCCAGATTTCCAAATTGCGTTTTTTCATATCTCTAGCAATAGATCAGGAACGCGACGACAAGGCAAACAACCTTGGTATCAAGCCGTTGCCTAACCTGGAGACTAAATTCGTTGCAGCAAACACACTCATTGGCTTAGATCTGTCCATAGCAGAACCCCTTCTCCAAGAAGACTCCATCCAGCAACTACAAAAGAAGATGGCTGCAAATCGAGAAAAATATTTCCTGCCCAGTAGTAGGCGGAAGAAGATAGGGTACATCCGGGAAGGGGAGAACTTAAGTGCTCAACTGAAACACGAACTGGAAGACAAGCGTCTTGCGTGGGAAGAGAGTCAAAGACGAGAGATGGATCGCAAGATCGCGCTTATTCCAAGTCCGGAAAATGCGCTTAAGCTGAAAAATGAGTTGATGGAGCGTTATAGAGTAGAAAAAAAAGAATTTCTGTCAGGCTTAGCTAATGCCTACAAGATTGCTAGCTGGACTCCTTTCGACCAGAATGCCTCCGCCAATTGGTTTGACTCCAAATACATGTTTGGCGTCACAGAGGGCTTTGATGTGGTCATTGGTAACCCGCCGTATGTTAGCCATGACAAAATCCCAAAAGACCTCAAGGCCCAACTAGAACTAGACTATCGATCGTATCAGTCTTTTGCTGACGTGTCTTGCTACTTCATAGAAAAGGCGGTTGAGCTGCAAAATGTTAAAGGAGCACTCAGCTTTGTTACTTCAAATTCGTACTTGAGAGCTGAATATGGGGAGCCAATTAGAGAACTACTATCGAGCGAAACGACTCTACATAAAGTGATCAGCATAGAAGATTCACAAGTCTTCGAAAATGTCATAGTAAATGTGGCGGTAATCGTGACTTGCAAATCATCAGATAATGCCACCAGACCCTGCACTGTTGTTAATTCGCCGTTCTCTGGCGAAAGATTTGTCGCCTACGTAAACAGCAATAGTTTCGAGATTCCTCAGTCGAACTTCGATGGAAGTCCTTGGAACCTCGTTGAACCAGAGCTTTCTGAGCTTCAAAGAAAGTTGGAGCTCTCAGGAGATACATTGGAACAGCAGAGAGTCAAGATACGACTAGGTGTCGCGACCGGAAGCAACGAGGCCTTTCTCATTGACGAAGCAAAAAAAAGGGAGCTATGCAGGAAAAATCCTAAGAATGCTGAAATCATTAAGCCTATCTTGAGAGGAAAAGACATTTTTCGCTACAGTTATTCCCTGTCGGGAGAGCAAATCTTACTGACTAGGAATGGAGTTAACGTTGAAAGGGATTATCCAGACATTTACGATCATTTTGATTCGTTTGGGAGTAAGTTTCGAAATCGCGGGGCCCAAGGACAGCATTGGACGAACCTGAGAGCTTGTTCCTTTTATGACGACTTCAAGAAGGAGCAAATTGTGTGGATTGAACTTGCAGACATAGGGCGATTTGCACTCTGTGCCGAGGAAGTCTATCTCCTGAACTCCGCTTACTTCTTGTTGCCTCCCGACGGGATGGATTCGAGATTTCTTCTCGGAATCTTAAATTCAAGTACGATACGCTTCTACTTAAAACTTATCGCAGTAACAAGTGGAATGGGAGTGAGTCGCTGGATAAAAAATTATGTGAAAGAGTTTCCCATTCCAGAAGTTGCTGACGAAGAAAAAGTCACACTGATTGGCATCGTAAAACGAATCCTTTCTGAAAAACAAGGCGACCCTTTTGCGGACACTAGTGCTCTTGAAGTGCAGATTGACCAGTTGGTGTACAAGCTGTATGGTCTCACTGATGAGGAAATCGCTGTAGTGGAAGGGCATTCGTGAAGTCCCGTTCTAAAGAGTTACTCGACCGTGCGGTAGCCGCGACGGTTGCCGCAATCGAGATCTACAACAAACCGGACTTCCCATACCGGTCGGAAACCTTTTGCATTTTGGCTATCAATGGCTGGGAGTTACTGCTCAAAGCGAAGTGGCTGAAGGAAAATGGCAACAAGATTCAATCCCTCTATGTCAAAGAATACGGCACAAACAGCGATGGATCCAAAAGCAAACGAAAGACAATCAAACGCACTCGTGCACAGATTCCATTCACGCACGGACTGGACTACCTAGCAAAAATACTGGTCGAGCAGAAGCAGTTGGACCCGATTGCAAAGGACAATTTAGATGCATTGCTTGAGCTACGAGATATTTCCGTCCACTTCTTTCACCAGTCTGAGTCAGCATTGGCGGAAAGCTTGCAGGAAATAGGTGCTGCTAGCCTCAAAAACTTTGTCCTGACTGTGCAAGAGTGGTTTGACCACGATCTGAGTGACTTCAACTTCTATTTGATGCCTCTCGCCTTTGTCGAGTTGCCTCGACAGGCGGAAGCCATCGTTCTAAACCGGGAAGAGAGGAACTTTCTCAGATTCGTGCAGCATCTTGAGGAGAGAACGGTAAGGAACGATTCCGAATATGCATTCATGATCAATTATGAGGTTAAACTTACGCGTTCTAAGGCAAAGGGCGTACCGGAGGCTCAGTTTACGAATAACCCCAATGCTCATGAATTCCGTATGACCGAAGAGCAGATTCGGGAAAACTATCCGTGGGATTTTAGGGAACTCACAGACAGGTGTCGCAAGCGATATCCAGACTTCAAGGAAAACGCAACGTTTTACGACATCAGAAGACCGCTCCTCGAAAACGACAAGTTTTGTAGAATTCGTTACCTTGACCCCGGCAATCCCAAAAGTGTTCAGAAACGCTTCTACAATCCCAATATCCTTCAAGAACTTGACAAACACTATTCAAGAAAGTAAAGAATCGCGGTAGGCCACACCGTATCGTGATCTTTTTAGAGAAGTGGATCTGTACCTCCACTGATTCGCTGACTGCTCCATTGAAAACACCAACTCGTACTCCAGATACCGGCGCAGAATCTCCCGCTCCACGAGCAGGTCCGAAACGTCAACCTCCAACGCCCTGGCAATCGCTCTAAGGGTCTTGTACCTGGGCGTCTGCTCGCCTCTTTCCAGCCGCACCAGTGTCACCCGCCTGATTCCCGCCGCACGGGCAAGCGCATCCTGCGAAAGACCAGCAGCGTTGCGGAGCCGCCGGATGCGCCGGCCCAGGGTATGCCTGCCCTGCATGGCGATGGCCTCAACAGCCGGGCGGTAGGAGGCGTCACAATAGTGACGGGCGAAGTCCCAGGGAATCTCGACAGTCTCGCCCTGGACCGTTTCCAGAACTATCTCGTAGGGGTTTGGCAACTTCAGGGCGGATATGGTCGGACGCTCTCCGATTTCAGGGAGAGCGGCGTAGGGAATGAGCCCTTTTGCTCCGTCGGCGAAACTCAGTTCGATGCCATCTTCCAAGAGGCTGGCGGCCGTCATCATGCGATTGGTGTTTTCAACGAGAACGGCGTCGGTCATCGGTTCCTTCCATGAATTGAATCCCACACTTTTCTTATTTCTTCGGCATGCCTGGCTTTGGCCCTCATTATGTCCCTTAAGGTTCCAGCTGGGGGATTTCCCACAAAGGTACCTCCGTTCAACTCTATGCGGCACAAGTCTTCACTGCCACCCCCAATCGAGTACACGGAGATATTCGGCGTAACCCGACCGCAGCTTTTTCCTTCTTGATGAAAGTCAACCCATCGCCTGCCTGCGAGAGAATCCTGACTCAGATTGCGGTAGCCCAATGATTTGGATTAGCTACTGCTCTATTCCCAGTTCGATCGTCTGTCTCTTATATGAGACAATGCCTGTGTGGAAAGTGGTGGTCCTGCTTTGTGGTGGCAATACGTCGAGTCAACAGAGAGACATAAATCGAGCGCAGCAGATTGCTGGTGAACTTGAAGGAGGCTCCAAATAAAGACACTGTAGGAAAGATGATTCACAAGGAGGAGCGATGAAACTAACGAAGTTCGACGTAGTCGATTTCTTAGACAGCGATGAAGCACTAGTTGAGTACTTGAACGCGGCGCTGGCGGAAAACGACCCGAAGTACTTCGCCAAGGCCCTCGGTAACGTAGCACGCGCAAAAGGGATGTCCTCGATTTCCGATGTAAGTGGGGTAGGGCGGCAATCTCTTTACCGTGCGCTCTCAGACGAAGGCAATCCCCGGATCGATACACTGTTCAAAGTCCTGGAAGCCCTCAATGTCAGGCTTGCCATCGCTGTGAACAGGTGACAGCCTCCTTCCGTTCTATCTCTGTTGACAAAAAAAAGTCCTCGCTGTCCTGGCAGCGGGGACTTTTTCATCCTGGGCGAGCGTGGGCCTCCGAGCCACTGTCTCCTCTTGTGACCCATCCGGCTTGCCGAATGAGATGGCCAGAAGCGCTGATACATTGATAATCACTTAGGTAGGCCCTGCTCGTCATACAGAAGTTTCCCATGCTCGACGGCACCCGGCCCCGGCGCGAGCAGAGCGGCGCAGCGCTGGCCGATGGTATGCAGTTCCTGTGCCAGTACTGTGGCGTCCCGTTTGCGTCGCTCGCGTTCAAGGCGCAACGGCGAGGAGTGAGGGGTGAGGAGTGAGGGGTGAGGAGTGAGGGGTGAGT
>VXRG01000085.1 GCA_009838625.1 Caldilineaceae bacterium SB0664_bin_27
CTTCTCTCCCAAACTCCCTATCAGTATATCTCACCCCCATTTTGGACTGCACCCTGCGACGCGATCGCCCGTCAGTCGATGGGAATTCCCCTGCAAATGCCCATTGCGAAAATGCGGGAGATGTACTTTTGTCTATTCGTTGTATAATAGGGAGATACTGGGATTTCGCTGCGTGTCTTCCTCGAATACATCGACATCGAATCCAACATGTAGGGGAGCTCGGCGAGAAAGGAGAGGCAAAAGATGCCGCTTTTCAAACGTGGTAGGAAGCAGGACGAAGAAGATCTGCAGTGGCTTTATCGGAATCTTCAGGAGTTGGACGATGACGATCCTGCGAGCGAAGGCGCTGAAGAAGATACACCTGCCGACAACGATAGCAAGGATACTAATGCCGAGACTGCCATGGAATCACCGCTTGAGCCTGTAATGACAGAATCACCGCCGCCAGAGCCGGTATTGGGCGAGCCGGAATCCGAACTGGATGAAATACCTCCGCCGGAACCTGCCTCGGGAGAGACGCCGTCGCCTGTGTTTCCGGAACCGTCTCCCCCGGAAGTGGCGGCGCCTGAACCTCCACCTGTTGAGGTTCCAACCCCTGTTTCCAGGGAATCCCTGCTGACGCAGGAAGACGTTACGGCCAAGTCGAACGAATCGTATGAGAGGAGAAGCAGACAGATGAGTGGGAACCGCCGAGAAAACGCGCCGTTCGCCAACCGAGGTCAGCAGCAGCAGCAGTCCCGCCCGCAGCGGCAGGAGCCGCCGGCGGATGAAGGAACAGCCGACACGATCGTGGGCCCTCAGTCCTACTTTACCGGCACGTTCCGATCAGAAAAAGATCTGCGTATCGAAGGAACGCTTGAAGGTGAAATTGACTGCCGCGGTACTGTTATCGTTGCCAAAGACGCAACGCTGTCGGCCACGGTGCGGGCCCGCAACATAGAAATCGCCGGGTCGGTCACCGGTGACGTTTTCATTGAGGAACGCCTTCACTTGCGCTCTTCCGGTGAAATGCGGGGACAGTCCCATGCCGCCTCGTTTATTGTCGAAGAGGGGGGATATTTCGAGGGCGAGATGAAGATGGGCGCCCCCGATCAGGAGGAGTGGCCGACCATAGGAAGTACGTCCTCCTCCGAAGGGCTGGGGCTTTCGGTCGAATCAACCCAGTGGCCGACGAAGCGGACTGAGGGACGCCCGAACAGGACCGGGACGAACCCGATCGACGGTGGACTCGAAGATGCCGGGAGCAGCCGTCACCGGAGCATTTGACGAAGCGCCAACTGACGACCCAGCCGGCGCAACCCCGGAATCAGTCGGGATTGTCACTCCGGTTTCGCGGCGCTTCCGGCTTGCCCGCGGTGTACAGGATCCGCTGGAAGTTGACGGCTCCTGTACACGCCAGGATTTTGCAGATCGGGTATCGACCCTTTTCCGGCCACTTCGCCGGCCTGTGTGAACGTAGATGGTGCGTCGTACCTGCAGGACCCCCTTCAAAAGCCGAAAGATTTCAATCTGTCTCCGGACCGCCTCTCCCTCTTCGCTGTCAGATAGATGAAGAGATATGCCGCCCGATTCGCGCCTGCCGGTTTACCCGCCGGCGCTCAGCTTTCGCTGTATGCGGGCCAGCCTGTGGCGTAGCTCGGCTTGGATTTCACGGGAGCGAATTTGCGACGGAGACTGTTCCTCTTCGTGCAAGGCCCACTGGGTCCACATCGCCGCTTGCGTGAGGTCACCGCTTTGCCACTCGTAAAACTTCGCCAGCTCCACATAAGGGCGGCTGTCCGGCGCACCCTCCACTCCCCGCACGGTCGTCAACCACTGCTGCCACACTGAAACAGCCTCTTCCCAACGGCGCTGCCGTTTGAGCAGGCGTCCCAGACCGTCAAACGATTCCGCCAGGTGCCCGCGTCCGCTGAGTTGTTCCAACGCGGCGCGGAATAGCATTTCGGCGCTGTCCAGGCGTTCCAGGTCCGCATGCACACGCGCCATACTGAGCAGGTCGAGCGGCTGCAGATGACCGGCACCCGCGGCAGTAGGATCGGCATATGCGCTGCAGACGACCTCCGTAAGCGCGGCCATCGAGATGATGTCTTCGCGATTGTGGTAGAAGACGCGTTGCATCATGCGGCCGTCGCCGTCGTGCAGATAGTCGGCGTACAGATGAGGGATGAGGCTGCCGGGTACGTCGTCCTCTGTGCGTGAATAGCCAAGGACTCTCCGTTCCAGATTGGTAAGTGCGCAACTGCCCAGGCGTTTGCGCCACAATCTCCGAGACGGGTGCAGAAGGTCGAGATGCGGCGCGTCACTGTCCAGCGCCTTTGGAGCGCCAACGCCGGCGGGCAGGAAGTGCCCGGTGTACCGGTACCGCCCCCGCAAGAAGGGCGCGTCGAAAGATCGACCGTTGAAGGTCACCAGGCTCTCGCAGCCTTGCAGCAGGTCCGCAAGCGCCGTGAGCAGGGCCGGTTCTTCACCGGGATCGCGCATGAATAACTGGCGCACGACAAAGTTCAGACGCTCCTCCGCATTGTCCGGATTGCGGTCCTGCGGCTCGAATGTACCCACACCCACCATAAAGGCATAGATGCCGGCTCCGCCGCCCAGACCGGTGCTCTCAATGTCCAGAAATGCGGAATTGCGGAAATCAGGGCAACGCTCCAGCCCGTACGCGGGGTAAAGCGGCGCCAGGATCGATGGGTCGCGTTCGCATAGGTTGCCGAGCACAGAGGAATCCCGCAGCGCGTGAGGTTGACTCGCCTCCCGTCCCCATGGAGCGCAATGCCTGGTAACCAGATAGCACTGGCCTGCGCTGTTGTCGACGATCTCGCCTTTCTCCAGCGCCTCAATCGGGGCAGGCTCGGTCTCACTTTCGGGTTCTGGCGCCTGGGCCTGCTCCCGAATGCTAATTCTGGCCGGTTCAGCGGCTGTTCGTCCGCTGTGTAAACGCTGCAGACGGCGTAAACGCTCAGAGGCGGTGGACATCGGAAAAGCTATGCAGGGTAGTGTGTTCAGATTGGACTCCCATTGTAGCCCAGCCGGATTAAGGCAGGAAATTCCCCATTTTTTGCGCTGCATTTGCGCTCTCGACTATAATTGGGTTCTGTGTGCCGTTTCGATCCCCTCCCGGTGGAGAATCCACTTTGTCGGCGACTGATAAACACTGGAATTTCCATCCGCCAGTGCCGGAAAGCTTCCTAGAGAGCAGTCATGAACATCCGGTGCTGTTGCAGGTGCTGTACAATCGCGGTCTGCGCGACAAAGCAGAACTCACATCGTTTCTCCAGGGCGAGGACGCCGTCCAGGAGAATCCTTTTCGTCTGACAGATATGTCGGCCGCGGTAACGCGGATAGTACGCGCCATCGAGACGCAGGAGGTTATCTGCGTTTACGGAGATTTCGACGCCGACGGCGTCACGGCAACCGTCCTGATGACCACAGCCTTGCAACGCGCCGGCGCCCACGTCGGCGCCTACATCCCCAACCGGGTAGATGAGGGCTACGGTCTGAATGTCGAGGCCCTGAGGTCTATCGCCGGCAAGGGCGCCGGGCTGCTCGTGACCGTAGACTGCGGCATCCGCAGCGTCGCAGAAGTGGCGGAAGCGGCCGAGCTGGGAATGGAAGTCGTTCTCACCGACCATCACACAATCGGTTCGGACCTGCCGCCGGCGCTGGCCGTGATCAACCCGCGACGAGATACACGTGAAGGAACATTTCAACCGCTGGCCGGCGTTGGCGTTGCCTACAGATTGGCGCAGGGCGTCCTGCGGGTCGTTGCCCAGCAGCCCTGGAGCCGGCTTTCAGCCGAGGAAGCCGCGCAGGAAGAGCAGCTGCTTCTCGATCTGGTTGCCATCGGTACGGTGGCCGACCTAGTGCCCTTGCAGGGGGAAAACCGTTCGCTGGTGCAGAGGGGGCTGTCGGCGCTGCGCCAGGGCAAACGCGTCGGGCTTTACGCCCTGATGGAGATGGCGTCAGTCCCTCTGAAGGCAGTCGACAGCAGCGCAATCAGCTTTCGCATTGCCCCCCGTATCAACGCTGCCGGGCGGCTGGCCAGCGCCAAGATGGCCTATGACCTCCTGCGCTGTGACGATTACGACAAGGCCTGTGACATGGCCGCCAGCCTGGAACGTCTCAATCAGCAGCGCCAGGCGCTCACGACTGAAGCACATGCCGTCGCCGAAAGAGAGCTCTCCGGCCTCGATCCTTCTACTGCGCCGATTCTGATCGTCGCCAGCGATGCGTTTCAATCCGGGATTGTGGGACTGGCCGCGGGGAAGTTGAGTGATCAGTTCTACCGCCCGGCAATTGTTATCGAACAGGGGGAAGAACTCTGTCGCGGCAGTGCTCGCAGCATCGCTGAATTCAACATGATTGCCGCACTGGATCGGGTCGGTTCTCTACTGGTCCGGCACGGTGGGCACAGCCGTGCGGCCGGCTTTACCGTGCGCACCGAGCAGCTGCCGGCGCTGCGCGAAGCCCTGGCAGAAAGGGCCGCCCAGGAGCTCGGACCGCTGGAGGCTCTGCGGCCGAGCCTTTTGATCGACACTGAGCTGGAATTCGATCAGATCGACTGGGCATTGCAGGGCCAGCTTGCCCGGATGGAGCCGGTCGGCCAGGAGAATGAACCCGGCCTTTTTCTGTGCCGCCGCTGCCGTGTACGCAGTGTCCGCAGCGTGGGCGGGGGCAAGCATCTGAAAATCGCGCTCGACGGCCACAATTATTCTCAGGTACTGGACGCGATCGGCTTCGGCCTGGGTGGTCGGGCCGCAGACCTGCAAACTGGCAGCCTGATCGATATCGTTTTCCATCTTGAAGTCAACGAATGGCAGGGCCGACGCTCTCTGCAACTCAATCTGCAAGATCTGCGGAGCAGCGCGAACTGATCAAGGACTGAGCGGCGTTTTCTGCTGCCGCACACCGCCCGTCGGAGTCGACCTCCGACGAACAGTTGAAAGGATTGTAAAGTCCACCCATGGCACAGAGAGCAATTTTGAGAGAGGTACGCGCCGTTCTGTTGGACATGGACGGCGTTGTTTATGTTGGCGAGGAGCCCCTGCCCGGCGTTCAAGAGCTGCTGGACTATTTGAAGGCGACTGATCGAAACTGGCTATTCGTTACCAATAATTCTTCGCGCACGCCGGTCCAGTTCGTCGAAAAGATCGCCCGCATGGGCATCGGCGCCGACGAAGGGCATATTCTCAGCAGCGCCCTTGCGACCGCCAGCTGGCTGGCGGAGCAGTATCCTGATGGCGTTCGCGTCTTCATGATCGGCCA
The DNA here is from genome assembly GCA_009838625.1 of Caldilineaceae bacterium SB0664_bin_27. Taxonomy (GTDB): domain Bacteria; phylum Chloroflexota; class Anaerolineae; order Caldilineales; family Caldilineaceae; genus Bin5. Next base: position 5,266 of record VXRG01000085.1, read on the forward strand.
GGACGGCCTGCGCTGGGCACTGCAAGAGGAAGGCATAACCGTTGTCGAGGAGGCGCCAACGGCCGACGTGATCGTCTCCGGCATCGATTTCAGCGTGCGCTACGAGCGCCTCGCCGACGCCACCCTGGCGATACGCGCCGGCGCCCGCTTCGTCGGCACCAACAGCGACACCTCCTTTCCCAGCGAACGAGGTCAGATTCCCGGCACCGGCGCCCTGCTGGCCTTGCTCGAGGCCGCCACCGGCGTCACGCCGACTGTGATCGGCAAACCGAATGCCGGCATGTTCCAGCAGGCCATGCACAAACTGGGCACCACCGCGGCCACTACGCTGATGGTCGGCGACCGCTACGAGACCGACATCGCCGGCGCAATCGAGCTGGGTATGCCCACAGCCGCCGTGCTGACCGGAATCACGACGGAGGAGGAGTTCCGCACCGTTGCCCTCCCGCCAGACCTGATTCTGCCCGGGCTGCCGGAGCTACTCGACGCCTTTAAGCAGGCAGACAGCTGATCCCTGCCTGCGCGCCGGCATAAGCCAGAGAGGGCGCGATCGGGGCATTTTTTGACCGCAACTGAAAAGCTGCGCTACAATTGCAAAGATGAAGACCATTCCGCTTACGCCGCCTGACAACTCCCCAATAAGCCGTTCTCTATTGGACTGCTCTCCGCAAGAGCTTACCGATTTCGTCAATGCGCTTGGGCCTCGCCCAAAGCGCGCCAATGGAAAGGCCGCGGGCGTCCCCACCTATCGCATCCGCCAGATTCAGGAGTGGATTTACAAGAAATACGCACGCTCTTTTGAAGAGATGACGAATCTGCCGCAGGCGCTGCGCGACAGCTTGGCCGCGAAGGCAACGCTCACGCCGCTGCAGCCTGTCACGCAGCGTGTTTCCAAGGCAGGGGATACCCAAAAGGTACTGTTTCAGATGCCGGATGGGGAGACGGTCGAGGCTGTCCTGATGCTGTATGACCGGCGGCGTACGCTCTGCATCAGCAGTCAGGCCGGCTGTGCGATGGGCTGCACTTTCTGCGCGACCGCTCAAGGCGGCCTGCGGCGAAATCTGACCGCGGGCGAGATCGTGGCCCAGGTGCTCTTTTTCGCCCGTTATCTGAGTGAAGCCGGTGAAGGGCCCAAGATGCGGGTGAAGCGGCCCACCACAGTCACAAACATTGTGCTGATGGGGATGGGCGAACCCATGCACAACTATGACAATGTGTGGACGGCCATCCGCCGTCTGACGGCCGCCGACGGTTTCGGGCTCGGCGCCCGCCATATCACGCTCAGTACCGTGGGCCTGATTCCGATGATCGATCGCATGTCAGACGAGGGGCTCCAGGTGAATCTGGCGGTCAGCCTCCATGCACCCAACAACCCTCTGCGCAGCAAGCTGGTACCTCTCAGCCGGCGTTATCCGGTCGATGATCTTCTGGCCTCAGTGCGACGGTATATTGCCAAAACCAATCGCCGCGTGACGTTTGAGTACGCCTTGATGCGGGGCACGAATGACAGCCCTGCCCTGGCTGAGGACCTGGCGGACAAGCTGAGAGGGATCCTCTGCCATGTCAACCTCATCCCCCTCAATCCCATTCCCGACAGCTCATTTCAGCCGACCAGCGACAGGGACACGCAGCGGTTCGCCGAAATACTGCAAAAGGGCGGCATCTCGGCAACTGTGCGCATCCGCCGCGGCATTGAAATCGATGCCGGCTGCGGTCAGTTACGCAATGCGGCGGAGGCATAGACCGGTGTATTTCGTCGCGGGGCGGTCGCAGGCCGCACAAAAAAACGTCGAGCTCAAAGGCTCAACGCTTCTTTCGGTCTGATTCAGATGTTGCGACAGGGAATTTCAGGCTTTCGCAAGCGTGCGGATGCAGGAAGTGCAGAGGCGGCGGGAAACCAGCCTGTCGTTTTCCAGGATTTTGACCTTCTGAATGTTGACCTTCCACTTGTGGCGTGTGGCCTTTCTGGACCAGGGACGGTTGTTTCCAAACTGAGGACTCTTGCCGCAATGTTGGCATTTCGCCATGATCTGTTCCCTTCATTTCCTCATTGGCCCGTGGTCAGTGAATGTCCACCAACGCCAAACCAATGTTCACGTATAACTGAATTGTCAGAGATTATCATACGGCTGAACCGTTGTCAAAAGTTGGAGTATCTTCAGTGAGCAAGGTTCGTATCGTTACCGACAGTGACGCCAGCATTCCCGCCGACATCCTGGAAAAATACTCGATTGAAGTGATCCCCCAGGTCCTGCGGGTAGGGCGGGAACGGTATGAAGATACAGATGAATTCAACTCCGACCGGCTCTTTCAACTGATCCGGGAGAATCAGTCCGGTGGGCGCATACTGCTGCCAGAAGTGGAGGCCCCCGATCTGAGCCGCCTTATGGATGTCTACCAGCGGCTGGGTGAGGATGCCGAGGAGATCGTTGCCATCCACATGAGCAGCACCCTCAGCCCGATGTGGAGTCAGTCCCGCAAGGCCGCCGATATGATGATGGGACGCTATCGAATCCGCGTCATGGACAGCCAGACGACGGCTATGGGTCTGGGCATGCTCGCCGAACTGGCCGCCGAGGCCGCTGAAAACGGGGCGGACCTCTATGAAGTCGCCCGTATTGTCAACGGGGCCATCCCCCATATCTATGTGACCTTCTTCGCCGAAACTCTGTACTATCTCGAACGCAGTGCCCGCCTGGGCGCAGCCCAGAGTGTGCTGGGGACCATGCTGGGGATCAAGGCGATGGTCACGATGGAAGACGGACAGCTGATCCCGCTGGAAAAGGTGCAGACGAGGGAAGACGTTGCTGAAAAACTGTACGACTATACCGCCGAATTCGCCCAGAATGAGCGCATCGGGCTCGTACAGCATCGCTACGAACAGACCCAGGAACAACTGCTGGAGCGCTTAGGGGAAGGGCTCCCGGATATTTCCGCAAATGTGTGGCGTTATCCTCCCAGCCTGGCAGCCCATCTCGGACCAAATGTGATGGGAGTCATCGTCTACGAGGGGCTTGGTTGACTATGGCCGAGAAAGCCCTGACTCGTTTACGCAACCTGTTAAATCTGGAGATCCAGACCCGATGGCGCGAGAGGGCCTTTGCCGGCGGCGTGGCTGCCTTCTGCGAACGCTGGGCAGCCGATGCCAGGGCCGATGAGGTCCAGCCGGGGCTGTTGCAGGAAATCCTTGAGCGGCTGTCACGGTATGCCGACGCCGAAAGCAACGAACGAGCGCGGCTCCTGAATTCACTGCTGGACCTGTTGGACGAGCTGCCGCCTGCAGATCCGGCTTTGGAAAATGTGGACCAGGTAGGCCGCGAGCCAGGCCGCCAGCCCGAAGCAGCCGCAGCCAGCGGCCAAGTCGGTACAGAGTCCTGGTCGGCGCCTCAGTCTTCGTCGCAAACCGAGGCATCCAGTCTGCCTAACGTTCTGGGACAACCGATAACCGACCTGAAGGGAATCGGCGCAAAGAGAGCAGAGCAATATGCACGTTTGGGGATCGAGACAATCAGGGATCTCATCTGGCATCTGCCCCATCGCTACGATGACTTCAGCCGCGTGCAGCCCATTGCCGATGTTGCGGAGGGAGAGAGTCTTTCAGTCGTCGCCAACTTGCGGGGGTTCAGCGAACGCAAATTTGCCTACAAGAAGGAGATTCTGCAGGCCGTTTTCAGTGACGGCAGCGGCACGGTTCGTACCACCTGGTGGAACCAATCTTGGATGAAGAATCGCCTGACGATAGGCAAGACCTATCGCCTGAGCGGCGTTGTCGGCCTGTATATGGGTCACAAGACGTTGGAAAATCCCTTTTTTGAAGAGATCGGTTCCAGCGTCGTTAAAGAAGGACCAATCTTACCTGTTTACAGCCTGACCGCCGGTCTGCGCAGCGGCGACGTCAGCAGGCAGGTCCAGCAAGCGCTGAAACAGGGGTTGCCATCCCTGCAGGATCCCCTGCCGGAGTCGCTCCGCAGCCATCACGATTTGATTCCCCTGGCCGATGCGCTGGGACAGATTCATGCTCCCGATACGCCGGAAAAGCTTGACAAGGCCCGCAGACGCATTATTTTTGATGAGTTCTTCTATCTTCAGTTGGGGGTGCAGCGCCGCCGGCAAGAGATTCAACATCTCAATGCCGCGCCCATGCCCGCTGATGACGAACTGTTGACAGACTACCAAACGGCGCTGCCCTTTGCCCTTACCGGCGCGCAACAACGCACGCTGGCCGAGGTGCGGCGAGATATGGCCCAGCCCGTACCGATGAGCCGCCTGGTCCAAGGTGACGTCGGCAGCGGCAAGACTGTGGTGGCCGCCGGCGCCATGTTGATCGCCGCAGCCAGCGGTTTCCAGTCCGCCTTGCTCGCGCCGACCCAAATCCTGGCGGAGCAGCATTTCCGCAGTCTGAGCGAACTGCTTGAGGGCGTGGAGCTGCCGGGCGGCGCCAGACCAGACGTTACTCTCCTGACCGGTCGCGTCACAGGGAAGGAGCGGGAAGCGGCCCTCGCCGGACTGGCTGATGGAAGCGTTCAAGTTGTGGTCGGCACAACCGCGCTCATCCAGGAAAATGTGGATTTCGCCAACCTTGGCTTTGTTGTGGTGGACGAGCAGCACCGCTTTGGCGTCGGACAGCGGGCGGCCGCGCGCGACAAGGGCGGCGAATCAGCTGTGCCCCATCTGCTGGTGATGAGTGCCACACCCATCCCCCGCAGTCTGGCGCTCACCGTATACGGAGACCTCGACGTCAGCGTCATCGATGAGATGCCGCCGGGGCGGACGCCGGTCAAAACAAAGCGGTTCCTGCCCATAGACAGGGAACGTCTCTACAGCTTCATGCGTAGACAGGTGCGCGACGGCCGCCAGGCCTACGTCATCTATCCGCTTGTCGAGGAAAGTGAAACCCTGGATGTCGGCGCCGCGGTGGACGCCCACGCCCGTCTGAGCGAAGAGATCTTCCCCGATCTGCGCGTGGGGCTTCTCCATGGCCGCCTGAAGGGCTCTGAAAAAGATGCAGTGATGCGCTCATTTGCCGGCGGTGATCTGGACATTCTGGTAAGCACCAGTGTTGTCGAGGTGGGCGTGGACGTTCCCAACGCAACCTTGATGCTGATTGAGG
>VXRG01000082.1 GCA_009838625.1 Caldilineaceae bacterium SB0664_bin_27
CTTCTCTCCCAAACTCCCTATCAGTATATCTCACCCCCATTTTGGACTGCACCCTTTCGCCGGTGTGCAGTTCATAATGGGGGTGAGCCCTCGCGAACCTGTTGCAGCGACTAAGCCCTGGCCGGTCCGTAATCGACTCTGACGCGGCAGAAGCACCGCCTCCGCCACTGATTCCCCGACAGACTGTTCCCGCCCCAAATCTAGATTGCACCCTCCTGAAATCGGCTGCATCCCGGATTTGAGGTGGGCACTTCAGGGGCCAGCGGTCAGTGACTGCGGCGCTTGATTGAGGTTTAGCGCGGCGAGACTGCGCGGCGGTGCGCGGGCAGGCAGTTAGCGGGTACAAATTACTTTCTTGACAAATGTCAAGGAGCCGTTCGATTCAAGGGCTCAAGGTTGAATGATTTGAGGGGTTTGTCGTGTTTTGTCCGGTTTTGTCGTGTTTTTAGGGGGGGATGTACGATATTTTATATCTTTTTTTCGCCAAATGGGGTCGATCTGTTACGAGGGCTGAAACCACCATTTCTTGCGTCATCACGGCAATGATTCCTGGATGCACCATCCCCGAAACTGGCACGAGTTTCGTATACATCGGCAGGCAACCAGGCTTGGAGCGTCCCTTCCTGCTCAATTCGGTAAACCACTACAAAACATTAACAAAACCTGTACACTTTCGGCAGACCACCAACCACGGGCAACCCCATTTCCGCGCCGATTTTCCGGCCGGAATCGGCTCGAAGACGCGCTCCCGCGGCGCCTCCAATTCCGCCGATTTTTGCCCAAAAGTGATGCATCCCTATTGATGCATCACTTTCGCGCCGTTTTTCGCCCTCTTTCTCTCTGGTCAGGAGCCCAATAACCAGTAATGCATCACTTTTTGAAAAGTGCAACACTTTCGCAGCCCTTTTCGCGCACCCCGTCGCACCGCCGACAGACCGTCCCGCAGCCATCGAAAAGACGTACTGGCGTCCCCCGGAAAACCCGTACAAAATTTGCAGAGTCCGGACATTTCAGACGCCACAGTTGTGCCCGTTCTGCTCATCCCCACCCGCTTCCCGGAGAGTCGGCCTTGGCGGAGTGGCTGCATCGGAAGCCCTTCTCGCATCATCGGTGGGCCGCAGCGTAAGAGCTCTCCCTGCAAACAGTTGGGCCGTATCCTTTGTCTGCCAACGAAACTGTTACGGTGTTCAGTTTCGGTCAGTTTCCCACAACGCCGCCGATCCACGGTCATTGCTGACCTCTGCCAGAAATTAGACCTAATCGCCACTTCATGGAATAATGTCGGCATATCCCGTTTCTTCTTCCCTTATCAGCCGGCTAGCGCGCACCGACACCGCACGCGCCCAGCGCCGTTTAGCGAGGACAGTGTAGTTGAAGCTGCAAACGATCCACGATCACCTGCACCAACACAACATAGCCGGCTGGCTCCTCTACGACTTTCGCGGCCAGAACCCGATCGCCGCCTCAGTCGCCGGGCTCGAATCCACCGGCACGCGCCGCTGGTTTCTCTGGATACCTGCCAGGGGCAACCCGCAATGGCTCGTTCATGCAATCGAGCAGTCCACTTTCAGCGCCGTCAGCCCGGAAATGGCCGGACCGCTGCATCTCTATGTCGGCTGGCAGGAGTTGGAGCAGAAGCTGCAAGACATGCTTCCACAGGATGCCGACAGCCGGATCGCCATGGAATACAGCCCCAACGGCGCTATCCCCTACGTCAGCAACGTAGACGCCGGAACCCTCGAAATGGTGCGCGCCTCAACCGACGCAAACGTCGTCAGCAGCGCTGACCTCGTACAGCTTGTCCAAGCCGTGCTCACTTCCCAGCAGATGGACAGCCACCGTCGCGCTGCCGCCCATGTTCTGGCGGCCAAGGACGCTGCCTTCGCCTTTGTCGCCCAAGCCCTGCGTCAGCAGCAGGAGATCACCGAGTACGAAGTGCAGCAGTTCATTGTCGAACAGTTTCGCGCTGCTGAACTGACGTGGGATCACGATCCCATCGTGGCCGTTAACGGCAATGCAGCCCTCCCTCACTACGCGCCCAGCGCCCAGCAGCACAGCCCGATCCGACCCGGCGATGTGCTCCTGATCGATCTGTGGGCCAAAGAGAGCAACGGTCCGGGCGACTGCTACGCCGACGTCACCTGGACAGCATTCTGCGGTGAAGAACCGCCCCCAGCCGCCAGCCGGGTCTTCTCCGTCGTCGCTCGGGCACGCGATACCGCCGTTACAGCGATCAACGGAGCCTTCGAGTCCGGCAATACAATTCACGGCTACGAAGTCGACGACGCCGTCAGCACCGTCATCACAGACGCAGGTTTCGGCGAGGGTATCCTTCACCGCACCGGCCACAGCCTGGGACCGAACACCCACTGGAACGGCGTCAACATCGACAACGTCGAGACCCAGGACCGCCGCACACTCATCCCCGGCGTCATGTTCACAATCGAACCGGGCATCTACCTGCCCCAACTCGACTTCGACCAGAGCGGCCAGCCAAAAGGACTCGGCATCCGCAGCGAAGTCAACTGTATCGTTCACGACGGCCGCCTTGAAGTGACGACCCTGCCCTACCAAACGGAGCTGATCGCCTTGGGCAGCTAAAAGGCACCACGCACTGACCTCCGACCACTGACCACTGATTCAGTCCATGCACAAAGCCACCTTTGAACAAAGACCCAAACGAGTTGCCCTGTTCGTCACCTGTATGGTGGATATGCTCTACCCCGGCGTGGGTATCGCCGCCTGCGAGCTGCTCGAAAAGAACGACATCGAGGTGATCTTCCCCGAAGAGCAGACCTGCTGCGGTCAACCTGCATTCAACGCCGGCTACCGCGACGAGGCCCGCAAACTCGCCCGGCGCTTCCTGTCGATCTTCGGGCCGCTGGTGGAAAGCGGCGAAGTCGATGCCATCGTCTCGCCCTCCGGCAGCTGCGTTACCATGACAAGCCACTTCTTCGAAGCGATTTTCGAGGAATCCCAGGAGACGGAGCTGAGCCATCAGGCCGAACGGCTGGCATCAGTGACCTTTGAACTTACGGAGTTCCTGGTAGACGTACTTGGCCTCGTCAGCACCGGCGCCCAGCTGCAGGGCAAAGCCACTTATCATCCCTGCTGCCATCTCTATCGCGAACTGGGCGTGGACGAGCAGCCGCGCAAACTGCTGGATGGCGTCGAAGGACTCGAAGTCGTCGACTTGCCCCACGGCGACGACTGCTGTGGATTCGGCGGCCTTTTCGCCATCAAGAACAGCGGCATCAGTGCAGCCATGGGACGGGCCAAGGCACGCTACGCCGAGCAGTCCGGCGCCGACGCCATAGCCCTCTGCGACGTAAGTTGCATGACCCATATCAACGGAATTCTCAGCAGAGAAGGTGTAAGCTGCCGTGCCCACCACATCGCCGAAATACTGAACAACCATCTCGGTAGCACTCTGCGTCCGCCGTCGCAGCCCGCGCCGGCGCAAGCGGACCACCCTCGGCGCTGGGGCGAGTAACGGTGCCTGCCCGAGACAGTTCTACACCGGGCTCCGACGACCTGTCACCGGCCAACAGGAAGCCATCACGATGCAAGTAGACATCCACGCCCCCTACAAAGATCGCGTCCAGCAGGCCCTGGGTGACCCCAATCTTCGCGTCGCGGTCAGCAAGGCCACCGACCGCATGTCCAATGCGCGTCGCGCCTCGATGGACGCAATCGAGGGACAGCAGCTGCGGTCGCAAGTGCGTAAGATGAAGGAACACGTTCTCAGCAACTGGCCCGACTATCTGGAACAGTTGGAGTCGAACCTGACTCGCAACGGCTGTACCGTCCATTGGGCCGAGGGCGTCGAGGACGCGCAGGCAATTGTCAAAGATGTCGCCCTGCAGAACAGCGCCAACCTGGTCGTCAAGTCCAAGTCAATGGCAACCGAAGAGATTCATCTCAACCACGCATTGGAAGAGGCCGGCCTGCGCGTCGTCGAGACCGACCTGGGCGAATATATCATCCAGCTCGCCGACGAGCCGCCCAGCCATATCGTCGCACCTGTCATCCACAAGCGGCTGGAAGAGATTGCCGAGGTCTTCCAGGACAAACTGGACATGCCTCCAACGCGTGAACCGACGAAAATGACCTCGCTGGCGCGTGCCAAGCTGCGCCAGGAGTTCTTCGCCGCCGGCATGGGCGTCAGCGGCTGCAACTTTGCCATCGCCGAGACCGGTACCATCTGCATCGTCACCAACGAAGGCAACGGACGGATGGTCTCCAGCATGCCCCGCGTCTATGTCGTCGTTATGGGCATCGAAAAGCTGGTCCCGACCGTCGAAGACGCCTACTTACAGCTCCAGGCACTTTGTCGCAGCGCCACCGGCCAGCAGCTCACAGTCTACTGCTCCATGACCAGCGGGCCGCGCCAGGAGGGCGACGTCGACGGCCCCGAGCAGGTGCATGTTGTCCTCCTCGACAACGGCCGCTCGCGCATGCTGGCGCGCGGCTACGGCGAGGCCCTGCTCTGCATCCGCTGCGGGGCCTGCCTCAACGCCTGCCCCGTCTACCAGGAGATCGGCGGCCATGCCTATGGCGGCACCTACAACGGTCCCATCGGCGCCGTGACCTCACCCGCCCTTGCCCCCGAGATTGCTCAATTCAAAGAGCTCCCCCACGCCACATCCTTGTGCGGCGCCTGCCGCGAGGCCTGCCCGGTCAAGATCGACCTGCCCCGCCTTCTCCTCGACCTGCGCTCCGACCTTGTGCAACAAGGCGCATCGCCCAAGCCTGAAGCATGGGGCATCAAGAGCTACGCCAGCCTGATGAGCAGCCGCCGTATGTACGAAAACCTCGGCAAAATGGCAAGCATCGGCTCAAATCTCTACGCCGGAATGAGCGGGGGCAATATCAAGCTTCTGCCTCCACCCTTGAATGGCTGGACCGCATACCGGGATTTTGCGCCCTTCGCTCCCAAGAGCTTCAGAGACTGGTGGCGGGACCGCAAAAAACTGCGAAGGCAGGCGTGAGAACGCTTCCCGATCTCCCACAGCCGGCAGCCGTTGCACGTTAAGAATTGGACTTAAGACACATGAGCGTTCGCAATACAGTTCTGGCCCGTCTGCGTGAAACTCTGCGACAGCCCCACCTTCCCTTTCCACCCGCGCAGAGCGAACCGCTAACTCACGCCGAACGCATGACCGTAACCCACGCCCCCGGCGATATTTGGGCGCAGGCCCAACGCTTCGCGCTGGAGTTGCACGCCGTTAAAGGCAGTTGCGAACTGCTGGAGACCGTGACCGAAGCCCGTCTGTCCGTCGTCTCACGCCTGCAACTGTGGCTGGAGGAGGAGCAGGCGGCCCGCAAGACCGTCGACGCTGAACGCCCCGAGGACTGGGAGGTCCTCTGCTGGCCATTGGACCAGCTCCAGATCGAAGGGTTGCCCCTCATTCTGAAGGAGGTGGGCTTCAAGCTGATCGAGCCGACCGACCTGCACGATCCCCAGCAGCGCGACCACATCCGCAATGTCCGGGCCGGTATCACCACGGTCGAAGCCGCCTTCGCCAGCACAGGTTCCTTTGTCGTGGGGGGGCGCGGCGCCAACGCACGCGCCGCCAGCCTGACACCCTTTCGACACCTGGTCGTGATCCCGTTCAGCAGACTATTCGCCACCGGTGAAGACTGGCTGGCCGAAATGCGTCACGCCGGGAAACTGGACGCCTATGTGCGCGACAGCCGCAACCTGTCAATCATCACCGGCCCCAGCAAGTCGGCAGATCTTGAAGGCAATCTGACGATGGGCGTTCATGGCCCCAAAGTCGTCCACGCCATTCTTTTCGATGACTTGCAACATTAGATTCGACTGTCAATCCTGGTGGGTGAACGGGACAGCAGCTCGAACAGGTACTGTCCCAGCTTTATGCGTCCTCGTGCCCCTCAGAATATCCCAGAAGGAGTAGTTGACATGGCGAACGAACAGGAGCAGCAGTTCCGCACACTCATCAGTTGCTCTCAGTTGGCGGACGCTATCTCGGCAACAGATGGCTCTGATACAAGCAGTCTGCGTATCGTGGACTGCCGATTCGACCTCGGTGATGCCGAAGCCGGCCGCAGCGCCTACACCCACAGCCACATCCCCGGCGCAGCCTACGCCCACTTGGACGAAGACATGTCCGGGCCAATAGTGCCGGGCCGCACGGGCCGTCACCCCCTGCCCGATTCAGAGCTCTTTGCACGCACCGTCGCCCGCCTGGGCATCAGCAACCATACCCAGGTCGTCCTTTACGATGCCAGCGGCGGCAGCATGGCCTCCCGCATGTGGTGGATGTTGCGCTGGGTCGGCCACGAAGCCGTCGCAGTCCTCGACGGCGGCTGGGAGGCCTGGACCGCCGCCAGTCTGCCAACCCACAGCGGCGAAGAGTCCCCGCCACCCGGCAGCTTCAGCGCCAGCCCCCGCCCCGAGCTGGTCGTCGATGCTGCCGAGATGCTGGCCAAGACAGCCAGCGGCGGTGCGCTCGTCATCGACGCCCGCGGCGCAGACCGCTTCCGCGGCGAGAATGAAACGCACGATCCCATCGGCGGCCATATCCCCGGCGCCTCCAATCTGCCCCACACCGGCAATCTGCACGACGGCCTCTTCCGCGATCCTGCCGAACTGGCCGCCCGCTTCAGCGAGCTCATGGGCAACAGGCCCCCGTCAGAAGTCATCTTCTACTGCGGTTCCGGCGTCTCCGCCTGCCATAACGCCCTCGCTCTTGAGCACGCAGGCCTGGGCGAAGCCCGCCTCTACCCCGGCTCCTGGAGCGACTGGATCACAGATCCCACCCGGCCAGTCTCACAAGGCTAAGGCGCACGCGAGTAAGTTCCAATCGGTACCTCGGCCCCAAGAACAGACAACGCCAGGTCACAACTCAAAAGGCTCCTGAGGATTTACCCAATGAAAACGCGAACAGGCAACTTCCCAATCGGCTTCCGTCAAGTCAACGCAAATTGGAACCGAGATATCCCCTCCCTCCTGGAATGGGCCGTAGAAAACAAGCTGGAAGCAATCGATCTTACTACCGACTCTGAGAGCGCCCTGAGAGCGGTCTCCGATGCAGGACTGCATATCGGCTCCATCGACCTGCCCGACAACAAGGGCATGATCGCCGCTGATCCCGCCCGGAGAGCCGAAGCCCTCGCCCGTAACAGCGAGTGCATTCGCGTCTGTACCGCCAGTGGCCCCCAAAACTTCTTCGCCGTCATGGTGCCCGAAGATCCCGCCCTGCCGCGCCTCGAAAACTACGGCTACATGGTCGAGAGCTTCGCAGCTCTGGCAGTCGTCCTCGAAGAAAGCGGCTCCCACTACGTCATCGAAGGCTGGCCCGGCCCCGGCGCCCTCTGCTGCACGCCCGAGACCTACCGCGCCTTCTTCCGAGACGTGCCTTCACCCTCCATGAGCGTGAACTACGACCCCTCACATCTCATCCGCATGGGTATCGATCCTCTGCGCTTCCTATCAGAATTCGTCGATCGCGTCCACCACGTGCACGGCAAAGATACCGAAATTCTCGAAGAAAGCATGTATGTCTACGGCCATGAGCAGCCAGCCACTTTCGCCGAACGCATCGCGTACGGCGCGCACAGCTGGCGCTACACCATACCTGGTCAGGGCCTCTTCCGCTGGGGTGAAGGTCTGCGCATCCTCGCCGACAACGGTTACAGGGGAGCAGTTTCCATCGAACTGGAGGATTCCAACTTCAATGGCGCCGAAGAATCAGAAAAATACGGAATCCTGCATGGCGCCCACTTCCTCGCCGGCTGCTGACCGATGCAGGGGGCGGCTCTGGGGAGGAAGCCGGGAGGAGCGTTTAAGTGACCGCTCCCTTCTCCCCAGTTGCCGCTCAAAGCTCGAACGACTGGTGCAATGTAGGCACAACGACATCGCATTGTCCCTGCTCCCTCAATCCTTTCGCCAAAGCGCCTGCCCCCTCCGGCTCCCCGTGAACGAGGAAAACCTTCTGCAACCGGTCCTGGTCGAAATGTGAAGCCCACTGGAGCAGCTCAGCATGGTCGGCGTGTGCGCTGTAGCCGTTGATCCGCGCAACCTCCGACCGCACTTCGTATTCCTCGCCGAAAATCCTCACCTTCTCGTTTCCCTCCAAAATGCGCCGGCCTAGAGTGTGTTGCGCCTGAAAGCTGACGAAAAGCACCGTGTTCTCCGGATGCGTAATGTTGTTCTTCAGGTGGTGAAGAATGCGGCCGCTCTCAGCCATGCCGCTGGCGCTGATGATGATCGCCGGCTCCGCCAGGTGATTCAACTGCTTGCTGCGCCGCACCTCTCGCACATACTCAATGCGGGGATAGTCAAAGGGGCTTCTCCGCCGACCGTCCTCCAGAAACGTCTGCACATTCGTGTCCCACGATTCAGGATGCATGCGGAACACATCCGTCGCGTTGACCGCCAGCGGGCTGTCCACAAACACCGGGATCTCCGGGATATCCCCACTGGCATCGAGCTGATTCAGGGCGTAAACGATCTCCTGTGTTCGTCCCACCGCAAAGGAAGGAATGATCACCTTGCCCCGGCGACGTGCCGTTTCGCAGACCACTTCTCGCAGTCTCCTCAGCGCCTTCTCATACTGGCCGTGCAGCCGGCCTCCGTACGTGCTCTCCATGATGACCAGGTCGGCATCCTTCGCAACGGCAGGGCTTCGCAGTAGAGCTATCTCCTCCCGGCCCAGATCGCCACTGAACACCAGCCGCCGGCTTCTCCCTTTGCTGAACTCCTCGATCTCCAACTCTACAAACGCAGAACCAAGAATGTGGCCCGCATTGCGGAAAGTGAGCGTGACGCCATCTGCGATCAGGACAGGCCGCCCCTCGCCCACGCTGACAAATAGTGGCAGCGTCTCCCGGGCATCTTCTCGTGTGTAGACCGGCTCGACCGGCGGCTCCCCTCTCCGGCTGCGCTTGCGGTTGAGATACTCCACGTCCTTCTCCTGGATGAAGCCGCTGTCCATCAGCATGTACGCCGACAAATTGCGCGTCGCCGCCGTACACCAGACGATGCCGCCAAAGCCCTGCTTGACAAGGTTGGGCAATTTGCCCGTATGGTCGATGTGGGCATGGCTGAGCACGACGCAATCGATCGACTGCGGCTCCCATGGAAAGTTCAGGTTGCGCTCATACGTATCGCTCCGCCGCCCCTGATACAGCCCGCAGTCCAGCAGAATGCGATGCCCGTTCACCTCCAGCAGGTGCATCGACCCCGTCACCTCCTGCGCCGCGCCATGAAAAGTAAGCTTCATCAGCCATTTCTCCCTTACTCTACTCTCGCTCGGAACATTCGTGCGCCAGAAGACTTGACAACGCACAGATGTTCTTGTATAATTGGGATATGGTTAGGGAAAGTCCCGTTGAATTTGGGATAATCGTCAGACGTCAACCTGTGTACACATTGCCATGTGACCGCGCATTCATCAACCCTTAAGGAGCAAGATGATGAAACTCACCGAACGCCGAAAGAAGATGCTCGCCTTTATCGCCGAATTTGTCGAGGAAAATAACTACCCGCCTTCCATCCGCGACATCGGGGCCGCCTGTGACATATCCAGCACCTCTGTCGTCAAGTACAACCTCACCAAACTTGAGCAGTACAAGCTGATAAGACGCGAAAAGGAAGTGAGCCGGGGCCTGAGTCTCGACTGGGCCCGACTGCAGGAAGAAGGGCTTGCCGACGGCCTGGCCGGGGCGCCCTCGACCCATCAGGACGGCAACGGCTCCGCCTTCAGCTTCTTCCAGGTGCCCGTCCTCGGCTATATCGCCGCCGGCGAGCCAATCCAGGTCGAAACCACCGATCACTCCAATGCCGACGAATGGCTCGAACTCAACGAGACCCTCTATCGCAATCCTGATCAACTCTACGCTCTCCGCGTCCAGGGCGACTCCATGATTGACGCCAGCGTCCTTGACGGAGATATCGTCATCCTCCGTCATCAGGAGCGCGCCGAAAACGGTGAAATGGTCGCTGCCTGGATCGACACACAGAACGAGACCACACTCAAGCATTTCTTTCTCGAAGGGGATCAGGTCAGACTGCGCCCGGCCAATCCCAGCTATCCCGAAATGTTCCTGCCAGCCGCAGAGGTGAGCGTTAAGGGCAAAGTGGTCTCGGTAATTCGTCAGCTGGAATGACTTCGAGCGCCTGCCAAAAAGGGCATTCAGTGCTGAACGTCAAGTCTGCGCCCCACATACCACTTGCCACAACCGCCCGTCCCCCAACTGCGCAGTTATCCCCCCAACTGTGCCGGCAGAGGTGCGGTCGCGGCTGCGTTCACCTTACTTACCCGTCCGTCGCGCCCTTCTCATCTCACTTCCACCCCCGGACC
>VXRG01000113.1 GCA_009838625.1 Caldilineaceae bacterium SB0664_bin_27
ATTCAGATTCGCTGCAAATTGCGCGGAGCGCAATTGATACCACGTTCAACTCTGACGCGGACGCCAATATTGCTGTCTGTCAGGCTCGTATTTTAACCGATAAAGAGGAATTCCTAAAGGCTTGCGCCTAAGGAATTGCATGAAATCCAGCTGTTTCAGCTTCTGGATAGATTTATGTTAGAGTAGAAGTTCAATACGGAACAGAACAATTTCATAGGAGCAGCATTCAAAATGTCGCAGATTCGCAACCGCTTGTGGCAACAGTACCAGAACGCCGCCCAGTCCGTATGGGAACTGCCGCCCGCGGGTCAAGACTCTGAGGAAGCGGTTCAGGCGCCACCGGTTTCGCCCTTGGATCAGCAGCGTCGAAACCGCACTGTTCTGGTCCACGGCTACAAGGATGAAGCGTCGGTCTTCAGCCCTCTTGCCTCATACCTGTCCGACCTGGGGCTGGAGCCCCATGCGGTAACGCTCGCGCCAAGCGATTGCAGCGTTCCACTGGAAACGCTTGCCCAACAGCTGGCAGATTTCATTGACAGGAGTTTTCTGTCGTATCAGAAACTGGACTTCGTAGCGTTCAGCCTTGGCGGCATCGTAACACGCTACTATATTCAGCGTATGGGAGGCGCGGCCCGCACTAACCGGCTGCTGACAGTAGCCGCTCCCCATCACGGCACGCTAATGGCGTTTGCCAGCAGACTACCGGCAGCCGTACAGCTGCGCCCCAACAGCGAGTTTCTACGCGACCTGAATGCCGACGCCGAAAGCCTGGCCAGCATACCCTTCGTCTCCATATGGAGCCCCTTCGACCTCATGATCGTGCCGCCCCACAGCTCCCGCATGCCCGTTGCAACCAATGTTGCAGTGTGGACGCTTCGGCACCAGTCGTTGATTACCAGCCAGCGCGGGATGCGCACGATTGCGGAGCAACTGTTGGTTGAAGGCCAGAGTCTCCCCGACCCTACATTCCATGACATGGCGGGACGGCCACCACTGGCGCGGCGGACAGCAGGCGAAGGATTTGAGTTGCAAAGGCAGAATTGAGATCTTGCCTCAGCTATTCCTCCGAGTGCTCCTCCTTAAGACAAGACAGTTCAGAGATTTCTGCCACCGTCTCCCGGAATCTGCGCACCAGTATTTTCACCTTTTCCGGATCCCTATGCCCTCGCCGCATCTCCACGCCACTGCAGAGGTCGATTCCGTGCGGCCGTACTGACCGGACCGCGTCGGCGACGTTTTCAGGACCAATTCCACCTGCCAGAAAGAGAGGAATATCGATCTTTTTCTTTAGTGCAGCAACCGCGGCCCAGTCTCCGACCTTCCCTGTCCCTCCAAGCCGCTGAAAGCCCTCGCTCACGTCAACCGAATCGACCAGAAGGGCATCGGCGCCGGCTTCGGCGTACGCCGAAGGCCCGGCCTGCCCGTCCAGCGACGGCAGATGAACGGTCTTCCAGATCTCGCAAGGCAACAGCTCTTTCAACTCTGAAACAAGCGCCGGTCGCTCGCGGCAATGAAGCTGTAATGCGTGCGGTCGCAGGACATTAGCTACTTCCTGTGCAAACGCCGCGGTTGGATTGCAGAGCAAGATTACGTTTTTCACTCCTGAAGCCTCTGCCACTTGCCTGGCCTGCTCCAAAGTCAGGCTGCGTTCCGACCAGTCCACGCCAACCAGCATGCCGCAGTAATCGGCATCACGCGCCAGTTGAGCGTCCCCTGCGCTTGTCGTCCCGCATAATTTGAGTACAGTCATCTCTCCTTCTCCACCTTTCCCGGGCTCCTTGAGGATCGTCTTACTTTCCTGCATCCAGGATGCCGGCTTTCGACTTGCTGAGATTGCCGACCTGTGGCTTTCAGGCGTTTCACATTCCTTTCAGGATTCTGAACCCGCTATTGTTTGCCCTGGTCAAAAGGACCTCGCCCCCGCCATTGGCCGCCAACCAGCGTTCCGAACTGTCCCGCAGAGGAGAGAGATCGTCTCCGAAGGCGTAGAGGGTCGGTCCCCAGCTGCTCATGCCTACGCCGCATCCGCCGCCGGAGCGCAGGAATTCTGCGCACTCCGCGATAAGAGGACCCTGCGTCTCTGCTTCAAACACCTTGAATCCGTATTGCTGGTAGGCCTCCATCGCGGCCCCAAATGTTTGAAGATCCGCTTCCAGAACTGCTGGCAGCATCTGCGATAGCAGTATTCGGCACATCTTCTCCACGTCGCCGGCCGGAACGGGACAGGCTTCCTCAAACAGGTCCCTCTCGCGGTTTCCGCTTGCGCCTTCCCCGCGAGGAATAACGATCAGAATGTCCCAAGGGGGAAATACATAGCGCGCCAGGAGCGGTGGAGGCGGCACTCCTACTGAGGCTGAAGAAGGCGAGTAACCGGACTTGCTCCCTTCACCCCGCCTAAAGCGGTGCCCCCCATCCAGAATGAAACCGCCGTGCTCTATGGCCCCGATACCGATCCCGGAGGTCCCTCCCCGCCCAACGAGCCCCGCAATCTCCGCTGCTCCCGGACTCAGACCGTGCAGCGCACAGACTGCGAGCCCCGCGCCTACAAGCGTCTGGGAAGCGCTGCCCAGACCCGAGTGGGGCCGGGCCCTCTCCTTGATGGAAACCGCCACAGCTGAGAAGCCATAGTGATCGCAGACTGCTTGAACTGCTACATGCAAGCGTTCTTCGAATCCTGGCTCCATTGGGCAGAACGTTTCGAAGTCCCGGCTGCGCTTGACAGAAATAACCGTCCTGGGTTGCTCGAGGGCCAGACCGATGCCGCCATCGATTCTACCCAGACCTCCGTGCAGGTCAAGAAGCCCGAAGTGGAGGCGGGCAGGCGTCTGAATTACAGTTTCTTGCATTGTACAGTGCCTTCAGATTGTGCAGTTCATCCGAGCTTCCGACGGATTCCAGGCGAAGAGCGATGTTCCTTTTTCGCAAATACTCAGAGCAGTGTGAGTATCACAAGTGGGAAATGGAGGTCAGATTGTCTCGCCCATCTTTATGGCCTGAGTAACTTGAGAACGCATCAGTGAGACTGTCAGAAGGGCCGTGGAGCAGATGTAGAGTATCCCCAGAATCAGGTAGACCTGGTAAACGCGGGGCCAAGCTATCTGAGGCGCCAGAGGCAGAAGCATCGGCATGGGGTCGATGCCGCTCTGCAGTAGGGGAATGAATGTGCCGCTGGTCCAGATTCCGATCCCCGTCCCAACGGTCAATCCAAACAGAAGCAGGACGATCAACTCCCACCCCATGAGCGAAATGACCTCTTGGGGCGTGAACCCAAGAGCGCGCAGAACACCAGTCTCGATGGCCCGCTCACGGAACGATGCCACGGTAAAGAGGGCAAAGCCCAAGACGGTCAGCAACGTGCAGGCAACGAAACCGATTGAGAGCAGGCCAACGACACCTTGAAATTCAGGCCGTCGCAGCGCCTGCAAGACCTGGGGGCCCGGCGCTTCCCAACCCAGAATGCGAAACCCCTTCTCTTTCAGATCCTGTTCGATCAACTGGTAGTCCGGGTCTTGTTCAGTTTTCAGCCAGACTTCGAACGGAAACTGTCCTCCCGCGCTCTCGAACACATAATCCAGGTTGCCGACAATGGCAGGCCCGTGTTCAGGTTCCCATGATGGAAACCTGTCGAAGGTGCCAACGATCCGAAAGTCAAGCGGCGCCTCCACCCACGTCAATTCCTTCCGTTGCTCAGGGATCGACACAACGACTCGAAGATCGTCTCCCTCCTTAAGAACCATGCGGCGCAGGAAGCTGTTCGGGACCAGCACGCCGTTTGGCGCCAGTGCCAGGGCGTTCATCAGCGAGCCCAGACTGCTACGCGCAAAGTCAGTTCGCCAGAAGACGACGTCGGGAAAGTCGGTCCGGTCAATCCCTATGAAGCGGCCTTCCTGTCTCCATTGACCCACTTCAGCGAGTGCCTTGTATCTCCCTACTCTTGCGACAGCTCGGACACCAGGCGCGTCCCGGTGTTCAGCGACCGGCAGAAAGGACCACGAAGTGTATCCTTCTGCGGTAGTTGACTCCTGCTGGACGCTATCTGAACCTGAATTTGGGGCGCTACCTGAGGACGAGAGCCCAAGGGGATCGATCTCAATGGACTCTCCCACTTCCTTCAGACGCATATCGGCCCCGAAACGGTAGTGGATTTCTGCAGTAATCTGCCTGCTCATCGTCTGGGCCAGTGAAGCCGTGAATACTGCCAGGCTCAGCGTCAGAATGAGAAGCAGCAGCGGAATCCGGTAGCTGCCGGTCGACCGGGCCAGCCGGCGCACTGTGAGCAGCAGTCCCAGTCCTTCGAGCCGCCTGGAGAGCCAGGAAATCGTCAACATAAGTGGAGTCAGGAGGCGCACACCCAGCAGAGCGAATCCCAGCAGCCAGAGAACGGGAGTGATAAAGTGCAGAGGGTCGAGTACAGGCCCGATGGCCTCAGCGTCGTCCGTCCTCAGGGATGCGATACCACCCTCGCTGCGGAGCCTGTACAAGCCGTAGCCGGCGGCCAGAAGAGTCAGCGAGTCGAGGCCCAGTCCGTGCCGCCATCGCCAGCGGCCGCGGGCGCGCTCTCGCCGATAGGATGCCAACGTGTGGCGGGTCGCCCCCAGGGTGGGCAACAGGATCAAGACCAGTGCCAATCCAACAGTGAATAAGGCAATGCGCCCGACCGACGGGGTGATCGTCATGGGGGTCGTAGACGATCCGCCGAATTCAAGAAAACCTTGTGTCCTGTCGATTACCTGGGCCACCCGGCTGCCGACCGGGACGCCTCCGGCCCAGGCGACACCGCCCATTGCCAGCGCTTCCAACGCGACCATAGCCGAGATCTGCCCTGCCGACGCGCCGCGGCTGCGCAACAGTGAAATCTCCGCCCGCCTCCTCTCCACATAAACTCCGGCCACAAGCCAGAGGTAGGCCGCGATGGAACCGAAAATCGGCAGCGCGATGACAAACAACGATAGCGTCATCGCTTGAGCGGCGCGCTGATAACGCTGCAATCCGGAGCTACTGGGGGCAACCAGCAGAGATGTACCGGTCAGCAGCGCTGCCGCGCCCTTGTCGACTCGCCGCAGCCTCTCCAAAAATGCGTCGGCTTCCCTGACTTCAAATGATTCCCCGTCGAGGACCATGTACCAGGCGCCGACAGCAATCTCTCCCTTCAAGTAGGAGCCTATCTGCCTGGAGAAAGTCTCTTCCGAAACAAGCAGCTGATTCCTGATTAGTGCGAAAGGGTTGTAGAACCAGTACTCGTCAAGCCTGTCCGTGATCTCCCAAACGCCCACGACCTGGAAGGGAATCTGGATTGGAGCGCCTTCCGAGTCAGCGCCCTCACTGGAAAAGGCGACTAATGTCTCGCCGACCTGCCAGCCCATCTTTTCTGCAAGATTGATGTTTATAATGACCTCTGAAGGATCGGTACGGCTCGAAAACAGGCCCTCGCCTGCAGGAAGGCGGCCTTCCAGCATTGTAATCTTCTGTTCGAAGTCACTCTGAAAGGCGAAACTCAAATCTGCAATGGGGGCGTGAGCGATCGCTCTGGTCTCTGAGTCCTGGGGAAAAATGGAAAAGGGAACCGTCTGGAAGAACCGGACATTGAGAGTTCGGGGAAGCCCCAAATTGCCCGCCGCCTGTCTGGTCAGAAAGCTGTCGACCGACCGAACATCATCCCATTCGGCGTATCCATGTTTGGCGCCAAGAAAGTGAAACATGAAGGCGAAGGGAGGGTAGTTCTTGGTCTTTTCGTGCAACTCCTTCCGCAACAGACGGACATACACGGCGTTGCTGTATGTTGGTATGCTGGTGGTAAAGGCGACCGCGGCCAGGAGCCCTATAGAGATTGCCGCTGCCAGCCAGGCTTCGGCTTTCAATCGTCTGGCAGCCAGTGGAACGGGACTGAGCGCCGGGCCGACTCGCCTGGAGACCTGTGCCCACATTCGCCTCAACATGGCCGCTTCGTCAGTGCCCCCTACGGCGAGCGTTTTCCCATAATCATGGCGACGACTTCGGCTTCGGTCGCCTTTTCCCTGGGACGAGTCCCCAGGAGCTCGCCGTGAAACATGACTGAGATGAAATCGGCGATTTCGAAGACCTGTTGAATGTTGTGGCTGATGAGAATGATGGTCTTGCCCTGGGACCGCAACGTGTCGATGAGCTGCAGGACTTCCTGGGTCTGCTCCACGCCCAGTGCAGCCGTCGGCTCGTCCATGATGATGATTTCGCCCCCGCGAATCAAGGCACGACCCACGGCTACCGCCTGCCGCTGGCCGCCGGACAGATTTCGTACCATTTCTCGAACGTTCGGAATACGGGCGTGAATGTCGTCCAGCACCTGGTGCGCCTGCCGCAGCATGCCCTTGTGGTCGAGAAAGATCTGTCCGGGCCCGCGGGTCAATTCACTGCCCAGAAACATGTTCATCACCACGTCCCGGTTTTCGACCAATGCCAGGTCCTGGTAGACGGCGGCGATTCCAAGTCCGAACGCACCGGCGGGACCTCCGATGCGGGTCTCCTGGCCGCGCACGCGAAAGCCCCCACCGTTCGGTTGCAGGGCTCCGCTGATCAGCTTAATCAGAGTAGATTTGCCGGCGCCGTTGTCGCCGACCAGCGCGTTTACAGACCCCGCATAAACCTTCCAGCTTACCGTACGGACTGCATGCACGGCGCCGAACGATTTGTCCAGATCGATCGTTTCCAGAATTACTTCGTCGCTTGCCATGCGCTACTCCGTAGTGGATGCGAGCAACCAGGATTCAGGTCATGCGCGCCCGCAGCACACTGAGGATGACGGCCAGGACCAAAGCAAAACCACGGACGATCAGTATGATCCCGGTAGGTACGTTCATCAGCTGCAGACCGTTGCCCAGAATCGTCAGAAACAGGACGGCCACAAGATTTCTTTCGATGCGTCCAACACCGCCAAAGAGGCTGAAGCCGCCCAGGAGCACGGCCGTGAGAGCAGTTACGAAGTCCACGCTGCCCGCTATGGCCAACCCAAACATGGCCGACTGCTTTGCGCGAGCCGTTACCAAGACGGCTGTCAGCGCCGCGGTCAGGGCCGAAATCACGAGGGCGATTCGGATCACTCTATCAACCGGTACACCGCTCAGGAGCGAGGCCCGGTAGTCGGCCCCAGTGGCGTAAATATGAGCGCCCAACTTTGTCTGAGTCAACAAGACATAGCCGACTATATAGCAGAAAAACATGATCCAGACTGAGGAAGGTATCCCGAACACACGAATGAAGACGGCTTCCTGGAGTCCTTCGCGGGCGATGGTAATGGTCTGGCCCCCGCTGAGAAACAGCGCGATCGCCAACATCACGCCTTGCGTGGCCAAAGTTGCCACGAAGGCAACGATCTTCCCATTGACAACGATTACTCCGTTGAAGAGGCCTGCGGCGATGCCGGCCAGGAGCGCGAAGATCACGGTCATGGGGAGCGAGAATCCCAGTTCCTCGAACAGGAGAGCAGTCGTTACCGTGGCGACCGCCAGCACACCCTGCGTGGAAGTATCTATCTGCCCGGCCAGGATCGCCACAGTGTAGCCTGCGGTAACGATGCCGGCCAGCGAGGCGCTGATCAGAATGTTGACGAGGTTGCGGGGGGTGAAGAAGTACGGCGCAAGAAAGACGAAGACGATGAACAGGAGGACCGTAACGACGTAGATGCCGTTGTCCATCAGGAACAGGAGCTGCTCCCGCCTCCGTCCCGCTATCTTCAGTTCGCCCTGGGTGAGCCGACCTAACACGTAACCGTCCCCTATCGCGAGGCCAGTTGCTGACGGATGCTGTCCAGCAGGATGGCGAATACAAAGGCTGAACCGAATATCAGCTGCCGCACCGGCGCGGCAACATTCAGGATCCCCAAGCCTATCGTCAAAGTTGACAAGAACAGCAGGCCGATCAGGGTACGCTCAATCTTGCCGCTGCCTCCGGACAATGCCACGCCCGCAAACAGCGCGGCGGTCAGCGACTGACCCAGTCCTTCAACGCCTGGTTGCGCCGCCAGCTGGCGGCCCGCAATTAGAATCCCCGCCATGCCGGTGATGACTGCATTCGTAACCAACACTATCCGCGCAATACGGATGGCGTTTATTCCGTTGAGAGCCGCAGCAGCCGGATTCCCGCCCATGGCATAGATGTGCGCGCCGAACCGGGTCTGGTTCAACACGACCCACCCGATGGCGTAGGCGACAAACATTAACGGAATTACAAAGGGGACGCCAAGGACTTCGAAGTTGGCAATGTCGCGCAACGGCGGGCGAACCAACCTGATCATGCCCGGCTGCTTGGTCAGATTAATGATGAGGAAGCCGATTCCCCCGCAGACGACCCCGACGGCCAGAGTGGATACAAATGAGGGGATGCCCTGCTTGATGAGGTAGCTGCTGAGAAGGCCGACGGCAATCGTCAATACCACAGTGAGGGCCAGGGCAACACCAAGCGGCCACTCCAAGAGCTGGAAAACGGCCGCAAACATCAGGGAGGCCATGCCCCCGACCTGCGCTGTGGACAGGTCGATCTGACCGGAGATCAGCGTAATTGTGTAGGAAGCCAGCACGATTCCCGCGGGTCCGCTCAGCCGCAGGATCGCCTCCAGCGTTCTCGACCTGATAAAGAGATCGGGAGCCGCCACGGCAAACAGGATCAGTTCCAGTACGAAGGCAATGAACAGTCCATTGTCCAGCAGAAACTGGATAATCTGCTTGTTGCGGCTCCTGCCGTAGCCGCCGGCGATTCGCGAATAAGCCCGCTGTACCGGACTTCCCGAAGCCATGCCCAGTTGCTATCCCCTGTGCAGAGAGAAGGAGTTGGGTTCGGACATAGAGAGGGCGGGGCCGAACCAGCCCCACCCTCGATATCCTGTCAGGCAAGCGTCGTTCCTACTCGGACCCGTAGAGTTCCTCGTAGCGTTGATCGACGGTCTCCTGGGTGATTGCCTTTCGTACCTGGTAGGTCTCGAATGGCAGGCCTTCCAGAGTGGCAAGCGCCACTTCGACCCAGCCCCAACCTTCACAGTAAGGCTGGAATTCGATGAAGCCGTAGTAGCCCATCGGCCGTGTCTTCAGGAATTTGGCCGGGGGTTCGTCGCCACCCAGCGTTACGAGCATGACGTCCGCCTCGTTTCCGGCTTCAGCTACAGCGTTGTACGGACCTATGCCCAGGCCGTCCCAGCAAGGAATCATGGCGAAGACGCCGTCAGGATTGGCGGTCATGGCATCGTTCACCATGTCTTCAGCCGAACGGCCCGTTGTCAGGTCTGCCATCAGGACGTGGTCTTCATCCAGCTCCATCGCTTCCATGAAGGTGGATGCAGCCGATCCCGTGCGCGTGACGCAGGCAGGGATGCCGCCGTGGGTCAACTCGATGAAGAACAGCTCGCGGCCGGCCCAATCTTCCTGTTGGCGCTTCCTTACGCCCTCGACAAGCAACTCCGCGCCCCTCATACCGGCGATTCCATCGGGGATACCGTATACGATAGGCGTATATTCGCTGGGACCGTTGTCGATTCCGATGAACTGAATGCCTTCGTCGAGCGCCCTCAGAGCAAGGCCTTCATACACGTTGGGGCCGTGTGCACCAACGATGCTCAGGTCGTTCAGCAGCAGCGTTTCCAGCAGGTCCGGCTCGGTCGAATAGTCGCCTGCCGCGTCTGACTCGAAGAACTCGACGCCGTAGAATTCGGCGGCTGTCTTCATCGCGCCCGACCACTCACCGAAGAAAGGATGTGCCAGGTTGGGATTGATGAATCCCAGTCGCCAGGGCTGGGAGAATTCAGTGGGCAACGTTGCCAAGGGCTTACACTGGTGAGGGGCAGTCATTTCCTCGATTGCCGAAGCTTCGTGGAAGGTGACGGTTCTGGGCGTCGCGGTGACATCCACGACTCGCGTAACCTCAACTTCAACGGTCTGGGTTTCGCACGCCGTCATAACAATTGCGGCAAGGGCCAAAACCAGGGCCGCCCAAAGATACCTCTTGCTCTTCATCGTACCTCTCCTTTGTCCTGTTTGATGGAGAAAAAAAGCAACTCAATTGTCCTTCTTCTGCCGGTTGTGCTCTGAAGTCAGGAGCCTCCGGCCAGGATGCCTTGGGGTTACAGTGGAATGGTTGCTAGAGCCTACAGAAGGTCCCGAGTTGTGCGCGCATGTCCTGCCCAGTCTTTCGCATCAGGGAGTTTTACTTTTCGAGTCGGACTGCTTCTGGAATCTGACCTGGTTGCCCATCTGTTTGGACGAGGCAAGTGTACGATGAAAGCAAAGGGCCTGTCAAGAACCTGACTCAAGGGGGTGCATCCCAGATTGTTTGCTGGATCAGGTAAGGCCAAAGAGAGCAAGAGG
>VXRG01000091.1 GCA_009838625.1 Caldilineaceae bacterium SB0664_bin_27
GGGTTGACGATGACGCATGCGCTCAAGACCGCTGCGGCGAACAGGGCAGCCATCCAAAAAAACATTGATCCGCGCGGCCTGCGTCCGCTTCCGGACTGAGGCAAAATGCGGAGTTGTCTGCTATCTTTGGCAGGCATGCGTTCGTTCTCCTTCATACGATCATGGACTGAGAGAGAGACCCGGGCGGCATCGCTGCGCCCGGGGAGTGGTGACCGTCAAGAACCTCGCTGTCGAAAAAACAGTGGTCAAATGAGTATACCGACAGGCAATTCTAAAGTCAAACAGATCGGCCTTTCCTGCCCTCGCACACGCTGCCCGCGTCGCCTCACCCCGCCCCCCTGAATGCGCCAATAGGGGCAGGCCTTGCGCCAGCCCTCGTGTAGGCTCTACGTCTGTTCCTTGAGAATGTCCTGCGTGGACCCTATGAGCCGACATCGGCAACCGTGGCAGTCCCAATTGGATGCGATTGCCCTGCCGGGAGGCCTGCTGTCAGCCCTTGACGCCGGTGATGACGATGCCCTGAATGTAGTACTTCTGGGCGATAAAGAACAGTGCGATACAAGGCGACAGAATGATGAGGGAGGCGGCCATGAGGAGGGTCCACTCGACTCTGTGCTGGCCCTGGAAGAAGCGGAGGCCGAGCGCGAGGGTGTATTGGTCAAGGTCTCCAAGGAAGATGAGGGGACCGAGGAAGTCGTTCCAGTGGTGCATGAAGGAGAAGACGAGGATGATGCCGAGGGCAGGTTTGATGAGGGGGACGCAGATGCGATAGAAGATTCCGAAGGTGCTGCAGCCGTCGACGCGGGCGGCGTCGTCGAGCTCCAGGGGGAGGGTCATGAAGAACTGGCGCAAGAGGAAGATGTAGAAGGCGCTGGTGGCGAAGAAGGTGGGGACGACGAGAGGGAGGATGGTGTTAATCCAGCCCAACTCCTTGAATAGAATGAACAGCGGGACAATGATTGATGGATAGGGCAGCATCATGGTTGCGAGGACGAGCAGGAAGATGGCGTCGCGGCCGGGGAAGCGGATACGGGCAAAGCCGAAGCCGACGATGGCGCAGGAGACGATGTGGCCGAGGATGGACAGGCCTGTTATGCGAATTGTATTGAATAGCCACTGGTTGAAGGGGAGGATGGTCCACGCATTCTGGTAGTTGCCGAAGCGAGGCGGGACGGGAATCCACTCGATGGGGAAGGTGAATTCGGTGCCGGGCTTTTTGAGGGAGGTGCTGATCATCCAGAAGAAGGGCAGCATGACGCCGAAGGCCCCGATCAGCAGGACCAGATAGACGGCCGTTTTCAGCACGAGGTCCTGGCGGCGGCGGCTCTGCCATAGGGTTGACAGGGAAGCGAAGAGCGGTTGCTGGCTGCTGTGTTCGAGACTGTGTTGAGCCATCCAGTTATCCGCCTTCGTAGTAGACCCAGCTGGAGGAGGTGCGCAGAATCAGGAAGGTGAAAGCAAGGATTACGAGGAAGAGAACCCATGCGAGCGCGGAGGCGTAGCCCATGTTGAACCACTGGAATGCGTTCTGGTAGAGATAGAGCACATAGAAGAGGGTGGCGTAGTTGGGCCCGCCTTTGGTCATGATGAAGGCCTGGGTGAAGACCTGGAATGAGCCGATGATACCCATAATCAGGTTGAGCAGGAGGACTGGCGTAATCATGGGCACGGTGATGCGGCGGAATTTCTGGAAGGCGTTGGCGCCGTCGAGTGTAGCGGCCTCGTAGAAGGTGGTGGGGATGCCCTGGAGGGCGCCGAGGTAGATGAGCATGCCGCCGCCCACGCCCCAGACGCTCATGACGATCAGGGCGGGCAGCGCCCAGGTCTCACTGCCGAGCCAGGCAGGGCCCTTGATGCCGATGCCCTTAAGCAATACGTTGATGACGCCAAAGCGGGGATTGAAGATCCACATCCAGAGCAGAGAGACGGCCACGCCGGCGGTCACGCTGGGCAGGTAGAAGAGTGTGCGAAAGAAGCCGATGAGGCGGATTTTCTGGTTGAGGAGCATGGCCAGGAATAGGCCCAAAGCGAGATTCAACGGTACGTTGAAGAGAAAGATGATTGTCACTTTGAGCGATTGCCAGAAGAATTCGTCATCTAACATCTTCTGGTAGTTTTCGAGGCCGATGAACTCGGGCGTTCCGACGATGTTCCACTTGGTGAGGCTGATGGAGAAGGAACCGAGGAGCGCGCCGGCGGTGAAGACCACAAAGCCGACGATCCACAGGGAGATGAAGGCGTAGCCTTCGAAGACGTTTTTCCAGTAGAGTCTGCTCTTGCCCAGTATCAGGGACCGACTCATAGGTATCAGGCTCGGCGATAGCAGGTTCAGGGAGGACGGGAGGCGGGGGGCCTCGCGCTCCACGTCCCATCAGGGGCCGCCTGATCAGACGGCGGCGGGAATACTAGGCGTTCTCGGCCAGGATTTCTTCGATCTGTGCGCACATGTCGTCGGCGGCCTGCTGGGCGGACTTGGCGCCGCGCAGGGCGTTGTCGACCTCTGTGGTCATGACGGTGAAAAGCACGCGGTAGGGCTGCGGGCTGCGCGGGACGAAGGGGTTGGGGATGGTGTTGATATACCCTTCGCGGATCATGGGTATGTCAAGCGCGCCAAGCGGTTCGGTATAGGCCTTGGACTCGAAGATGGAGTAGCGGGTGGGGCCGTCGGAGAAGGCGAGCTTGATGCCGCTGTCGTAGCCTTCTTCCCAGGCTTCGAGGCTGCTGCGGTAGGCAGCCCAGTCAAAGGCTTCCTGGGCGTACTCGCTGGCGGAGGAGACCACGATCTGATCGGTATCGCCCCAGCAGCGGAAGCCGGCTTTGCCGGCGGGCACGAGGACGAAATCCCACTCAAAGGGGAGTTCATAGCCTTCGCGCAGGTCGCGCACGGAGTCGCATGTGGTGCCGCCGGCCATCACGATTCTGCCGGTGTTGAAGTTGATGCCCAGTTCGTTGGCCTGCATTTCGGGCGGAGGCTGAATCTTGTGCTCGAGTACGAGATCGGCCATGAACTTGATGCCTTCGACGGCATCGGCGCTGTTGATAGTGCAGGTGGAGACGGCCTCGTCGAAGACTTCGCCGCCGGCGGCGCGGATGAGGGCAAGCTGGTTAGTACCGCCGGAGCCGCCGTAGAAGTACTGGTCGGTCTCGCCGTCGCCGTCGAGGTCCTTGGTGAGCTCTTTGCCCATCTCGATAAAGGTGTTCCAGTTCCAGCCATCGGCGCCCTGTTCCCAGTAAAGCTCGCCGGGGAGGGGCATGCCGGCTTCCTGGAGCAGGGTCTTGTTATAGCGGAGCTGGTGGGTGCAGGACTTCTGGGGCAGACCGAAGACGACGCCATCGAAGAGAGCGTCGCCGTGATAGACGACGTCATCGTAGTTGAGGTCGGCGCCGTAGGCATCGATGAAGTCGGTCAGCGGGATGGAGCCGCCGGCGGTGTGGGTTTCGGCCATGAGTGCTGGGTGGCAGCCGAAGGTATCGGGCGCTGTGCCGCCGGCGACCATGACGGGGATCTTGGTGTTGTAGTCACCCCAGGGGAGGACGAGGGGTTCGACTGTGACGCCGGGATGCTTGGACTTGAAGAGCTCGGCGAGCCCGGTTTCGGTGGGTACGTCGCCCTCGGAGCCGTGTCTCGCCCAGCCGATGGTAATGTCTTCCATGTCGGCCATTTCGGCGTCG
Organism: Caldilineaceae bacterium SB0664_bin_27; assembly: GCA_009838625.1. Classification (GTDB taxonomy): domain Bacteria; phylum Chloroflexota; class Anaerolineae; order Caldilineales; family Caldilineaceae; genus Bin5. The sequence continues at coordinate 3,673 of VXRG01000091.1, forward strand.
CCACCCGTGTCGGTTGCGGCGGGCATGGCGCAGGCTGCCAAGGCTGCGGTGGCGCTGCCGGCAGTCATCCACTTGAGCATGGAGCGGCGGCTGATTGTTGTTGACATTGAGCATTCTCCTCGTGTACCTGAAGGGATTCAGTAAATGACTATGATGGTTGAGTCCAATGGAGTAGCTGGTGTTGTGTGGAGCGGGTCCGGGTTGTTCGGACTCAAGTGGCCAGGGGCCGCCAGCAGTTTTGTTCGTTCCGTCGGGATTTTACAGTCTGGCGATGGGAAAGTCAAGTGGCTCACGCCTTCCACGCTGCCGGCGGCAACCGCCTCGACACTGCCCACCTCTACTGCGACGGCGACAATGAACGCGCAGTCGGTCAGTGGATCAATAAACGCGGCCTGCGCGACGAGATCGTCATCCTGGGCAATGGCGCCCACAACAGCCGGGACCGAAAACGGGTCACGCCCTACGACATCCAGTCCGACCTCCACGACAGTCTCGCGCGCTCCAAGGTGGACAGCATCGATCTCTACCTGCTGCACAAGGACGATCCCGAAAAGCCTGTCGGCCCGATTGTCGAGACACGCCACGCAGCCAAAGAAGCCGGCCAGATCGACGCCTACGACGGCGTCAGCGTCAGCGGGCCAGCAGGTGAGGGCGCGCGCCTGGTGCCGCGAGAACGACGTCACGCTATTTGTCTGGTCCGGTCTGGCAGGGGGCTTCTTCAGCGGCCACTTCCGTCGCGACAACCTTGACACATTTACCGAGTCGTTTGATCAGCTCGCTGTCAAGGTCTACTGCGAAGAGGGGAACTTCAAGCGCCTCGACCGCGTCCAGGAGCTGGCCGCCGACAAGGGCGTCAGTCTGTTCGTTCCACGAAGAGGCGGCCGCCGGCTGTGAAGGGAACTAACAGGGCGGAGTTGGAGCCATCGGGCCAGTGGATTTCAAGCAGGAGGGGCGTGCTGGCGGAGGGGAAGCCGAAGTGGGCCTGCGACGGTTCGCCGGTGAGGTAGCCGCTGTTGGAGCGGAGCGTCCGTGTGAAGGTGCCGGCGGTGGTGTGGAGTGAAAGGTTGGCGCCGATGGCGCGGGTGTTCTTGCTGTTGGGCCAGAGCAGGTCGACCGTGAGGCTGCTGCCGCCGCAGAGGCGGTTCTCGTAGATCATGGAAGGGGCGAGGAGGTTGTTGACGATGATGTCGAGGTCGCCGTCATTGTCGAGGTCGGCCATTGCCATGCTGCGCCCGCCCTCGGTGGCATTGAGACCCCAGGACGGGACAGGCTGGAAGTAGCCGCGGCCGTCGTTGCGGTAGGCCAGGTTCTCTTCGACGAGTTCGGCGCCGGGCAGATGTCCGAACATATCGACAGCAGCCATGCCGTTTACGACGTAGAGATCGACGAAGCCATCCTGGTCGAGGTCGCCGAATTGGGCGGACCAGCTCCAGCCGCTGGCCTGCAGGCCGCGGGCGACGGCTTCATTGCTGTAGCCAAGTGCATCGGAGGGAACCTGCAGGACGTTTTCGATTATCTGCTGGTCACCGGCGATATTGGCGTCGGCCATCATCTCCATGAGGGGAGCCCAGTCAGCCATCACCTCAGGCGTATCGGGGTAGGGTTTCATATCGGCCGAGAAGATTTCGGGACGGCCGTCGTTGTCGATGTCGCCGACCGCGAAGCTCATGGTGTTTTGGGCGGTTTCGCTGAAGGTTGCCGTCTCAGTCCAGCCCTGCGGTGACCACAGCCAGACCTGGTCGGGCATGAGAAAGTCGTGGCCTGCCCAGATGTCGAGGCGGCCGTCCTGGTTGAGATCGATGAGCAGGAGGGCGAGGGCCTGGGAATAGGTGGCGAGGTGGGTGGGTACGAAGTCTTCGCCGCTGTTCTCGTAGTAGACGACGCCGCCGTTGGCGAGGTCGTGCGGATCGACGCGGGTGTATTCGGTCTGGTAGGTGGCGAGGACGAAGTCGAGGTCGATGTCGCCGTCGAGATCCGCCCACGCGAGTGTGTAGGCTTTCTGGGGGGCTGCAAACCAGTCTACTCGCGTGAACCCAGGAATCCGTTTGACGACTCGTTGAGTCGGTTCGCCGGCCGCGCCCTCGAAGCCAAGGGAGTGGCCGTCATTCATCCAGACAAGGGGCCGCGTGACGCGGTGGGCAAAGACAATATCGAGCCAGCCGTCGCCGTCGATGTCTACGATACTAACGCCGCGCGACTGTCCGTGGGGGAACGCCTGCTTGCGGAAGGATAAGTTGCCTTCATTCCAGAAGATGGCGTTGGGTCCGGCCAGATTTGCCAGCACGAGATCGAGGTCGCCGTCGCCGTCGAGATCGTTGACGCCCAGGCCGGATCCGTTGCTGTCGTATGTGCGAACGACTTCGCCTTCGATCGAGGTAGTGTGGTCGAGCGTGTGCGCGACGAAGCGATTCTCGCAGGGCTGCGGCGAGACATTATGGGCCCGGACGGAGACGTTCACAGCCGGTCCGGTGGTTCCGCCTACGGGTACGCAGGCCGAAACCGGAATCAGCGCGCAGAGCAACGCCAGGAGAAAAGGCGCACCTCTTCTCACATTGGCAAGCCGGTTCATGAGGCTATGCTCCATCCTGGGCCGGCTTCGTTCGGCACTGCCGCAAAGGAGGTGAAGCCGTTGAGAACTCAATTGCGGAACAGAGAAGTCTGTGGGAATCGTGGTGGAGCCGTGATCACTGCTCCGCCTCGTCCTCCAACCACGCGAGGTTGAAACGGGCCAGGGCAAGACGCTCGTAGGGCTGACTTTCTCCGCTCTCGTAGAGGCAGTAGAGTTCGCCGTTGGGCAGTGCAGCCAGGTCGGAGTAGGCGGATGGTCCTGCGTACAGTGAACGGGCAACGGGCCAGGTGCGGCCGCCGTCCGTGCTCAGGCGGACCGTCAGGTTTTCGCGTTGCGTGCTGGCCGGATTTGCGAAGAGGAGCTGACCGCGGGATAGCGCGTCCAGGCTGCCCTGGCAGACCGGTTCGATCAACGCTTCGTCCCACTCGAAGTCTGTGAAGGTCTCTCCCCCGTCATAGCTGCGGGAGACGGCCCTCTGCGTGCCGCGGACAAAGTTGCGGCAGTTGATGTAGAGGCTGCCGTCCGCTAGCTGGGCGACCGCGCACTCATTTGTACCGACCTCGACGTCGCCGCCCAGCTGCCAGGTTTCGCCTCGATCATCGCTGTAGATGACATGGGAGTGGTACGGGTCGCGGCTGCGGTCGAGATGGAGGCCGACGATATGGTCGCAGGGGACGACGAGGCGGCCGCTGTCGAGCTGGATGCCGTGGCAGGGGCCCGTGGCGTACCACGTCCACTTGGGATCTTTGACGGAGGCCGTAATTTCGCGCGGCTCGCTCCAGGACTGACCGTCGTCGACGCTGTGGGTAACCCAGACTGTTCGGGGCGCCTTGCCTTCGCAAATCATGGTTTCGCCGCCGTCCGCGAGGTTCTTGCAGAACGGAAGAAAGATGGCGCCGGTCTCGCGTTCGACAACGGGGCAGGGGTTGCCGCAGGTCATGCCGGCCTCAGTGACGACCACCTGAATGGGCGTCCAGGTGCGGCCGTTGTCGAAGCTGCGGCGAAGAATGAGGTCGATTTCACCCGCGTCGCCGCGACCAAGCTTACGGCCTTCCGCGAAGGCCAGAAGCGTGCCGCGAGTGGATACGGCAAGCGCGGGGATTCGATATGTGTGGTATCGGCCGTCGCCGCTGGTGAACAGGTGCTCCTGCTCATGCCAGGGTTGACCCGAGTTTTTGCTTGCGCCCATGCTCTATCGGTCCTTTCAGTCGATATCTTCCGGATTGATGAAGACACCGACCAGGTGGCTGGACCCGGCGGGGTCGCCGTAATTTGTGTAGTCGACCCACATGATCGTGCCGTCCTCGCGCATCAGCCAGGAGGAGTAACCGTGATCGGGCGCAGGGACCTGTTCAGGGTGATTGCCGTGAATCTGGATCATGCGGCTGCGCTGGTAATCGTCTGGGAAGGTGCCCGATTCCTCACCCCATTCCCAGGCGAAATCTTCCAGCGTCGGGTTTTGCACGCGATAGGAAAAGTAACGCCAGAAGCTTCGACCGCCGGTGCCCGGTTGACCGAATTGGGTGTAGCCGCTCAGAGGGCCGGTGCGGCGGGAGTCGCCGATCGGCTTCTCCTCGCGGAATATGCACTGGTTGATTACGGTTTCACCGTCTACCTGAATCCGCAGAAGGCCGCGGTGGTGGCGGATGGTGATGGCATGGTATTCCGTCATATCTACGGAGTGGCGGAAGTCTGCCCCCTGGCGGCTCCAGATCCCGTCAGCGGCGATGTTGACAACGACGCCCAGCTTTGAAATCGACATGAAGGCGGCAGACTGTCCGGGGCGGCCTTCTACCTTGACCAGCGCATCCATGTGGATATCGCTGCGGGCTGATTCAGGGGGCAGTAGGCAGTAGCGGGCTTCGTGGCCTGGCAGGTTGTCGATGACGAGCGCAATGTCCTTCAAACTGGCCTGGTACTTGCGGCGGGGACCGCCGATCTGGTAGGTGCCTGCTTCGGCCTTGATGTCGCCGCACCAGCCATACGTCCCAAGGGGCCCGTTTACGTGGCGTCCGCTGACGAAGATGCGCCCGTCGGGGAGCTGTTTGGCGTATGGGCGATCGAGGGCGAAGGGGCACATCTGGCGGGGAGACCATGTCCGGCCGCTGTCGGTCGAGAAGGTGACAAAACTGGGGATGCCGGCATGGTGGTTTTCGCGCATGATGCAGGCCAGCTCCTGCCCGCCGGTGGCCTCCGGGTTGTCGAGCAGTACGATGGCGCCTTCACAGACTCGGTGGTAGCCGTCGTGGGCGACCGTGGCCGCTTCATACCAGGTCTCGCCGCCGTCTTCGGAGCAGGAGAGGATGACGGCGAACTCCTGCGTTTCACCGCGCATGATGTGGGAGACGACGCCGAGTCTGCCGTCTGGCAGATCGAGGATGCGGTCGGGCTCGAATCCCATGATGTGGGGCTTTTGGGCATCCGTCCACGTGTCGCCGTCGTCTTCACTCCAGTAGAGCCAGTTGCCGGGGGGCTGGTCCTCGTGAAAGTGGCCGTGGTCGTCGTGGTCGATGATCACAACGAGGCGGCCGTCGTTGAGCCGGCTGAGACGGGGCGTGACGAGGCGTTCGTCGCCATCCTGGAGGTTCGCCTGATCAATCTCCCTGTGCTTGAACCAGGTGTGCCCGCCGTCGTCGCTGGCAAGCAAGGTGAGCACTTGGTTTACCTGGGACCAGTGGGAGTCGGTGTCAGAGTAGATGAGCATGAGCCGGCCGGACGGCAGCTCGATGATATCGGGATTCTTCGTAAATCGTCCTGGGCTGCGCCAGACGTCGAATACCTTGCTGGCGACTGAGCGTGGATGTATGTGCACAACTGCTCCTTTGCGTTCTGGTCGGTGAACTTTTTGGGTTGTGGAAGCGGCCGGCAGCCGGGAAGCTCGCCGGCGACTTGGAAGTAGACCGTCAGCCGAAGAGTGCGGCGAAGGCTGCCTGCCAATCGGCGTAGGTTGCAGGGGCTCCCTGGCCGCGCACGACAAAAGGTGGCCGCTTTGTCCGCTCCAGTTTTTCCAGCATGAACGCCTCGCCGTCAAGGACCTCCTGCGGCGCATCATACGTTCCCGGAGTGCGGCAATACCGGATGTCGATGCTCCAGCGGACCTCGTCCGTGCGGTTAACCTTGCTGCCGTGGAAGGTCATGTTGGAGAAGAGGAGAATGTCGCCCATCTTCATGGGCATGGGAACCGGCGTGCCGCGTTCTTCCGGGTCCTCGAACGAGCGCATGTTCATATTCTTGTCGCGCTTGCTGTCGATCAGCTCCCAGGCGTTGCTGCCGGGGATCAGGTAGAGGCAGCCGTTAATTTCGTCGACGTCGACAAGTGGGATCCAGACTGTGATGATGTGCGCGTGGCGGGACTGTTTGCCGTAATATTGGCTGTCCTGATGCAATGGAAAGGCGGTCAGCTCGCTGTCCGGCATTTTGGGGCGCAGATGGTAGTCGCCGTTGAAGCTGACATTCGGGCCCAGGAGGGGTTCGAGAGCATCAACGATTCCGGGATGTTGAATGAGTGCGTGCAGTTCGGGGCCGAGAGCGGGTTGGTTCCATGATCGGAGACGGATCTCGTTGTCGCGGTGGAGGGCGGCAAGGCGCTGGCCGAAGGGCAGGTCGTCGAAGGGGTCCCCAATTTTGCCGTCGTTGAACATTTCTGTGGCGTAGGCGCCTACCTGTCTGTGGATGCAGGCGCGCAACGGTTCGAGGTCGGCCGGCGGAATCGCCTGCCTGACATGGAGGAAGCCATCTCGTTGGTAGTTGTCACTCATCGTTCGACTCTCCACTTGGCGGGAATTAGATGGGCGTATACTGACTATTTTCGCCTTTTCTTGAGAGTCGTGCAACTTGGAATCGCAATAGTCGGAACTGCACTATCGAGCGTATCTCACAATTGGGACCAACAATCGCACTCTTCTGGCAGCAACCAGACCGCCGTCTGTTCCCCTATTCGTCCCCCTCGGGGCAGGCCTCCTGCCCGGGCTCGGAGACCCAGCGGACGCTGCCGACGCATAGAGAGGGGTTGCTCTCGGTGGGGGGCGGCGGAGTGAAAAA
>VXRG01000129.1 GCA_009838625.1 Caldilineaceae bacterium SB0664_bin_27
CTTCTCTCCCAATCTCCCTATCAGTATAGCTCACCCCCATTTTGGACTGCACCCGCCCAACATGCTGACTTGACATGAGCACATTTCGCGGATACAATTTAGCCATGACTAAAAACTACTCCTCCGAAATCAGCAGCCCGCTTTCAACCAATCAGGAAGATTACTTGAAAGCCATTTATGTCCTGGAAGCACGCGGCGATCAGGTCACAAATTCGGTCCTCTCCGAGTATCTCGGCTACACGCCTGCCTCTGCGACAAACATGGTGAAGAAGCTTGCGAAGATGGACCTGGTCATTTATCGCCGCCATCAGGCGGTAGCGCTCACCCCAACCGGCCGGCGGGTCGCACTAGAGATTCTGCGCCACCATCGCTTGCTGGAACTCTTCCTGCACAAGACACTGGACATTCCCTGGGACAGCGTGCACGAAGAGGCTGATCGCCTTGAGCACGTCATAAGTGAGGGTTTGGAGGATGCCATAGCCGCCTCTCTGGGTTACCCCAAGGTGGACCCTCACGGCGATCCTATTCCCTCAAAGAATGGTGAGGTCATTCACACGCCCGGACACCCCCTCTCGCAATCCAAGGCCGGCCAAGCCTATCGCCTTGTGCGCGTCCTGAGTCAGGAAAAGGACCGGCTCGCCTATCTCAGAGGGCTGGGATTGCATCTGAACGCAGAAGTCTTCCTTCGCGAACAAGCCCCATTTGACGGACCCATGCTGGTGGAAGTAGCCGGCGAGGTGCACGCCTTGGCGGCTGACATGGCGGCGCTTCTCCAAGTTGTGCCCGCGTCAGCCGACAAAGCCTAGTGTCAGGAATCTGACATAGTGCCGTCAGTCTCTTTCCCCCACAAAATGAGAAGATGAAGTCTGAACCTGGCCCACAAGAGCAGTTTGGGCAGGTGGAGTCATGTCGAATCTGATTGTACTGCAGGACGAAAGGTACAGTCCTTCGGGTGGACTAACTCTCTCTGTCGGCAGACTCATGCAGGCAGAATGTAGACCGATTTCAGAGTACTGACTTCGAATGATACTAAAGAACCTGACCCGGCGATCGGTCAGAAGCGGCTTGACCCTCCTCGGGATCGCCATTGGCGTCGCTGCCGTAGTTGCGCTGGGCTCTATCGCAGAAGGGATCACCTCGAATTTCGCCCTGGTTGTGGGAGGCAGCAGCAACGACCTGCTGATCACCCAGGCTGAGGCGATGGACCCCGCATTCAGCAGTATCGACGAAACAGTCGGCGAGCGCCTGCTTGCCGTTCCAGGTGTGGAGCGGGTGGAGCCCGGCGTCTATACCTGGGTTACGACTCCGGGACTTCCCTTCTTTTTCCTCTTCGGCTACGAAATCGGCAGCACCGCCATGGACCACTATCGCGTCGTCGAAGGCAAACCGGTGAGCGGTCCCGGGCAGATGGTGATCGGCAGGCGTGCAACTGAATCGATCGATATCTCGGTCGGCGACAACTTACGCATCCACGGGACCCCTTTCCGAGTCGTCGGCATATATGAGACCGGCCAGGGAATCGAAGAGTCGGGCGGCGTCGTCACCCTGGAAGATGCCCAAACCGCGGCCCAATTCGAGAGAAAGGTCAGTCTCTACGAGATTGGATTGCGTCGCGGCGAGGATGCCAGCGCAACTATCGAACGAATTGAATCTCTTGATTTGGAACTGAAGGTCAGCAAAACCAGCGAACGCGAGAGCAATCAACAGTATGAGCAGATGATGCAGGGATTCGCCTGGGGCATTGCAGCAATAGCAATCTTCATCGGCGGCCTCGGCATGATGAACTCGATGGTCATGAGCGTCCTGGAGCGCACCCGCGAAATCGGTACCTTGCGGGCCCTCGGCTGGAGTCGCTGGCGTGTCCTGTGGATCATCCTGGGGGAATCGATGGCCCTGAGCGCGGCCGGGGGCGTAGTCGGTGTACTCATGGGAATCGGCCTGGCAAAACTGGCGGGCACCGTACCCGGAATGGGTGTCCTGCTCCAGGGAGCATTTACGCCAGCAATAATCATTCAGGGGCTCGTAACAGCGTTGTTTCTTGGTCTTGTAGGGGGAGTCTACCCGGCCTGGCGTGCTGCAGGACTTCGGCCGGTAGAAGCCCTCTCCTACGAGGGCGGTACGGCTTCCGACTTCAAGCCGGGACTCCTGAGCCGGATCGGAAGTCAGAGTTTTCGTAACCTGTGGCGGCGGCGGAACCGCACTCTCCTTGCCGCCGCCGGAATCGGAATCGGTGTGGGTACACTGGTAATGCTGGGGGGCCTCACTACCGGTTTGATCGGGCAGATGAATAACCTGGCAGGTACTGGCAGCCCGGGAAACATCACGGTAATGCAGCGGGACGTTCCTGACCTGTCGCTGAGCAGCGTCGATGAGCGTGTCATGCGCCAGATCCAGGGTATGCCCCAGGTTGAATCGGTAAGTCCCATGGTTCTGGGATTCGTTCTCACACCTGAGCTGCCACTTTTCTTCATCTTTGGTCTCGAGCCCAACAGCGCGGCCATGGACCACTACAAACTTACAGAAGGAAGGCGCGTCCAGCGCCCATCCGAGATAATCATAGGGAGCAACGCCGCCGATTCATACGACCTCGAATTGGGCGACACAATGACTCTCTACAACAATCGCTACAGAGTCGTTGGTATCTTTGAGACAGGTGTTGCCTGGGAGGAGGGCGGTGGAATCCTGGCGTTGCGAGAATCGCAGCGCATCCTGAATCGTCCTCGAAACGTCAGTTTCCTGTTCGTAGACGTCAAAGATCCGGCAATGGCCCTACCAGTCCAGGACGCCATAAACCAGCGATTTCCCAAAGTCAGGGCCAGCATTAGCAGCGAATTTGCCCAAAGTACGGACGATATCGCCTCCATGCAGGGAATCGCGGGCGCAATTGGGATGCTGGCGCTGATTGTAGGCGGGATCGTCGTTGCCAATACCATGATCATGTCGATATACGAACGCACAAGGGAGATCGGAACGCTGCGTGCGCTGGGTTGGCCTGGAAAACGGATTTTGTCGCAGATCGTTCAAGAGAGCCTTTTGCTGTGCCTCTTGTCGGCTCTCCTGGGAAGCATCGGCGCGGTTGCACTACTCACGGGACTCTCTTCCATTCCCTTCGCCGGAGGCGCAATGTTGCGTCCTGCCTGGGAACCAGGGACCTTTGTGATCTCAGTCGGTCTTGCCATTTTGCTCGGCCTCATAGGCGGTTTCTATCCGGCTTGGCGGGCAAGCAGATTGCAGCCGGTCGAAGCGCTGCGCTATGAGTGAATACGAAGCTAAAGCAATTGCCACCGTGACGGCTGATGCGCGGTGTGTGAAGAAGGAAAAAGATGAAACGAGTTTGGATTGTCCTAGGACTGATTGTCATTCTTGTCGCGGGCGGCTGGGCCTACCTTACCTATGTCAACCCCTCGCTTCTTCCCCAGACCAGTGAGTCTTCCGTAGATGACGCGGAGGCGGGATCGCAGGAACAAGAAGACCCGGAATTGGATTCAGTCATCTGGGCCTCGGGTAAGCTGCTTCCCTCCGTCTGGGCCAACCTGGCTCCTTTACAGGGCGGAATCGTTAAGACTCTGCATGTCAAAGAAGGCGACTGGGTGGAACCCGGGGAGCTGCTGATTCAGCTCGAAAACCCGACGGCAGAGAGCCAGGTCGAGATCTCGGCTGCAACCTTAGCCGAAGCCGAGGCAGCCCATTCCAGCCTGCTGTCAGGCGCCAGTGAAGCCGAAGTCGCCGCTGCCGAAGCTGGCGTTGCCACTGCGGAAGCCCAGGTTTCACTCGCCGCCGGCAGGCTGCTGGAAGCACAAAAAAGTGTCGAGTTTTACCAGGTGGAAGTCCAGATTGCCCGTGAACAGTACGATGAACTGGCTGCAGGCCCTACGGAGGCGGAAAGGGCCGCAGCAGCCGCCCGCGTCGAAGTCGCGCAGGCTGCCCTGGACCACGCTCAGGCTACCTACAACGCAGTGCGAGGAGATCCTACGATCGGCAGTACGCTTCTGGAATCACTGCAACTCGAACAGGCCACAAAGTCGTTGAAGGCGGCCCAGGCCGAGTTCGCCGTTGCCACCCAGGGGGCTTCTGAGCAGCGGCTGGCTGTCGCCAGGTCACGCATTACGGAGGCGCTGTCCCGGGTTTCAGTCGCGGAGAGCCAGATACCGGCTGCCGAAGCAGGTGTGCAATCCGCCCAAGCCGCGCTCGCCAGCGCGCAGGCAAATCTACGCAGGACAAGAGAAGGCGCTTCGCTCGAGGACATCGCAGTGTCACTGGCGCGAATAGGCACAGCCAGGGCCCAGCTTGCCAGCGCACAAGCCCACGTGGGCCAGTCCCAGATAGTGGCCCCGTTCTCCGGCCAGGTGGGCGCACTTCTCGTTCGCAGCGGCGAGCTTGTTACACCCGGTCAGGTGCTCGTCCTTCTGGGCGATACCGGCAGCATGCACGTTGAGACAACCGACCTTCGCGAAACGGACGTTGTCCAACTTGAGAGCGGCCAGAAGGTGGAGGTCACCTTCGACTCCCTGCCGGACCAGATCTTCGACGGTATCATCACCCACATCGCACCGGTAAGCACCAGCGACAGGGGCAGCACCAACTTCACGGTCCACGTGGAAGTCCCGCAGCTGGATGGCAACTTGCGCTGGGGCATGACCGCCTTCGTGAACATTCTCGTCTCGCCCCAGTAGGATATTCTTTGCGATACTGGACTTATCACAGCTGGACCGGTCAATAGTCGTGTCAACGGATTCACTCGCTGAAGCCATGGAACACAAGCATTCAGTCGAACCTATCGTCCGAGTTAAAAACCTGACGAAAATCTACGGTAGTGGAGAAACCGCCGTACGCGCGCTCGATGGACTATCGGTCGAAGTGCAGACCGGTGAGTTCGTGGCGGTTATGGGACCCAGCGGGTGCGGCAAGAGTACGCTGCTGAACATGCTCGGCGCTCTCGACCAACCGACCGAAGGTACGGTCTGGGTAGCTGGCGAGGACCTGTCGAAACTGAAAGATGTGGACCGCTTTCGCGCCAGGACGGTTGGGTTCGTCTTCCAGCTGCACAACCTGCTGCCGACCATGACAGCCCAGGAAAACGTCGAAGTACCTCTGCAGGGCCAGATAGGCAGCCGCAAGGAGCGCAAAGAACGGGCCGTGCATCTGATGGAGCTGGTCGGCCTGGCGGACCGCCGCAACCATCTTCCCGGTCAACTTTCAGGAGGACAGCGCCAGCGTGTGGCGATTGCCCGGTCGCTCGCGAACAGCCCGTCGCTGATCCTGGCGGATGAACCGAGCGGTGCGCTGGATAGCCAGAGCAGCGATGAGATCCTGACCTTGCTCGCAGAGCTCAACAGCAGCCAAGGAACTTCAATCGTCGTTGTAACTCATGACCGCCGCGTTGCCCAGGCGACGCAACGGATCCTGCGAATGCAGGACGGCAAGGTCGTCTCCGATCACCGCATCACCGACCCGCTCGAAGAAGATCTGCGCATGTTTGCCCAGAGCCAATTCGGACAGACGCTGCTGGAGAGCAGCCGCACCCTGCACAGATTCGTCGAAGAACAGGACTTGGCGGCGCTGCGCCAGTTGTTGCTGACATACGACGATGGAGCAGAAGAGTCTGGGGAAACGGAGGCTCCGTCTTCTGAGGCGTAACTGGACTCCAGGTCTGCTCAGTCACTGTTGTCCAGGACCAAGCGCAGCTGCTGCGGTGAAATGTTCCCCCCGCTGAGGATCAGCGCTACCTTTCTTCCCGCAAGTTCGTCTCGCAACTTGAGGAGCGCAGCCAGGGGCGAGGCCCCGGCCGGTTCGGCAAGAGTCTTCGCCGTCTCGAGGTACATGCGCACCGCGGCAAACAGCTCCTCCTCCGAAACCGTGACAAAGTCGTCCAGCAGGTCCCACAGGATCGATTGCGGCAGCATATAGGGGGCGCCCGTCGCCAGCCCCTCTGCAGCCGTTTTGTTCGGAGCCTCCCGCCATGCCTGGTCCCGCCAAGCCAGATAGGCGGCCGGCGAAGCGTCTGCGCACACCGCCACGGTACGAATGCCGGGGTTGATCCCCTTGGCGACGATCGAAGCGCCAGAGGCGCCGCTTCCCCCGCCCACCGGTACGATGATGGCTCCAATGTCCGGCTTCTCCTGAAGGATTTCAAGCGTATGCGTCGCCACACCGGCGATCAGCGCCGGTTCATCCCCCGAAGAGACGAACTGCAATCCCTCTTCGGCCGCGATACGTTCGCCATGCTTTTTTGCCTGCTCAAAGTCGACGCCGTTCAGACGCACGTCGGCGCCGTTGGCGCGCATTGCCTCCAGCTTTACCGGATTGGCGTTTTCCGGGACGGAGATTACCGCCTTTGCGCCAAACATTCGCGCTGCGTAGGCCACAGACTGGCCATGATTGCCGGTAGAGGCTGTCACTACGCCCTTTCTCCTCTGCTCGACAGGCAACTGCGCCATGAAATTGATGCCACCCCGCAACTTGAAGGCGCCAATCGGCAGGTAGTTCTCGTGCTTTACCCAGACCTCGGCTCCCACGGCTGCGTCGAGTACCGGATAGTTGTGTAGTGGCGTAGGCTTAAGATAGTTGCGCAACACTTTGTGCGCTGCCAGAACGTCGGCAAAGCTGGGCGGCGGGGGCAATGTGGACTTGTCGGTCATTATGTGGTTGCTCTTTCCTGGTGAAATGCGATTGGTCGGCAAGGTCTCGCTTGCCTGTACGTGGTTTGGAGAGGCCCGTTGTCGGGCCGTCAGTCTGACGGTCGACCGCCCGCCAGAAACGGCATCAGAGGCACTTCGGCAGGCACGATTGGAGTAAACCCCATCCGGTCCAGTACGTCCACCTCAAGGACAATGCCTGGGGCAATTTCCCGCAAACACATTCCCTCCGATGTCAGTTCAAAGACCGCCCGCTCTGTTATGCAGAGGACCTTCTGCCCGCTCTTTAAGGCATGATGACCGCTAAAGGTGATCTGATCGACCTGATCAACCAACTTTCGAATCTGGCCGTGGCGCTTGATGGTTACGCTATGTTCTCCGACTTCATAGTCGACTCCCTTGGCTTCGAAAGTGCCGCAGAAGACGACCGTGCGCGCATTCTGTGCGATGTCTATGAAACCGCCAGGTCCAACTGTCGTCCCTCCCAGTCGCGAGACGTTGACATTTCCTTTCCCGTCCATTTCGCCGAATCCGAGAAAAGCGATGTCCAGCCCGCCTCCGCCGTAGAGGTCGAATTGTGAAGGCGAGTCGATCATGCAGCTGGCGTTGCGGGCAAAGCCGAAAAGAACGCCGTCCAGCAGCTCTCCGCCGTAGGTGCCGTGTTCTATCGTCTGGTAGTAGCGCTCTGTCTCGCCGCGCGCGGCCACCAGTTTGGCAACTCCGTCGGGAATACCGAATCCGAAGTTTATCACAGCGTTCTCAAAGAGTTCCTGGGCGGCCCGGTGCGCGATGATCGCCCTTGGTCCCGATGGCTCGTCCACCGCCGTCGACTTCTCCTGACCTGCATTCAAGTGCTCCTCTTCCCTTCCCTGTCCTGAGATAGAGGGGTCATAGAAGAATGCATGGCACTGGGGCTGCTCGGGCTCGACAACCACGGCGTCAACCAGCGCACCCGGAATCCGCACCTGGCGGGCTGGAATCATGCCCGATTCCACCAGGCCCCGCACCTGGAAAACGACTTTGCCGCCACTGTTATGAGCGGCGAGTGCCATCGCGAAGGCTTCCAGGTTGGCCGGCTCTTCTTCCATGCTGATGTTGCCGTCCACGTCCGCGAAGCTGCCCCGCAAGAGCGCAACGTCCACGGGAAACGGCTTGTAGCGCAGCAACGTCCGGCCATCTATCTCGATCAACTCGACCAGCTCGTCCTGGGCCGATCTGTTCATCCGGCCGCCGTCCTGGCGGGGATCGACGAAAGTTCCCAGGCCGACGTGGGTAATCAGTCCAGGCCTGCCCGCGCCAATCTCCCGCATCAGCTGTGCGGTTACGCCGGCAGGCAAAATGTAGGCCTCAATTTTATCGTCACGCGCCAGCGCCTGCATGCGCGGCGACCAAATCCAGTGGCCGCCGATCACCTTCTGCACCAGGCCCTCGTAGGCCAGGCGGTTAAGTCCTCGACGGTCGCGGTCACCGATTCCAAGGGAGTGGATTACGCGTAGTCCCCTCGGTGCGCCGGTGGAGAGAAAGCGTTCCTCGACCGCCGCAAGCAGCGCATCGGCCTCTACCAGGCCGCCTCCGCCGCCAACAGTCCCCAGCGTTGCGCCGTCGGGGACCAGAGCGGCGGCATCCTGGGCGGCGATCACCTTGTTTCTCATCGAACGTCAATTCAAGTAGTGGCTTTCAAGCGCCTTGATCGCGGCAACCAGAGTCTTGTTTACAGGCGTGGGGATGTCATGTTTGCGGCTGAGCCTCACGACTGCACCACTTATGACATCGACTTCGCAAGGTCGGCGGTTGAGTATATCAACGCAGAGGCTGGACTTGTTGTCGCCGGTACCGTCCGGTCCTGCGATCTGGTTTATCACCTCTCGGGTCTCAGCCGCATTTAGGTCAATGCCCTCGGCACGCGCCACTTCAACCGCTTCGTCCAGCGCTTCAAATGCAGTTTCTCTCAGTTCCGGCACGGCAAAGACCTGCTTGATCGTCATGTTGGCTATCGCCGACGTCGGGCTGATTGCGATATTCGCCAGCAGCTTCTTCCAGATCGCCTGGCGTATGTCGGCGACCGCCGAAGTCTGCAGACCGGCACTGTCAAGCGCGCCGGCAATCCGCTCCGCCCTCTCGCTGACACCCCCGCCCATCTCTCCGATGTGCGTGGGCAGATTGCCGAAGTTGCGCACCGCTCCGGGCCCTTCGACCGCTGCGCCCTGGGCCGTCACGCCCCCCAACACGCGCTCCATTCCCGTAACCTCGCCTATGTTTTCCTCGTTCCCCAACCCATTTTGAAAGCTAATGGCAACACTATCGTCGCGCAGCAGGTGAAGAACTCTCCTGACTGCGTCTTGGGTGTAAGGCGCCTTGCACTGAACGAATAAAACGTCAACCGGTCCCATACCGCCAGGATCGGTTGTGGCGCGCACGGGAATGTTCCGGTCGCCCCCGTATCCGAGCATCCGGAGCCCATTCTTGTTTATGAGGTCGACATGCTCCTGCCACACGTCAATGAGGGTCACGTCCAGCCCGCCCTCGGCCAGGAGCCCTCCAAACAGGCATCCCATCGCACCGGCGCCGACCACGGCGACTTCCGGTTTCCAGTCCGTCATCCAGTGCTCCTTTTGGCTCTTTGTGTATGGTGTTTACGAAGCGCAGGCATCCAGTATAGCTTGTGACAGCAATCAGGCAAACCAGAGCGCAATAAACAGTGCCTCTTGACCCAGCGCCTCACCCCCGCAAGGGTAAGGCAGGCCACTGCTGCGGCTTCCCGCACACGCCGTCATTTTCGATGGCGTAGTTTTTCGACCGGGAAGCAACTCGCATGCTCATCCCGTTCGCAAGACTTCAGGCTAGAGTCGACATTCCGGTTGCGGCAAGCGCCCCGTCTCTCCCTCGATTAACGGCAAAGCTGTCGCTTTTCTTACCGGTCGGCCTCCTGATTCCTAGCCTGAAGGTCAACATTGTCACGCTGCTCAATCAACCAATAGAAACCTGTTCAAATGCACTGAACGCCGTCATGTCATTTGTACTGGGGTTTCGTACGGTCTCAATAGCCAATTATCAGGGACTTCGCTACACGCAATCCACTTGACACACCGCTCAAGTCCCGTTACCATCCAAGACAATCTACCACCTTGCGAAAGGGCCCCCTATGGCAGTCGCCATCATACTCATCCTCATCGCAGTTGTGTTTACAATCCGAAACATCCTCGATGCTACGAACTACAGCGAAAGAAAGAATAACGAATGGCGGATAAACCGCCGGGCAAGTGAACGAAGAAACCTAAGGATCGCCCTCAGAAATCAAGGAGACAAGAGCCTCACCAGCTGCCCAAAGTGCCACATTCCCATTTGGGAAGAGTCCGAGTATTGCCCTCACTGCGATCACTCCATTCCCGACACCTAGCAAAACCGAACCAAGAGGAGATAGTAAACACCGAAACAAACAAAGGCACCACGGAATCGGATTCTCCACCGTGGGCTTCAATCCGCCGACCACTGCAGTTCGGCCGGACTCACCGCAGGCAGGGATACCCGGGTGCAGTCCAGATTAGGGGCGAAGAGGGTCAGATGGGGATTTCATGCCAGC
>VXRG01000166.1 GCA_009838625.1 Caldilineaceae bacterium SB0664_bin_27
TATCCAGTAATGCATCACTTTTTGGGAAAATGCAACGCTTTCGCGGCCCCTTTCGCCCCCCCGCCGCGGCGCCGAAAGACCGTCCCTCAGCCACTGAAATGATGAACCGGAGTCCCCCGCAAGAGCTGTCCAAAATCGGCAAAGTCCGCACATCGCCGCCCGCATTCGCAAGCCAACATGTACATATGAACGCATCCCAATTAGTGACGAACTTTCATAAGATTCCACCAAAGACATCACCGCGGCCGGCCTATAATCCGAGCTCATGCAGAGGTGCCTGCAGTTCCAGTTCCTCGCTCCCCACGCCTTGCCATTGTTCCCACCCCGAATCTGGACTGCACCCAGGTGGAGGGGGCCATCCCGGATTTTGGGAGGGAACAATCTGCCGTGCAGCCAGTGGCGGCAGTAAGAAGAACTGTTAACGCGTTCCTGGAGAGACGCAGGGCAGACGCCAAGCCTGGCAAAATTGAAAAATTCATCAGGTGGGGGCAGAGGGCAGGCACAAGGGCTGCCCCTGCTTTTCGGTCGGCCTCCCGGTAAACTGACGCAACAAGATGCAACTGCCCTGAAAAAAGGGTGCATCCCCACTTTGAAATCACGGTTGCTGTGGTACAATTCAGCTTAATTTGCGGTCCGGTTCCACTTCAGGTTCGGGCCGTTATAGCGCGGCAATTTCTGGGAAATATGTTCAAACTGTTCCCCAGCTGGTCGGGATTCGGTAGAGCAAGTGGCTGCCGCGAAAGAGCGAGAACACTCAAGAGGGACCAGCGGTCGAAATCGCTGACACACTATAGCGGCCAAAACGGTTAACCGGGATTCCTTTCAGACGCGTTGAGACGATCATGAGTTTGGAATACGAAGAGAAAGAAGAAGAGCAGGAATCAGAGAAGGAAGAAGAGTCCGCCGGGGAAGAGAAGGTGGCAGATTCCGTCGACGAGGCCCCTACGGCTGAGGCCGGCGACGAGATCGAGCTCTCACCGGTAGAAGATGGCAGCGCCCAGAATGACGAGTCGGACGGGGAGGACTCGGAAAAGCCTTCGCTGAGTGACGTCGCTGACGACCTGCCGGTACTGCCCTTGCGGGGCATAGTCGTCTATCCGATGATGTGGCTTCCGCTCACCATCGGCCAGGAGCGCAGCATTCAGCTGGTCGAAGACTCGCTGCCGCAGAGCCGCATAATCGCCCTCGTGACCAGCAAGGATGAATCGATCGAAGAGCCTTCCCCCGAGGAGATCTACGAGATCGGGACGGCGGCGCAGGTACACCGCGTGCTGAAGGCGCCTGACGGTACGATCCGTTTGGCCGTCCAGGGCCTGGAGCGCATACGCCTGAAGGAGTATATCCAGGAAAAGCCCTATCTGCGCGCCCGCGTTGAAGTGCTGCCCGAAACGCTGGAGGAGGGCCTGGAGCTCGACGGTACTGCCCGCGCCGTACAGGACCTTTTCCGGCGGCTGGTCGAGTTGGACGGGCAGATGCCGGATGAACTGGCCGTAATGGCGGCCAACGTGGAGAACGCCCGCCAGCTTGCCTACCTCGTCGCCAGCAGTATGCGGCTGGAGATGAACAGTTCCCAGGAAATACTGGAGACCGATAGTGTGCAGGAAAAACTGCTCAGTTTGACGCAGCTCCTGCACAACGAAGTCGACGTGATGGAGCTGGGCAACAAGATCCAGTCCCAGGCCCAGGGCGAAATGGAGAAAATGCAGAAGGACTTCTTTCTGCGTGAACAGATCAAGGCGATCCAGAAGGAGCTTGGCGAGGAGGATGAGCAGGAAGCCGACATCCGCGAGCTGGAGGAACGGATTGAAGCAGCCGGCATGCCGGAAGAGGCCCACAAAGAGTCATTGCGCGAGCTGAACCGGATGCGGCGGATGCCTATTCAGGCGGCGGAGTACAGCGTTATCAAGACCTATCTCGACCTGATGGTCTCTTTGCCGTGGCAGCAGACGACAGAGGACAATCTGGACATCTCGCACGCACGCAAAGTCCTGGAAGAGGACCATTACGGACTCGACGAAATCAAGGACCGCATTGTCGAGTATCTGGCGGTGCGCAAGCTGCGCGCGGCCCGCAAGGCTCAGCGGGAGGAAGAAGAAGAAGAGGATGCCCGTGACAAGATCCGGCGCGAGCGCGAAGGGGTTCTCCTCTGTTTTGTCGGTCCGCCAGGCGTGGGCAAGACGAGCCTGGGCATTAGCATCGCCCGCGCAATGGGGCGCAAATTCATGCGGCTGGCCCTGGGAGGCGTACGCGACGAAGCGGAGATTAGGGGCTTTCGGCGCACATATATCGGATCGATGCCGGGCCGCATCATTCAGAGTCTGCGACGAGTCGAATCGAAGAATCCTGTCTTTATGCTCGACGAAGTGGACAAATTGGGTCGCGATTTTCGCGGCGATCCGACCAGCGCGCTGCTGGAAGTCCTTGATCCGGAACAGAACCGGGAGTTTCGCGATCACTACCTGGACGTGCCTTTTGACTTGAGTGAAGTCATGTTTATCACCACCGCCAACGTGCTGGACACGATCCCGGGGCCGCTGCGCGATCGGATGGAAGTCATCCAGCTCAGCAGTTATACCGAGCACGAAAAGGTCAAGATCGCCCAGCAGTACCTGGTGGCACGCCAGATCAGGGAAAACGGTCTCCGGGAGGGGGAGATTGTCTTCGACGACGCGGCCTTGCGCAAGATCGTTCATGACTATACCCGGGAAGCCGGCGTCCGAAACCTGGAACGTGAAATCGGTAAGATCTGCCGCAAAGTCGCCGCCAACATCGCTGCCATGCAGCCTTACTGGGTCCAGCCGCCCCTACCCTTGGGATTGGACGACAGTCAGTCCCAGCAGGGCTATATTGAGGACCCGGCAGTGAACGGGGAAGGCCTCCCATCCAACGGCCAGTCCAGCGAAGGCAAAGAACCGGCCGCCCCGCTTCCCCAGCTCACGGCGGTGGCTGAGGCGCCATTCTCGCCCGTCCACGTTACACCGGACTCTCTTGTCGAGTATCTGGGCAAGCGCCGCTTCCAGCGCGAAGAGATTGCAGACCGTACCAGGATGCCCGGTGTCGCCGTTGGCCTGTCCTGGACGATGACCGGCGGCGAGATACTCTTCTTTGAAGCGACGAAGATGCCGGGCAAAAAGGGCTTTGTGCTCACCGGACAGTTGGGCGACGTGATGAAGGAGAGCGCCCAGGCCGCGCTGAGCTACGTGCGCAGCCGCGCCGGTGAAATGAATATCCCGCCCGATTTCTTTGAAGAGATCGACATTCATCTGCACATTCCCGAAGGCGCACTGCCCAAGGACGGACCCAGCGCAGGCGTTACCATGGTTACGGCCATTGCCAGCCTGCTTACGGGCAAGTCGGTTGACCCCGATATCGGCATGACCGGAGAAGTGACGTTGCGCGGCAAGGTACTCAGGATCGGCGGTCTGAAGGAGAAGGTCCTGGCCGCAGCCAGGGCAGGCCTCGGTACTGTTATCATGCCTGCTGCAAACGAGGCAGACCTGGAAGATCTGCCGGATAATGTCAGAGAACAGATGAAATTCATTCCGGTGGAAACGGTTGACGAGGTATTGGAGACGGCGCTGCTGGCTGCGCCTGCCGCGCCGGTCGAATCCCCTTCCACCGACAAGCCGGACCCGGAGCAAGTACAGCTTGACGGCGAAGAGCCTGAGGAGTCGCTGGAACGGTTGGAGTACGCATCGCCGTCCAGCTGACCAGAAGCGGGAAAGGCAAATATAGAGTAAGAGAACAGCTAATGAGCAGAAGAAGAAGAACAAGGGCTGGCGGCCAGCCGGCCAGACAATCGAGAACAGGTGAAGCGGGCAGTCAGTCAGCAAGCAGGGAGGGAGCGCAGTCCCAGGCCAGGGGCCGGCAGAGCGGGGGCAAACTGCGCTGGTACAAGGCCGATCTGCACACGCACACACCGGCCTCCAACGACTACGAAGAGCCCGCCGTCAGTTACCTGCAATGGTTGACGACCGCTCGCGAGAGAGGGCTGGATATCGTTGCCATCACCGACCACAACACGGTCGCCGGCGTTGCGGCAATTCGCCGGGAGATCGAGTGGCTCACACGCCTCAAGGAGGAAAACAGGCTTACGCCTGAAGAGCGCAGCAACCTGGAACAGTGGCTGAAGCTCGCCAACGAAATCGTAATCCTGCCAGGCTTCGAATTCACTGCGACGTTTGGATTCCACATCCTTGCCATCTACCCTCCTGACACGTCGGTCCGCAAACTGGAGCATACGCTTCTGCGGCTGAATGTTCCGGAAGACAGGCTGCTCGCCGGCTCCACCGAGACCGGCGCGAGCACCGACGTTACAACCGCCTACGAAACCATCGTCGATTCGGGAGGAATCGCGATCGCCGCCCACGCCAATAGCACCAACGGCGTAGCCATGCGCAACTTCCCATTTGGCGGTCAGACAAAGATCGCCTATACCCAGGACGAAAACCTCAGCGCGCTTGAGGTGACCGATCTGGAGAGCCGGAGCCGCAGAGCGACCTCCCGTTTTTTCAACGGTTCCAAGACCGAGTATCCCCGCAAGATGCACTGCATTCAGGGCAGCGACGCCCACCGGCTGGACAACGATCCACGCAACAGCCGGCGCCTCGGACTCGGCGAGCGGGCAACGGAGCTGCTTCTGCCCGAACCGACATTTGACGCCATTAGGGAGCTGTTTGCCAGCCGGTTTTTCGACCGCACGCGCCCCTTCCGGGCGCCGGAAAAAGAGGTCGATCATCTGGCTGCGGCCAGGGCGGAAGGTCCCAACCAGACGCAGAGTTTCCATGAGTCTGCAAACATAAAGGGTGGAAGGCAGACCGTTGTGCTTGCCGACCTGTGCGCATTTGCCAACACCGACGGCGGCACGATTTTCGTCGGGGCCAGCGCACGCAAGGGCAAGGTGAAAGGGCTGGCGGCTTCCAAACAGGTCCAGACCGAGCTGCAGCAGGCTCTTTCGGAGCGGCTTACCCCTCCTCTCGAGGCCCGATTCGAAATACTGGCCAACAGCGGAGGAGATGTACTCCGCATCGGCGTCGACGCAGGTGATTCCAAGCCGTATTGCCTGGATGGCTCCAAATTCTACGTCCGCAATGACGCGGAAACGAGTCTTGCACTGCGCGACGAAATTGTGGCGCTGGTCCTGGAAAGCGTAGGACTCAGCTCGGATCTTGTCGCCAATGGGGATGCCGAAGACGCGCCAGTCTCAACTGGTGCCGCGCGGGACGGAAAGTCTGACGGCAACGGGACCGGGCGTTCCGGTGTGTCGGACGGCGGCGGTAAGCAGGGCGCCTCCGCATCAGATGACCCCTTCTATCTACCCCAGGATGGCGTTGAAATCGTCAGCAGCGAAACGCGCGGCGGCACTGCCTACTACGTTGTGCGCAATCTGCGGAATCTACGCAGCGTCGGTAATGTTACCCGGAAGGGGGCCCGCAAGCTGTGGAACTACGCTATTGCCCAATTCGAAGACAGCCCCGTCAAGAGCGACCAGATCCGGTGGAAAAAGAATGTGGGCTACATCCGTTCCGGGAAACGTGCCGGCAAGAGACGTTTCGATCTGGCCCTGCGCGAAGGATCTGCTCTGCGCGTATTCTATGGGGTAACCAGCGAGGGCATGGAAGGCGCCTGGGCCCAATTTGTCGAAGAAGGCGAATAGGACTTAGTCGACGTCCGGGCCGTACAGTCCAACCGCATTTTACGGAAAGTAGATGACCGCCACCACTGAGAGGACCCACAGGACAACAGCCGCCAGTAGAGGACGATCTGCAAACAGCAGGTCGTCCGGCGCGCCTCCCCGCTGTTCAACGTGAATCAAGTAGAGATAACGAAATACTACGAATACGATCAACGGGACCGTCAGCATCATTCGTGAGGGGTCGGCCAGCGCGGTCTCGGCCTCAAAACTGTAGAACGTGTAGCTGATCAGCCCGCTTGTCGTAACTACGCCGATGAGCTGGTCCAGTAACGGCAGGTTGTACTGCTTCAGGCTTGTGCGGTGGCCGGCGGCAGCCTCTCTCAACAGGACAATTTCGTGACGGCGTTTGCCAAGAGCGATGAAGAGAGCCAGGAGGCTGACGCAAATGTAGAGCCAGGGGCTGAAAGCGCTCACTTCCACTGCTATTGAGCCGGCCGCGACCCGGAGGACGAAGAACACCGCAATCATCATAACGTCGATGATTACCAGGTTTTTGAGAGTGCCGCAATAGACTACGTTCAGCAGCAGGTAGGCGACCAGTGTCAGCGCCACGTAAATGTTCGTCGTTCCAGCCCCGAGAACACCGGCAACGGCGAGGACAAACATTGCCGACTTGGCGAGGCTCGGGCTGAGCCTGCCGCTTGCAAGTGGCCGCAACCGTTTACGGGGATGGTGACGGTCCCGCTCAATATCGACCAGGTCGTTGAGAATATAGACACTGCTCGAAACCAGGCAGAAGCACACAACCGTCCAAAGCGCGGTCATGGCAAGCGGCAGTTCCAGCAGCTTGCCGTCGAAGACCAGCCCCACCAGGACGAAACCATTCTTAGTCCACTGTTTGGGCCGCATGGTCCTCAACAGGTACAATAGGCGCCGGCCTGTGGTAAGTGATGAGTCCTCGGCATGACCGGGTTGATCTGCCAATGGAGGCGGAATCGGCTCTGCGGCTTGATTCACAAACGAGTACTCCGTGTTTCCAAGTCGAAAGGGAGATCGTCCTTTCCGGCCTTCGACATACATCAACTGCTCTGACATGTCACCGGCGCCGGAAAGTGGACCGCCGGATGCGCGCCAATCATACTGCACCTACAGAGAGCGAACCAAACCAGCCAGGGATACGGTTCGCATGCGCTGCCGGGGAGGTCAGAAACTGAGACGAGCGGCGGGCCCTTGAAGTTCGTCAGACCCGGTTATGCAGCGCAATCGGTCAGTGCCTGCACATCTTTTTCAACGCAGTGAACGTTAACTGCGCTGATAACGTCTGTAATAGGTAGACAAGCTTTCCGGACAGCCGCTACACGATTCCTCAAATGGTAATAGTTTTCGTAGTCCTGACAGTATTTATTCTGATCGCGTTGAACGGTCTCTTCGTCGCCGCCGAAATCGGCACAGTCGGAGCCCGCCGTGCGCGCATCGCCCAGGAAGCGGCAACCGGCAGCCGGCCGGCGAAGCTTCTGATGCCGATTCTGGAAAGTCCGGACAATCTGGATGACTACATCGCCGCTTGTCAGCTGGGCATCACGCTCTCCAGCCTGATGTTGGGATACTACGGCAAAGCGGTGATCACGCCTTTGGTGGAACCGCTGCTGACCGGTTCCGGTTTTGTTGCCCAGGCCGCAGCGGTTTCGATCGCCGCTACCGGCGTTCTCGTTGTTCTAACCGTAATCCAGGTAGCGTTGAGCGAACTCGCGCCCAAAACAGTCGGCATTCAGTTTCCCGAGCCGACGGCTCTCTTGCTTGTTTCTCCCGTAAACTGGGCGATGGTCTTCTTGCGCCCTCTGATCTGGTTCTTCAACGGCAGCGGCCGGCTGTTGCTGCGGTTGGTCGGTCTGCGGGCCGTGTCCGAAGGTTTTCACATCCATGCGCCGGAAGAGATTCTGATGATGGTGCAGGAGAGCGGTGCCGGGGGCGTGCTGCAGGAAGGCGAAACCGAGCTGCTGGAAAACACGCTGCAGCTGCGTCAGCGTTCCTTGCGGCACGTGATCGTTCCCCGCACGCAGTTGCTGGCCGCGCCGGTGGATCTGCCCCCGGCCGACCTTCTGCGCCTGCTTGCGGAATCGAGTCACTCCCGGCTCCCCTTGTATGAGGGCACCATCGACAATATCGTCGGCGTGGTCCACCTGAAAGACCTGCTATGCCTGGAAATCGGACCCGAACCGGGAGAAGAGGGAACGGCAGCCGGGTCATGGAGCAAGGGCGAGAGCGTTCGCGACCTGATGCGAGTGCCGCCTTATGTGCCGGAGTCGGCATCGGTGTTCAATGTATTCCGCCAGCTTCAGGCCGAGCACTTCCATATGGCGGTCGCCATAGACGAATACGGTGGGACAGCCGGCATCGTCACGTTTGAAGACCTGATCGAGGAGATATTCGGCGACATTGCCGACGAATTTGATGCCGACAGCCAGGAGTTGGCGCTGGCAAGCGATGGGCGTCTGCATCTCGCAGGAGACGTCGACCTGGAGAGTCTCTCGCACCTGCTGGGATCAGAGCTCGATTTCGAAGACGTCGAAACTGTGGGAGGGGCGATCCTTGCCGAACTGGGTGCGATTCCCGAAAAGGGTCGGCTGGTACAACTGCAAGATTTCGAGTTCCGGGTGGAAGAGGTATCCGGCTACGCCGTCTCCCGCGTCAGTGTGGCTCTCCCGCCCGGCGCGGAAGCAAAGTTGCCTCGACCGGAAGGGCAGCCGGAATAGTGTCCTCGCGAACTGAGTTTGGGCAAAGAAAAGTAATGGGTGCCAAGGTGGAGTACAACGAGTGGAATACCTGCTTCCAGTAGCGATAATCGCCGCTCTCATCTTTTTCAACGGCCTGTTTGTCGCCGTGGAGTTCGCGGTGGTTGCCTCCTCCAGGGCCCGCATGTCCCAGCTGGCCAGTGAAGGCTCATCCGCCGCCTCCAAAGTGATGCGTGTTCTGACGGATCCAACCGGGCAGACCCGTTTCATAATCATGGCGCAGCTGGGCATTACCCTTTCCAGCTTGGGGCTGGGCATGTACGGCGAACATACGATCGCGGAGTGGATCCTCACCCTGCTGGAACACCAAGGCGTGGAACGGGGCCTGATCAGCGTCGCCGCGGCACACAGCGCTGCACTGGTTCTTGCGATCGCAGTAATGACCTATCTGCACGTAGTCCTTGGCGAAGTGATGCCCAAGTCTCTGGCCCTGCAGGCGCCGGAATCAACGGCTCTGCGTGTAATCGGCCCGGTCTGGTTCATCGAACGCGTCTTTTCGCCGGTCATTTTTGTGCTTAACGTAATCGCGCGCGCCATAACCCGTGCCTGCGGCGTGCCTGAACGGAGCGCGCACGACCACATGGTCTCGCCGCAGGATCTCGAAATGATTGTCGAAGAGAGCTCTGAAGAAGGCCTGATCGCGCCGTCGGAGCAGCTCTATATCGAGAACATCCTCGACATGAGAGAGCGAACCGTCGGACAGGTCATGACACCGCGCACGCGCATCGAAGGCATTTCCGTCGACGCCAACGACCGCGCCATAACGCAGCTCGTCTGTGAATCAAACCACTCGCGCTACCCCATCTTTGATGGTGACCTGGACAAGATCCGCGGCTTTTTCCATGTCAAGGACCTGGCCCGCCACCTCCAGAGGGGCTCCAACGTCGGGCCGCTCGACCTGCGCAAGATGGCGGAGAACCGACCGGTGATCGTCGTACCTGAAACGGTCTCCTTGGACCAGATGCTCGGACGCTTTCGGGCGGAGAAAGGCGCGCTGGCGGTGGTTATCGACGAGTTTGGCGGTACAGCCGGAATAGTTACCTTCGAGGACCTGATGGAAGAGGTCGTCGGCGAAATTCAGGACGAATTTGACGCAGAACGCGCGCCTTTTGAGATGTTGAGCGAGAGGCGCCTGCGTGTGGACGGCTCTCTGCTGCTGGACGAGCTGAACCAGCACTTCGGCATCGATTACGATGATGAAGAGGTGGATACTGTCGGAGGCCTGATCATGTCGCACCTGGGGCGTATCCCTGCGGTAGGGGACGTAGTGCAGTTGAAAGGTGTTCGCTACGACGTCGAGCAGGTGGCGGGGCGGGCCGTGGATTCCGTCCTGGTTGAACTGCCGGAATCTGACCCGGACACCGCCGATTTGGAGAAGGAAGACGTTTGATCGGCGGCCCCTCCGGATTGACAATCAGGCCCTGCGGGGTTACAATGGCGGCGTTTTGTTCAACTGAGAACAGAAACGGCGTTGAAGGAGACGAGTAGCTGCCGGCAAGTCATCAGAGAGTCCGGGTGGGTGGGAGC
>VXRG01000011.1 GCA_009838625.1 Caldilineaceae bacterium SB0664_bin_27
GACAAAGGTTTTACGAAGTTCTCCGCGCCACTCCGCGTCCTCCGCGGACAAAAAAGGTGTTCTTGGCGGCCCTTTTTGGACCCGCTGGCAATCTTTGGCAACAC
Organism: Caldilineaceae bacterium SB0664_bin_27; assembly: GCA_009838625.1. Taxonomy (GTDB): domain Bacteria; phylum Chloroflexota; class Anaerolineae; order Caldilineales; family Caldilineaceae; genus Bin5. The sequence goes on from VXRG01000011.1 coordinate 105, forward strand.
TGGCCAACCAGGTTAGATGCGAATGCCTTTGGGGGTACCCCCCCTGAAAACGTGCCAAATTGTGCCAAATTGTGCCAAACGCCTTCAGCGAATTTACCGTCGAGCCGTTGAGAAAAATAGGGGATTCCCCCAAGAAAGGCGAAATATGGTGTCAGAAGGGTGTCAAAATGCGTCAATATGGCGTCAAGGTAATAAAGTGTTAACTATATTGAGCCCTTGAATGGAAACGGGGGAGTCCCCCCAAGAGACCGGACAAAACCTGGAAAAGTCCTTCAATGCTCCCTCCCTCCACGCGCTGCACCACACCACTCCCTCTTCCCTCCTGCCCTTCTGCCAGGAAGGCAATTTGCTACCGCGTACTTCCTGTACGCGCAGCCTAGCGCAGACTCACTACGCCTCTCCTCAGTCAGTCGCCGAAGTCACACACTGACACCGGGCCTCCTGTCTTCCGGCGTTCCCACCCCTGGGCAGGACTGCGCCCCGGTCCCGAGCCTCAGACTAACGACCATTCGCATTCGAAGTTCATGTTGGCCAAAAGCGCGCGACTGGACCGCAGTCAGGGCAACCATTTGGACCTGTGTGCGTATTCAATAGTAGACGGCGGAGCTTCAGGTGCCACGGGGCGGTCTTGCGGTTGTCCGTTCGTACGGCCCTGTCGCGTTTGAGCAGCAAAAAGGTGAGAGCAGAGTCAAATGAGGCGCGGCTGAGCAGTGTACCGCTGATTCTGAATTCAGAACTGTGCTGGTTGTGCAGATGATGCGTTCCGGCCGGCCTGTGAGACGAGATCGTGAGTAAAGCCATGGCAGATTCAGTCCTCGAAGTCCGAAATATATGTAAGAAGTATGGCAGCCGCGTGGCAGTGGATGATCTGTCGTTCGATGTCCTGCAGGGCGAAGTCTTCGGTCTGCTCGGACCCAACGGCGCCGGAAAGACGAGCACAATCCGCATACTGATGGACATCTTCAAGGCCGACTCGGGCGAGGTTGAGCTGCTGGGCGGACTGCCGGGGCAGAGCCGGGAACGAGTGGGTTATCTGCCGGAGGAGCGTGGACTATACCGCGACCAGAGGGTGCTCGAGGTGCTGGTCTACCTGGGGCGGCTAAAGGGCGTTGACGGCGCAAAGGCAAGGAACAGGGCGCTGGAACTGCTGGCAAGAGTCGAACTGGAGGAGTGGGGCGGCAAGCGGGTCAAGGAGTTGAGCAGGGGCATGCAGCACAAGGTACAGTTTGTTGCCTGTCTCATACATGACCCGGAACTGCTAATCCTGGACGAGCCCTTCCAGGGTCTGGATCCCGTAAACGTTGAGATGATCAAAGGGCTGATGCGTTCATTGGTCTCCGAGGGGAAGACGATCGTTCTGAGTGCCCACCAGATGAACCTTGTGGAAGAGCTGTGCGACCGGATTCTGCTCATCGACGACGGAAAAGCGCTCCTCTATGGTTCGCTCAAGGAGATAAAAAGGGACTTTGCGCCGAACTCAGTGCGTGTGCAGGCGGCAGACCTGCCTGTAGACCTACCCGGTGTAGTCGCGAGCGAGCGCCAGGGCGACGTGACCCTGCTTACCTTGGAAGGGATCGGCGCACAGGAGTTTCTGGCCGGGCTCGTGGCGCACGATGTGCAGGTGGAGAGCTTCGAACGCGCCGCAGTGCCGCTGAATGACATCTTCGTGGCGATGGTCCAAGGCAACACGACTCCGCCACAAGGTTCTCTTTCGACTGCTGAAAAAGCGAAGGCCCGATGACCGTTTCGAGTCGCAGGCTGCGCGAGGAAGTTGGCCGGCGGGGGCCTGGATCTGGTGCAAGAGACAAATGAAAAAAGTTCTCACAATTGCGCGACATGAGTACTGGGTAAACGTTCGGCGGCCCGACTTCATTATCTTTACGTCGCTCGTTCCCTTGCTGGGTATCGTCGCGCTAGCCGTGAGCCTGATCTTCGGACGGCAAGCCGGTGGAGCCATTGTTCGCATGTTTGACGGCGGTACGGAAGTTACGGCGGTTGTCGATCAATCTGGCGGATTTACCCCTTTACTGCCGCGTTTTGAAGAAGAATTCGTCCCTTACAGCAACGAAGCAGAAGCCCGGACAGCCCTGGAAGACGATGAAGTGCAGCGGGTCGTGGTCGTGCCCAACACCTATCCCCGCGAAGGGGATGTGACGGTCGTTACTGAGGGGAGCCGGTTTTCAGGGTCCGGGACAAGGGGACTTCGTTCCTTTTTCATTGCTCATCTGATCAAGGAGATCGAGGACAAGACGCTGCAGGCGCGACTGATTGATCCTTATGACGCGCGGGTCGAGTATGTCGGAGAACAGGCCCAGGCTTCGGGGGGCGTGGCCGGCGAAATTCTGTCAGTCATGGTTCCGTTCTTCTTCGGCATCCTGCTTGCCGTAACTATCTTCGTTTCGTCCGGCTATCTGGTGCGCAGTGTGGCCGAAGAGAAGTCGAGCAGAGTGATCGAGATCGTTCTATCTTCGGTAACGCCCCAGCAGCTTCTCGCCGGAAAGGTCATCGGGTTGGGTGCCCTCGGACTGACGCAGATTCTCGTTTGGATCGCGTCTACAGCCGGCCTCAGCGGCGGCTTGGTCCTGCTTGCGGGCATAGTGCTTCCCCTGCTCCTGCGGTGGGAGGTGTTCGTGCTGGCGCTGGTGTTCTACATTCTCGGTTTCGGCGTCTACGCTGTGCTGATCGCTGCCATCGGCACATTGGGGTCCAGCTTTCAGGAGAGCCAGCAGATTACAGGGATCTTTATCTTCGTTGCCGCCGTGCCAATGATGTTGACCGGCGTCATCATGACGGATCCCAATGCGATGGTGGTGCGTGTCCTTTCCTGGTTCCCGCTGACGGCCCCGACAACCATGATGCTGCGACTGCCCCTTGCCGCCGTGCCGTGGACCGATGTTGCCGGCAGCATTGTTCTGCTCTTGGTTACCATTCCAGCTGTCGTGTGGTTTGGGGCGAAAGTGTTCAGGCTTGGAATGTTGATGTACGGCAAGCGCCCCGGGGCTCTGGAGATTGTGCGCCTGTTGAGGCATGCATAAGGGCAGAATTGTAAGGCATGGGCCGCTTTGAAGGCTCAGGCCGCCTCTGCCCTCGCTCTAAGAGCCTGGAACAGGGTATCCATGTCGGCGGGGCTGTTGTACGCCTGGACGGAAATGCGTACACCGGGCTGCCCGCCATGCTGTCCGATGGGTACGATTATGCGATCCTCCTCCCAAAGCCGCTGATAGGCCTCGACCTTGCCGGGCAGGAGCACGACCCGCATCTGCGCCCACATCGATTCAGGACTGATGGGAGGCAGGCCGGACAGCCCGAGAATACGCTGTTCTGTTTCTCGCAGGAGTTGATGGCAGGCTTGACGGACCTGGGGCCAGTCGCTTTGCAATTGAAAGTCGATCGCTGCGGGCACGCTGAGATAGGAGGCGGGATCGATCGTTCCCACAGAAGTGAAGTAGTCCTGGAACCGGGAATCCCCAGGCACTTCTCGGTCCCATCCATGGCTGACGACGAGAGGTTCCAGGAGTTCCTGCCGTTCCGGCCTGGAATGTAGAAAGCCAGCGCCGCGCGCGCTGCTCAGCCATTTATGGCAGTTGCCGCCATAGAAGTCTGCCCCGATCTCTTCCATATCCAGATCAATCTGACCGGGAGCGTGGGCGCCGTCAACTACTGAGATGATTCCCGCGTTCCTGGCCCGCCGGCAGATCTCGGCGACCGGCAGTATCAGCGCGCTTGGTGAGGTGATGTGGCTCAAGGATATCACCTTGGTGCGCTCATCTACGCCGGCCCAGATCTGCTCGACCACAGCGGCAGGGTCTGTGACGGGCACGGTGACAGGCTGGTTTACAAGCCTGGCGCCAACCCTTTCACAATTGAACCGCCAGGCGCGGTCAATTGCGCCGTATTCGTGGTCGGTCGTCAGGACTACGTCATCTGCCTGCAGCTCCAGAGAGCGGGTTACAATGTTGAGCGCGTACGTAACATTGGGGACGAATGTCAAATCGTCGGGGGCGGCGTTAATGAATGCCCCAAGTCTTTCCCTGGACTTCGCCAGCAACTCAGGGAGGCGGTATCCCAGAAAGAAAACCGGGTTTGCTTCAAGCTCCCTCTGCCAGTGCTGATAACTTTCGAAGACGGGCCGGGGAACGGCGCCGAAGCTGCCATGATTGAGGAAGACGACGTCCGGATCGAGCAGATACTGTTCGGCGATGTGGGTGAGAGGAAGTGAGTGGGACATAGGAGTACTACCCCGTCATGTAAGGTTGGCAAGCGCGCCCTTCAGCTTTTCGGCATAGGGGCTGCGCTGAGATGGTGTTGTAATGAATCTTTCTGCAGTGCGAGTGTAGAGATCATCGCCCCTGTAGCGGGGAAAGACGTGCTGGTGAAAGTGCCACACCTCCTGGTAGCCGGCGGGCTCGTTGTGCTGCCGTGTTGACACCCCTTCGCATCCGTAGGCGGACTTCATCGCCAGCGCGATTCGGCGGCTTGCCTTGAAGATTTCGGCTCCGTATTCGTCTGGCAGATCATAAATGTTCTCGAAGTGGTCCCAGGGTATGAGGATGACGTGCCCCGGATTGCGGGGCCACCAGTGGGACGAAATGAACCCGACTACCAGCTCGCCGCGCAGGACGACGTCCTCGGCGACCGTGTAGACAGACCCGCTCTCGTGTCCAGCGGCAACCGCGCAGAATGGGCAGCTGTAGTCATCCGGTTCGTGGTTGTACACCTTAGGACGCTTCCAGCCTGTCAAGACCGTCATCGATGATCGGCGCCAATTCGCTCATCTGGGTGATGGCCGCGGCTACCTGTTTGCCGAATCCTGACTTTGTAAAGCGTACGGGAAGGCTCAATCGCTCGGTCAGATTCGTGCGGGAGAAGCGTGTTCCGTCAACGCCCCAGCCATTCACGAGCTCTTCCATTCGTTCAACGGTGTGCGAGTTGAACTGTACGCGGTCAAAAAGATTCTTGTGGCAAACGTGCAGGTCGATGGACAGAGACTTGGCGTCCAGGCTTTCCTGGGTAAGCCCGAATTCGAAGTGGATGCCGTCCAGGCCGTAGTTGTACCAGTTGCCCTTGGCGACCTGCATGTAGATGCCGGCATGGTACGGACCGATGAAAGACGACCACCCGCCTGTCTGGTACCAGTCCAGATTGCTCAGCTGCCGCAATACCTTCATGCACTGTGGATGCTGGTCGATAAACAGCTGCCAGCTTGGGGAAACTGTAGTCATAGGCTTGCCTCCGTCTTCTTTATGGACCATTTGCCTGCGTGCGAAAGTGTTCGGTGAGACGCGCGGGACATGGGCCTATTCAGTCTTGCAGATGATCGAAAGGCTCCGCTGTCAATTCAACCGAGCGGCGCCAGAGCTCCTGTGCCGCTTCTTGATCGTAGGCCGTTTCTTTGGCCCTGTGCTTCTTTGGGAGTCCCCGCATCTGCATCCAGCCGTCCGGCCCGATGTAGTCGCCCCCGCGGACGTCGGCTGCCGTGGCCGCGTACAGTTGTGGCAAGGCGCCCTGCTCGGCACTTTGAGACAGAAGCGCATTCAGGAGGCGCATCACCACGAGTTCGATGCGAGACCCTTTCTCTCTGGCCGCCGCATATTGCAGATTTGTCGCGGCAAAGCCGGGATGGGCTGACACGCAGATCGTTCCGGCGCCAATGCTCTCCAGCCGGCGCTGCAGTTCTAAAGTGAAGAGGAGGTTGGCGAGCTTGCTCTGTGAGTAGGCGCCGAAGGGGCTGTATTTTCGCCGGCCGTGAAGGTCGCTGAAGTTCATGCGGCCGCTGCGATGGGCCATACTGCTGACGTTAACGATGCGGCTGCCGGGCGTTTCCAACAGGAGGGGCAGCAACGCGCCAGTCAGCGCAAAATGGCCAAGGTGATTGACACCAAACTGGCGTTCAAATCCCTGGACAGTCTCCTGTCGTGGTATCGCCATGACGCCGGCATTGTTTACAAGAATGTCCAGGCGGCCCAGATCGCTCCGAAGGGTCTCGGCGCAGCGCCGCACCGCCGCCAGGTCGGCCAGATCGAGGTCCGTTGTTTCCAACTGTGCCTCAGGCAGCCCCTGCAGGATCTCCCTCCTGGCCTGATCGCCCCGTTGAGGGGACCGGCTCGCAAGGAGTACCCGTGCGCCGCTTGCGGCCAGCAGTCGGCAAGTGTGAAAGCCCAGGCCGCTGTTCCCTCCTGTAACGAGAACGGTTCTGCCGGTCTGATCGGGAATGTCGGCGCTGCTCCATCCGTTTGACATCTCTTCTCTCTCGGGCTGGTCATGGATTTCAAGAAGGTGGACCAGACCAGGCGCTGTTCCTGTGTGATGCTTCGACCTGGTGCGTTTCTCTTCCTGTTTGCAGCTTCGTCACACGAGACAGACTAATCTTAACCGTCGAAGGCGACGCGGCCAATTCAGCCGCTATCTCTTGCGGAACCCGGTACTCTAAGGCAACGCCGAAGGGCTTCCTTGAGGAAGACAACTATGGTAAATTGGAGCGGCTGTTTGGGTCGGCGCTCCGTCAGGGCCTACCCGTCTTCATGTGCAGAACTGGAGCTCATCGATTCGTGGGAATTGGAGCGGGAGAGGGTAGGTGTGCTGGTTGGGAAAGCTAAGCTTGCGGCGGAAGAGTGGGTTCGTTGCGAAGGAAGCGCGTTGCCCGGTTTCCAGGGAGCGTTTCTTGCCGGGTCGGTGACAACTCTTCCTGACGAGGTTCCTCTGCCGGAGAGTTCCGATGTGGACATTTCGGTCGTGATGGAAGAACCGCCGCCGGTCAAAGCGGGTAAGTTCAGATTTCGAGGCGCCCTGCTGGAAGTCTCGTATGAGGCGCGGGAGAGGCTCAGGACGCCTGAAACTGTATTGCGTGATCCGCACCTGGCAGGGGGCATCCGGGGGATGCACATCGTTGCCGATCCCTTGGGCCGGCTGGCAAGCCTGCAGAGCGAGGTCGCCAGAAAGTATGCCCTTAGGCGGTGGGTGCGGCAACGGTGCCGGACCGCGACTGCCGCGGCGACGGGGCGGCTCCAGCACACTGACGCTTCAGCGCCACTGCATGAACGGGTGACTTCCTGGTTGTTTGGGACCAGCCTCACCGCTCTCATTCTGCTGCTTGCCGGACTGCGGCCGCCGACGGTCAGACGCAGATACGCAGTTGTCCGCGATCTTTTACATGAATGCGGCAGGCCGGACTTCCACGAAGAGCTTCTGCAGCTGCTGGGGTGTTCCGACTGGAGCCGGAGTCAGGCTGAGAAGCATCTTGACGCGGTCGCGAACGCTTTTGACCGCGCTAAACGCTTGCCAAAGGGGGACTTCCGGTTTGCTGCAGACATCAGCCAAACGGCGCGGCCTGTCGCGATTGACGGCAGCCGGGAACTGATTGAGCAAGGACTCCATCGAGAGGCCGTCTTCTGGATGGTGGCGACCTCTTCGCGCTGCCAATGGGTCCTTCACTTCAATGGACCCACTGGGAAGGGAGATCGCCACCGTCAAGGCTTCCAGTCGATGCTGAGCGATCTCGGAATCGGCGACGATGCCGACCTCGAAACACGTCGCAGTCAAGCGCTGGAGTTCCTGCCGCGCGTCAACGAAATGGGAGAGGCAGTTATGGCCGTCACCCCTGAGATAGAATGACAAACAATACCTTGGGTTTTTTTCGCCACTAGCCGGGAAGGAGGACCATCGCCGATGGCATTACGAAACTGGTCGGAAAACATTCTTTTTTCGTCCGCGCCGATTCACGAACCGCAGACCGTCGAGCAGTTGCAGGAGATAGTCAGGGCCAGCAGAAAGGTGCGAGTACTGGGCGCCCGCCACTCTTTCAACGACGCGGCAGCCATCGATGCGCAGGTCGATGTTGACGGCACCCAGGAAGTGAACGAAGACACTTCCGCAGCATACATCTCGTTGGAAAAGTTGGAAGCGCCGCTTGAGTTCGACTCCGAGCGCGGTACAGTCACATGTAACGCCGGCATCACCTACGGAGAGCTGTGCACACGCTTGAACGCTGAAGGGATGGCGCTGCATAACACGGCTTCGCTCCCACACATTTCGGTGGCCGGCGCCTGCTCGACGGCTACGCACGGTTCGGGCGACGGGAACGGCAATTTGGCGACTGCGGTGGTCGGACTGGAGATGGTGACGGCTGACGGTGAGTTGAAGTCTCTCACGCTTGAAAAGGACAGGGAAGAATTCGAAGGATCGGTAGTTTCGCTGGGAGGACTTGGAGTTGTAACAAGGATGACCTTGTCGACGGAACCCGCATATCTGATGCAGCAGTACGTCTATGAAGATCTGCCCTCTGCCGAACTGTATCAAAACTTCGATGAGATCATGTCCAAGGCATACAGTGTCAGTCTTTTCCCGGACTGGCAGGGCGGTGTGGTCAATCAGGTCTGGTTCAAGCATCGCACCGGCCTTGTGAACGGGAGGAATGGTCAGGATCCGGCACAGCTGGAGCCGGTCGACCTCGCCCTGCCGTCGGAGCTCTATGGGGCCAGGGCTGCTACTACCCATGTTCACCCGGTCCCTGATTTCTCTGCTGACGGCTTGACGTTGCAGATGGGGATGCCAGGACCGTGGCACGACAGGCTGCACCACTTTCAGATCGACAGCACGCCGGCCAGCGGCGACGAGCTGCAGACTGAGTATTTCGTGCCGAGAGCGCACGCCGTCCCCGCGTTGCAGGCGGTTGAGGGGCTGCGCGACAGGTTCAGTTCAACGCTCTGGATTTCGGAGATCCGCTCGGTCGCGGCCGACCGCCTGTGGCTGAGCCAGAGCTACGCAACGCCAACCATTGGAATTCACTTTTCCTGGAGAAAGAACTGGCCTGCGGTGCGAGAGGTCATGCCACTGGTCGAGGAGGCCCTGGCCCCGTTTGAGGTCCGACCGCACTGGGGCAAGCTGTTTTCAATTCCTCCCAGGCAGGTGCAGGCAGCCTACCCGAAGATGGAAGACTTCAGGGATCTGTTGCGATCTTCGGATCCCGATGGCAAGTTTCGCAACGGATACTTGGATCGATTCGTATTTGGTTAGACGTCCTGAATCCGACAGTGGGCGGCCGCCGGCATGTCAGCCTTTCTTCAGCCCTCTGAGGAAACGGGGCGCGACGAGAAATCGCAGTTCGCCGCTGCCCCAATGCAGTTGACGCCAGCGGGCGACATCAACTTCGAAGTGGGCAAGACCCGCGGTCGGGAAGCGCAGGTTCATGCGGCCGTCAGTGCCCGCGCACAGGCCTGAAACCAGGTGGGCAACGCCGGGGTTATGGCCTATCAGGAGGATATGGTAGGCACTGTCGTGCGTTTCCTGAATGATATTCAGAAGGGTATAGGGGGCGGCGGCGTAGATGCGGTCGTTCCAGCCGAAATTGCGCTTATAACCAAGCAGTTCGGCGACCTTCTCAGCCGTCTGGCGTGTACGCAACGCAGGTGAGGATACGATCCAGTCCGGCTTTTCCTTGACGGTTTCGAGGACCCGGCACACGCGCCGCAACTGATTGAATCCGCTCTTTGCCAGCGGGCGGTCTATATCCCCCCCGGAAACGCTGGACTGTTTGGCCTTGGCGTGACGAAGGACTGTCAGGTAGCGAGTGTCCATGGCTTCGACATCTCCAATGTCAAAGGCAATAGCAAATTCAGGTTCCGTTGCAAGCACAGATTTATTTTAGTTTGAACTGTTCAGTGAAGTCAAGGAGGTGTTAAGCACCTATTGTATCCTAGGTTTGGGGTGGATGCACTCTGGCGGGGTATCCCGGGTGCAGTCCAAAATGGGGGTGAGCTATACTGATAGGGAGATTGGGAGAGAAGA
>VXRG01000066.1:0-58742 GCA_009838625.1 Caldilineaceae bacterium SB0664_bin_27
TTATTTTTACATCATAACACCGCCTACCATTTCTAGTTCGGTGTCGTGGGCGCGTAGATGTTTAAAAGAGACTGGTTGGGGAGTAGGCACTGTTGGGTAGAGACGGTGGCGGGGAAGATTGAACGAGGTGGGTCCTCTTTTGGGCGTGGTCGGAGTGTTCGGGCCAGCCATAGGGAACAGGTTTGACAAGAGCCGCTTCTTTGCCTACTGTATCGACACGACTTTTGCAGTTCGGAGTACAAGGTATTGAGCAGACGCACAAGACTTCGCCAACGAATTCTCGAAGGCCGCTCGGATGCAAATATTCGATTTGACGAGTTGCGTGTCTTGTTGTTGAGATTGGGATTCGTCGAGCGCGTACGGGGTAGTCATCATATCTTTAGAAAAGAAGGGGTGACCGAAAGACTGAAACTACAACGCGACGGCAGCAATGCCAAGCCCTGCCAGGTCAGACAGTTTCGTCAGGTCATATTTAAAGCACCTGTTGGAAGAGGAGTGATGTACAAGTACGAAGTCATCATCTACTGGAGCAATGCTGACGACACGTTCGTGGCCGAGGCGCCAGAGCTTCCCGGGTGCATGGCTCACGGCGATACGCAGGAAGTCGCACTTCGAAATATCAACGAGGCGATGGCGCACTGGATCGACACCGCGCGTGAGTTTGGCGAATCCGTACCGGAACCCAAGGGAGAACGCCTGATGCTGGCATGAGCCGGTGACTTCGGTCAATCACGTTCGCCGGCTTCGGCCGTGTGTTCTCTGTAGTTACGAATCCATACTAACGGGGCGCACGATACGGAGCCCTGCAAGGAGAACCCGAATGGACAATCTGGAAGCCACGCTGGACCAGTTGGAAGAGGACGGCTTCATCACCGTCGAGAACGCGCTCACGCCGGAAGAGACCGAGCACGTCCGCCAACGCATCAACCATGCACGCGAGATGGGCTGGGAAGAGGGGCTGAACGCCGTCGGCAATATGTGGTTCGACACGCTCCTGGACCGTGAGCCGGAGACGTATGCGCCCCTGGTAGGTCATCCGAGCATCCGCCCCATCCTGGAAGGGATGATGGGGCGGCAGTGCCAGCTGCGCAGCTTCCGCGCCCACATCAACCCGGGGCCCTACCTGCAGGAGTGGCATCTCGATTTCTACGGCTACTGGCAGGAAAAGCGTGAACTCGGGCGTGCCCGGCTGGCGGTGCAGCCGGTGGGCGTCAACACCACCTTCTACTTTCAGGACAACGGCCCGGACCTGGCCCACCTGAAGTTTGTCAAAGACGGACACAAGATCGAACCGCCCCACCTCGACCCCATGGACCGGCCCAAGTTCGAGGCCTGGTGCGAAGAGCAGGAGCACGTCATTCTCTATCCCAAGGCGGGCGACTGCGTTATCTTCATCAACCACATCCCCCACCAGGGCGCCAAACACCAGGAACACATCGAACGCAGCAATGTCGTCTGCCACTACCAGTTGACGCCGATGTACGAGGGGATCTGGCACGTGTCGACGCCGCGCGGATATGACGGGACATTTCCGTTTGCGGAAGAACGGAGGCCGTGGACGAAGGGTTAGTGGTGGCTGGTACGGACGCAAGCAGCGTCGGTGCTTGGACTTTCAGCGAGTGGCCGATGCCGTCATCTAGGCTCAATTAGGTATCAAAAGGGACTAACAGTGCGAGTGTAGATTAGGGACCGATGCTTATTTCGGCCGCGTGGACATACGACAACGACTATACCACCGCGGGGTGTACTTCAATTACGCAATTCGCAATCAGATCTCCAATCATATCTGCCTCCGGCGAATCCTTCGGAGGTAACCCCACTATTTCACTGTGCGATGGATCGGCTTCAAAGTTTTCGTCTGCATCTAGGGGCATGTGTATGAATCGCAATTCCTCAAGCAGTCGACCAACATTCTTCCGAGTAATCCCTACGTTCAATTCGGCGAGCCTACCACTCCGTTTCATAGTTAACCTAGTAAGCCGCCTCACCTCATCAAGCTGTTGTAACTTAGTCTTGTCACTAAAGCATTCGAGCCAGTTCACCGACAAGCCTGACTCCGTCTTTCGCAGTTGGAATGCGGAGCAGTTCAAAGTGCCATCGTCAAGAATATCTATAAACCTGGCGTAGCGTACAACGTGGTCCGCGTCTGGAAGAGCGCTGTCAGTCACGCGCACACCAATGAAACCAAATCAAATGCACCAATCTGTCTCTTGACACCGTCAAACGAATCTCTCCCGGCAGTCCTCGAAATCCTTCTGCTGCCTGGGCGTCGCTTAAAAATCACATATTGCACCTGTTGTTCTCCGAGAAAATGAAGACCAAGGTGACTCTCTTCTTCTCCTTTCCACACTGCACGAATGTTGCCATTTTCCATAAGCGCCAGCCCTGCTTGTCGAGAAACATTTGACGAGCCTATGAATGACCAGAAATCATCCACGGAGGCTTCATTCATTTCGATTTCTTCAAGTGTGGCAGCGACGCGTAACATATCAATTCTTGTCTTATACGCTTGGCGAATTTGCTTCGCATCGCTCTCTTTTTCTTCAAGGGCAGCTGTGTATTCACTCCACGGATCAGCCTCGGTGCTTAAATCGGGGGCATCTGAATGGCCCATCGAAGTTACTACAGGCACGTAAATGATGCTTTCGGGAAATTCGTTAAACGCAATGGTTGCGTCCCTTCCAAATTCAGTTTCCCGCGGATCAGCGAGGGGACGAATCCGATGTACTTGCCCAGAAACGATTAAGAACTTTCCCCCTGTCTCTGGACGCACCCTACTGTTGCTGGGATGCGACTTGGGAAAGGGCCTCGAAGTACTAGACTGCTGGTGAATCACCTCTCTGTCAGGATCAAATGCGGAAACGGAGTCGCCTATCAAGCGGAGTGCAGGTAGCTGATAGCCTGGGGCAGACGTAGCAGTCACTTCCGCCTTCATCGTATTTCCTCCACTGGTTTCCAATATCTTTCCTGAATGTTTTGGGCCGTCATTCCTACAAAGCATTCGAGAACAGAATGATGCGCTCTTTCGAACCATTCATCTGCTTCTGACTTTGCAACCTGCCCAAGACGCGCTCTCGCTCTGATTTCAAAGATCAGGACCGGAGCATCCGCCTGCTGTGCCATAACTCCACTTCGTATGCCAATACTAATCTGCAAATCGTCCTCGACTCTGTAAGTGTAGTTGCAGTCGAATCCCGGAGAAGTAACAGTATCAACTCCTGGGTTTATCAAGGGAAAAGAGGGGATGACACCCTGCGTATCTTGCGGCCCGTCCCAAAACGCACAGCGCTCCACAACATTGACGTAGGTTAACTCGCAGAGATCAATTGCAGGTTCATCCATTTGGACTTCAGTTCGGAGAAATCTGCTGAAGAGGTCATAGTATCTGTTAAATGTGGGTTTAATATCTCGATGGAAGCGTGGGTAAGCGTTATCTCTACGCCGCCAGTTAAACATAAAGGCGTTCTTCTGAATCTGAATGAGGTTTGCATCATCGTCTGCGATGAACCAGTATCTAGGCATTGGGTATACTTCGTCAGAGACCAATTCCGGCCCTATACCCACCGGAGGTTGCTGGCGTGCAACAGGATAATCCTTTCTGATCTTTTCCCAGAAGAGGCCAACGTGCTCACCGCGAAAGTCTGACAATTGCGGATTAAAGTATGTGGAGACAACGACTTCGTTTATGGGCGGATTTTCGAACACAACAGACATTTACAGGTTCGCTTCTGCTCTTTATCGACGATTCCTAGAGAGAATTCACATACAGGGCCAATTAAGCCGTGGTAGTATAACCACACGACCGCGCGATTGACAAGCCCTGAGTTCATCGCATATGGATGCTCTCAGATTTGGGCAGTCGTGCGCTGCGCTTTCCCACAGACCACCTAGGCAAGAAAAACTCCATGAAAATAACAGACATCCGCGCCGTCTATCCCAGTTACCGTCAACCGTTGGGAGGATGGCGCCCCCACCTGTGGCAGATCGTCGTGCGCGTTGAGACCGATGCCGGCGTCGGCGGCTACGGCTATGGCGGCGGCGGTGTGGCGGCCGTCGAGGTGGTCAACCGCCACCTGCGCGAGCTGCTGGATGAGAGTTGTGACAGTCCCGCCGACATTGAGCGCCTGTGGGACAAGCTGTACACGGCCTCGATTCCCTACGGACGGGGCGGCATCGCCATCATGGCGCTCAGCGGTATCGACATTGCCCTGTGGGACCTCCTAGGCAGGGCCGAGCGGCAGCCGGTATACGCGCTGCTGGGCGGCACGTCCGCGCCCCGCATTCGCGGCTACGCCTCCGGCGACGATGCGGCATGGTTTGCCGAGAAAGGGTTCACCGCCCACAAGATAGGCTTTGGCGGTCCACAGGGCGCCTCCGCTTTGGAACGCGCGGCGGCCGCGGCGGAAGAGTCCCGCCGCCATCTGGGCGCGGACGCGCTTCTCATGTTCGATTGCTACATGGCCTGGGATGCCGCCGCGACGCGCGCGATGGCGCGCACGCTAGCGCCTTACGACGTCTACTGGTTCGAGGACGTGCTGACGCCGGACGATCTGAACGGGCTGGCGGCATTGCGGCCGCAGATCAAGCCGATCCAGCTGGCCGGGGGCGAGCACGACTTTACGCATTACCGATTTGCCGAAATCGCCAAGGCCGGCGCGCTCGACATCTGGCAGCCGGACGTGACCTGGTGCGGCGGCGTCACCGCTACGCGGCGCATCATAGAGCAGGCGCAAGAGGCCGGTGCCACCGTAGTCCTGCACAGGGGCGGCGAGCCGTGGGGACTGCACGTTATCGCGGGAACGGCGTGTGAAGAGCTGGGCGAACTGGTGCTGGGCAACCGACACAGGACGCAAGAGGAACTGTGGCTGGACGCGCCGCAGCCCGTGGACGGATACCTGACCCCAACCGACGCGCCCGGCTTCGGCCTGCGCCTGAACGAAGCGCTCCTGGACTGACCGCCGCGCCTAGACCAGATACGGGATCGTCATCGGTCCTTCCGGCAGCACTGCGACCGGCGCGCCGGCCCCCAGATTGGCAACGGCTGTGCTGATGTGTTCATTCAGGTCGGCAACCGGGGTGAGGCCGGCGCGGGACACGGCATCGGGCTCCAACTCGCTGTAGATCGCCACCTGTGCCCGCAGCGCCACCTCGGCGAACTTCTGCACCTGCCACTGATCCAGCATGTGAAAACCGGGACGGAAGATCGTCTCCAGCATCGCCTGCGGCGAACTGTGCTCGTAGAGAAGCTTGGTGAAGTTGCCGTGCGCGGGGAAGCCGTCATTGCAACGGGCGGCTACGATCATCTCACCGTCGTCCTCGATGATCTCGGCGGCGGCGCACATCCCCTTCACCGACTGGTAGAGGTTCTGGTCGAGGGGAAAGCCGCTGTTGGTGGTGATCACCAGGGGGAAGCTGCGGTCGACGGCAGCCATCGCCGTTTCTTTCGCATAAAGGCAGCCCTCTTCGTGCGCGACGATGACGTCGCCGCAGAAAAAGCGGGTGATCTGCCGCTCGTGATTGAGGGTGACGTTCACCAGAAAATCGACCGGCAGGGCTGACCCGTTGGAGCGGATCTGCTGCTGGGTCGGGTTGCCCTCCAGCACGCCCCACTTGCTCTGCGGATGGCCGATCATCTCGGCACGGTGGTAGTGCATGATCGAGGCCAGATCGGCCACGCCGGGGAAGACGGCCTTGTAGCCGCCTGAAAAGCCGGCCATGAAGTGCGGCTCGATGAAGCCGACGAGGATGCGCCGGTCGGCATCCGCGTATTCCCGGTTCATCATCAGCGGGCCGCGACCGTTCTGCCCGGGCCGCACGACGGCCATACTCTCTTCCTCGTAGGCGTTGTGGTTGATCACGCGCAGCCGCCGGTAGACGGTCTTCCCCACGATCTGCTCAAGCTCCTCTGCCGTGTTTGGCCGGTGCGTTCCCGTGCCGACGACGATGGTGACATTCTCCTCCGGCACGTGCGCCAGCTCCGCCAATATCCATGGCAGCAACCGGTCCGAGGGCAGGGGACGGGTGCCGTCGGCGATGACGATCGCGACGCGCTCGTGTGCGCTGACCGCCTCTCCCAAGGGGCGCGCGCCGTTGGGCTGCCGCACCGCTTCCCGGAACGCGGCCTGCTCGTCAGGAAGCCCTTCGACAAAGCGCGGACGGATGATGGTCGCGTTTTCGGTCGGCAGCTCAGCCGTCAGCCCGTCCTGGCCGTATTGGAGATGGATCTGCATTGTCAGCACCTGTTCTTTTCTACTGTGATCCTTGGTCCAACTACAGTGAATATTGAGTCGTCCTGCTTCTATCCACTACCCACTAACCGCCGGTGTTCGTCTCCCATGTGAGTAGCGTAGAATGCGCTTCTCGTGTATTCTAGCCTTCTAACGACAGAGCGGCAAGAGATGACGAAACCGCCGGTTCGTGGTGTGTACTTTTCACGGTCTATTGTCCACTGCAGTACCTGGCTTCAGGATATGCGCACATACAAGGCGATCCTTCGCGATAACCAGATCGAGTGGCTCGAATGTCCTCCTGAAACGTCCGGTGCCTTGCCTGACCGGGATGTATAATGCTGTACACACTCCTCATTGAAATCAGATAAACTGCTTGTGGGAAGCCGCACGATGACACAGCTGAAACAGTACGCTCACTCGGTTATCGAGCAGGATGGAACGACCTACGCGCTGGCACGCGACGGCAGGGACAAGAAGCTCTGCGTGCTGGGCGATACCGCCGGATTCAACGGCGAAACGGCGAACGGGATGCTACTCTGCCCGCTGACCGCGGAGAACGCGGCCGTGCTGCGCGGGCGCCTGGCCTGGCTGAATCCCGTGCCGCTGGGCGTGGAGACCTCCTTCGGGTTCGGTGACCGTTTGGGCGCGGCGACGCCCGGCCACATCCGCTCGGTCGAGGGCACCGGCATCGCGCCGATCTTCGCGCAGCAGTCGGTGCGCGAGAACGACCGCATCGGGCGCACGCCGCAGGAGGTGGTGGATGACGCCATGTGGGGCGTGGTGCAGATGGGCTGGCGCGACCCCTGGGGCGCAGACGCCGACCATGTGAAACTGGTCAGCGACCTGCCCGCGTTCGTCGCCGCCGGCTACACATTCTACACGATCGATCCCAGCGACCACGTCGACAACGAGGCCGAGACCGACGCGTTGCCGGCGCTGCGAGCCAAGGTCGAAGCGCTGCCCTGGGCGCGGCTGGATACCACCCTCGACGCGCTGCGCGCCGACTATCTGGCCGCTCCTATCGAACTGGCGGGGCTGACGTTAGCGTTCAGCGAAGAGAGCCTGCTGCGGACGCTGGCGAAGTACGGACGCGCTATCGTCCACACGCTGGATATCGCGGCTGCGCTCGATCAGCAGATGGGCGGCACACGCTATGACCTGGAGATGTCGGTGGACGAGACCGAGACGCCGACATCGATCTATGAGCACTACTTCATGGCGCACGAACTGTTGCGGCGGGACCTGCCGGTGGTCAGCCTCGCGCCCCGTTTTGTCGGCAAGTTTCAGAAGGGCGTCGACTATATCGGCGACACCGCGCCGTTCGAAGCGGAGCTGATCAAGCACGCTGCCATTCTGAAGCATTTCGACGCCTACAAACTGAGCGTCCACACCGGCTCCGACAAGTTCAGCATCTACCCGCTGGTCGCCAAATATGCCGACGACCGGGTGCATGTCAAGACAGCAGGCACGAGCTATCTGGAGGCGCTGCGCGTCATCGCCGACCTTGACACTTCTCTTTTCCGCCAGATTCTTGACCACTCGCGCGCCCGCTTCGAGACCGACCGCAAGACCTACTTCCTCGACTGCCAACCGGAGAAGGTGCCCGCGGACGCCGACCTGTCGGACGCAGACCTGCCGGGACTGCTGGAGCAGTTCGACGCCCGCCAGCTGCTGCACGTGACATTCGGCTCCAACCTGGACCGCTTCGGCGCGCAGATTCACGGCCTGATCGCCGACCACGAGGAAGCCTACGAAAAGGTGTTGAACACTCACTTCACCCGCCATCTGACGCCCTTCGCCAACGGCGCAGCGGCGCGCGGCCAGTAAGCCGTATCAACCAAGGAGAAACAAATGGCAGCCATTCAGGAAATGCCATCTTTGCTCGAGCAGGATAAGAGGCAGCTTCACCCTCTGCACCACCCTTCCCAGACCGAGAACCCAATCATTGTCGAGCGTGCAGAGGGCGTCTGGCTCCACACCACCGACGGCCGCAAGATTCTCGATGCGATGGCCGGTCTCTGGAATGTGAATGTCGGCTATGGCCGCACCGAACTGGCGGAGGCCGCCTACGCGCAGATGCAAGATCTGGCCTATACCTCCAACTTCGCGGGCATGACCAACCTGCCCGCCAGCGAACTGGCCTACAAGCTGTCCGGCTATGCCTACCCCAGCCTCAAGACGACCTTCTTCACCTGCGGCGGCTCTGAAAGCAACGACACCGCCTTCAAGACCGCCCGCTACTTCTGGAAGCGGGAGGGGCAGCCGGACAAGATCAAGATCATTTCCCGCCGCGAGTCCTATCACGGCATCACCCTCGCCACCACCAGCGCCACCAGCGTACCCCGCTATCACAAGATGTTTGGCCCGCTGGTGCCCAACTTCATCTACTGCCACGCGCCGCACCCATACCGCTACGAGGGCGACCTCCAGGATGGCGAGACGGTGGGCGAGGCTGCCGCGCGCGATCTGGAGGAGACGATCCTGCGCGAAGGGCCGGAGACGGTGGCCGCGGTGATCGCCGAGCCGGTGCAGGGCGTCGGCGGCGTCTTCGTGCCCCCGGACGACTACTTCCCGCGCGTGCGCGCCATCTGCGATAAGCACGACGTCCTGCTGATCGCTGACGAGGTGATCTGCGGCTTTGGGCGCACCGGCGAGATGTTCGCGCTCAACCGCTACGGCATCGAACCGGATATCCTCGCCTTCGCCAAAGGCATCACCAGCGGCTACCTGCCGTTGGGCGGCATCCAGATCAACGACCGCATCCTCGACGCCATGAACAGCGCGCCGCAGGATGAGGCCTGGCTGCACGGCTTCACCTACTCCGGCCACGCGGCCTCCTGCGCGGTCGGGCTGCGCAACCTCGCCATTCTCGAGGATGAGAAGCTGGCCGAACGGGCGGCAGAGATGGGCGAGCGGCTGCGCAGCGGGCTGGCCAGGTTGAGCGAATTCGGTAACGTGGGCGACGTGCGCGGACTGGGTCTCCTGTGCGCCGTTGAATTCGTCAAGGACCAGGAAACCAAAGAGCCGGACAATGAACTGGCGATGAGTCTGCAGAATGCGACCGCGGCGCGCGGCGTGCGTACCCGCGCCCTGAACGGCAGCCTGGCCTTCTCGCCGCCGCTGGTCATCAACGAAGAGGAGGTCGATCAGATCGTCGACGCCATCGGCGCCGCGCTTGATTCGATGTCTGAACAGTGATCTGTCCGGTTGGATAGTAGAACGCCAAAGAAAGACGGCTGCTCGTGGCAAGAGATGAAACGACGAAAGACCTAGAGGAGATTCGCCAATTCCTGCGTTCCCACCGGTCCGAACTGAAGAACCGGTTCCACGTGGAGGAGATCGCCCTCTTTGGCTCCTATGCCCGCGGCGAGCAGACTGACGCCAGCGACCTGGATATTCTGGTCACATTAAGTGCCCCTCTGGGCTGGGAATTCGTCGACCTACACGACTATCTGGAGGAACTGTTGGAGACAGAGGTAGATGTAGTTACACGCGGCGCTGTCGACGGCAAGCCCTTGCTTCGTCATTACATTGAAAGAGACCTGATTCGTGTCTGAACAGTACAGCCACCCTTCCCTCCACCTTGGAGTATCGTAATGCCATCTGAAAACACTCCGACCCTGGTGGGCACCGCCCCCTATTTCAATGTTCGCAATCTGGCTGCGTCGCTCGATTACTACTGCGATGTGCTCGGCTTCACCCGGCCCCACCTTTGGGGAGAGCCGCCGACATTCGCCATGCCCTTTCGCGACGGCTTCATCTTCATGCTCAAGCAGGTGGGCCCCAAGCATGAGATTGTCCCCAACCGGGAGCGGGGCGGCTACTGGGATGCCTACGTCTGGGTTCGGAATGTGCGGGCGCTCTACGCCGAATTCGAGGCCAAGGGCGCCGAGTTTGCCTACGGCCTTACGCACCAGCACGAATATGACAACATCGAGTTCGCCGTGTATGACCCGGACGGCCACTTCATCGCCTTCGGACAGGGAATCGAGGACGAGGAATGACCACAACAACGGCGCCGGACCGCTGCACCAACGGGGATACCGGTTCGCGGCGCTTCTCCATCCGCGCCGGGCGCGACATGAACAGCAAGACCTGCTTCGCGCTCTGACCGACACCATAGTCTTACCAGGTCCCTGGAGTCTCCAATGCCACCCGAAAATGCCCCGACCCTGACCGGCTCGGCCCCCTATTTCTTTATACGCGACCTGGATGCATCCCTCGACTACTACTGCGATGTGCTTGGATTCAGGCGGCCTCGCCTGTGGGGCGTACCGCCGACTTTCGCCATGCCCGACCGCGACGGCTTTATCTTCATGCTCAAACAGGTCAAGGATCACAGCACGATCACGCCCAACGAATCACGGGGCGGTCTCTGGGACGCCTATGTCTGGGTTCGAAATCTGAGGACGCTCCATGCCGAGTTCGAAGCCAAGGGCGCCGAGTTTGCCTACGGGCTTTCGCACCAGCATGAATACGACAACATCGAGTTCGCCGTACGTGATCCCGACGGTTACGTTATCGCATTCGGGCAAGGAGTCGAGGACGAGGAATGACCACAACAGCCGCGGCAGATCGCAGTGTGAACGGGAATGCAGGCTCCCGCCGCTTCTCCATCCTCGCTGGGCGGGACATCAACCGCGAGACCTATGTCGAAGAGTGGGCCGAAGCCGGTCTGACCGTCGCGGACAGCCCTTATGACCCGCAGCCCTCGCTGCGTATCGTCGATGGCGAGGTCGTGGAGATGGACGGCAAGGACCGGGCTGATTTCGACGCGCTCGACCGCTTCATTGCCGATCACGCCATCGACCTGGCGGTGGCCGAAGAGGCGATGGCGACCCCTTCGCACCAGATGGCGCGCATGCTGGTCGACATCAACGTGCCGCAGCCCACCATCCGCCGCCTGGCCGACGGCTGCACGCCGGCCAAGCTGTGCGAGATCGTGCGCCACATGAACGTGCTGGAGATGATGATGGGGCTGGGCAAGATGCGGGTGCGCAAGACGCCGGCCAACCAGGCCCACGTCACCAACTGGCGCGAAAACCCGGCCCTACTGGCCGCGGACGCGGCCGAAGCGGCGCTGCGCGGCTTTGCCGAGATCGAGACGACGGTGCGCGTCGCGCGCGCCGCGCCTCTCAACGCTCTCGCCATTCTCGTCGGCTCGCAGACCAGCCGCGGCGGCGTGCTCACCCAGTGTGCGGTCGAGGAGGCGTTCGGCCTGCGCCTGGGCATCAAAGGGCTGACCTCCTATGCCGAGACGCTATCGGTCTACGGCAGCGAGCGCTCCTTTGTCGACGGCGACGACACGCCCTGGTCGAAGGCTTTTCTGGCCTCTGCCTACGCCAGCCGCGGCATCAAGATACGCTTCACCTCCGGAACCGGCTCGGAGGCGCTGATGGGCTACGCCGAGCGGTGCTCGATGCTCTATCTGGAGGCCCGCTGCCTGCTCATAACGAAGGGGGCAGGCAGCCAGGGCGTGCAGAACGGCTCCATCTCCTGCATCGCGCTGCCGGAAGCGCTGCCCGGCGGCGTGCGCGGTGTGCTGGCCGAGAACCTGCTGGCGTCGATGCTGGGCCTGGAATGCGCGTCGGGCAACGACGCGCTGGCCTCCCATTCGGCGCTGCGCAAGACGGCCAAACTGATGCTGCAGATGATCCCGGGCACCGATTTCATCTGCTCCGGCTACAGCGCGATCCCCAAACAGGACAACATGTTCGGCGGCGGCAACTTCGACGCCGAGGACTTCGATGACTGGACGGTGATTCAACGCGATATGCAGGTCAACGGCGGCATCCGCCCGGTACGCGAGGAAGAGGCCGTGGCAGCCCGCCGCCAAGCCGCGCAGGCGCTGCAAGCGATCTACGCCGAGCTGGATTTCCCGCCAATCGGCGACGAGGAGGTAGAGGCCGCCGCGCTCGCCCACAGCAGCGAGGATATGCCGGAGCGCGACATGGTGGCCGACCTAGCCGCAGCCGACCGCTTCCTGGAGGGCACGGCCAACCTGTCCGACGTCGTACGCGCGCTGCACCGCAGCGGTTTTGAACAGGCGGCCGCCAACCTGCTTGAGATGGGCCGTCAACGCGTGGCGGGGGACTACCTGCAACCGTCGGCGATCTTTGCCGACGGTTTCAACGTGATCAGCGCCATCAACGACAACAACGACTACACCGGGCCCGGCACCGGCTACCGCCTCGAAGGCGAGACCTGGGACGCGCTCCAGCGCATCCCCCAGCAGAAGTCGCCGCGCGACTTTATCGACGCGCAGGTGGGGGAGCCGTTGCCCAATCTGGCCGAGATCAGCACGGCCAAGGTGGGCGCTTCCGCCAACGAGATCGTCGTAGCGGTGGGGCCGGCCTATGGGACTTCGCTGGTGAAGACTATCGGCGAGCTGGACCATGAAGAGGTGCTGGAAGCGCTGCTCACCGGTGTGGCGGAGGAAGAATTTTACGGCCGCGTCGTGCGCGTCTATCACAGCGCCGATTGCGCGGCCATCGGGCACGCCGGCGCGCGCCTGAGCGGCTCCGGTATCGCGGTCGGTCTGCAGAGTCGCGGCACGACCGTGATCCAGAAGCGCGGGCTGGCGCCGCTCAACAATCTGGAGCTGTTCCCGCAGTCGCCCAGCCTGACGCTGGAGATCTACCAGGCGATCGGGCGCAACGCGGCCCGCTATGCCAAGGGGCTCAGCCCCCTGCCGGTCGGCGTCAAGGTCGACAACGGCGCCCGCCTGCGCCTGATCGTCAAGACGGCCCTGCTGCACCGCCGCGAGATCGAAGACATAGAGGAAAAGGCGCCCCAGGAACTTTACTTCCGCTGGGAGCCGGATGTGTAGGGGCGAGGAGTGAGGGGGGAGGAGAGAGGAGTGAGAGAACTGCTCTTCTCCCGGCCTTGAGGGCGAGGACTTTGGATCATGACAGACGAAAGAAGTGAGGGGCAAGGAACTACCCCTAACGGAGACTATCCTCTCTACGCCAACGGCGACGACACTCTCGCCGCGGCGAGCGGGCGGCCTTTGCGCGATCTTTCGCTGCAGAAGACGCTGAGCGAAGATATATCGTCCGAGGACTACAGCATCAGCGCGGAGACGCTGCGCGCCCAGGCCGAGATCGCCCGCGACGCCGGCTACCCGCAGCTGGCGCAGAACCTGGAACGGGCATCCGAGTTGACCGCCGTCCCCAACGAAACGCTTCTGGAGATGTACGAGATGCTGCGGCCCGGACGCTGCAGCTTCGAGGAGTACCAGGCGCTGGCGGAGCGCCTGCGCGATGAGTTCAGCGCCGCGGCCACGGCCGCCTTTGTCGAGGAGGCAGCCGCGGTCTACCAGGAACGCGGCCTGCTGCGCCGCGAGCTGGAGTAGTTGAACGGCCGTTTTCAGTAGTCAGTTTTTGGTTTTCAGCAGCTGCGGCAACCTCGAAGGCCAAGTATCATTTGAGACTTGTAACCGGATATTCATAACCATGTCAACCAACGACCCGCCGCAAGGCTTCCTGACTGGGCTCTGGCATATCCTGGGCGATCACCGCAAGCTGATGGCTCTCTCCATTCTCAGCGGGCTGCTCTTTTCGGCGACGACCCTTGTCCCGCCTCTACTGGTGCGCCGCCTCATCCTGTGGATCACCGAGGGCGGCGGCTCCACCTCCGGCCTGCTGGCGATGACCGCGGTGTTGGGGATTGTCTATCTGCTGCGCGGCGCCGGCCGTTACTTCTACGGCCGCTTCTCCCACGTCGCGTCCTACGGCGTCACCACCGACCTGATGGCGCGCGTTTACCGCCACCTGCAGCAGCTCTCCCACAGCTTCTACAACCGCCAGCGCACCGGCGCCCTGATCGTACGCTCCGTCAACGACATCGAAACGCTGGAGGACTTCATCGCCCACGGCGTGCCCGAACTGATCCTGGCGACCGTTATCCCCATCACCATGTGGTGTGTTCTGTTCTGGATCCACCCGTTGCTGGCCCTGCTTGTCGTGCTGCCGCTGCCGATCGGCGGTTTTGTCATCTACCGCTACACCAGGGAGGTCCGCCGGATGTGGCGCCAGGTGCGGGCCGGCATCTCCGATCTGGTGGCCCAGGTGCAGGACAGCTTCTCCGGCATCACCGAAATCAAGTCCTTTGGCAAGGAGAAGGCGCAGGCGGCACATGTGGCGAGCTCGGCGGCCGACTACCGCGACAAGATCTGCGAGGCAAACAAAGTCTCCCTCTTACCCTCGGCCGTGGTCGAGTTTTCCGGCGGCGTGGGTGTCATCGTCGCTGTCTGGACGGGGGGCAGCCTGGCTCTCGCCGGCACGCTGAATGTCGCCGATCTCTTCGTCTTCATCGCCTATCTGGCCTATATCTACCAACCTTTCCTCAAGCTGGCCGACATCAGCGACACGCTGCACCGCGCCGGCGCCAGCCAGGAACGCATCTTCGAACTGCTGGCCGTGCAGCCGGAGATCAGCAGCCCGCCGGACGCGGTCAAGCCCCAAATCTCCCGCTGGGACGTTGCCTTCAACGATGTATCCTTTGGCTATCAGTCGGAAGAGGCGGTGTTGAACGGGATCGATTTCGAGATCGGCGCCGGCGAGATGGTTGCGCTGGTGGGCGCGACCGGCGCCGGCAAGACGACTGTCAGCCGCCTCATCCCCCGCTTCTACGATCCCCAGGACGGACAGGTCTGCATCGGCGGCCATGACCTGCGCAGCCTCGACCTTGAGTTCCTGCGCGCCAATGTGGCCTCGGTCATGCAGGATGTCTTCCTCTTCCACGGGACCGTGCACCAGAACATTGCTTTCGGCCGCCCCGAGGCGACGGTGGATGAGATCGTGCAGGCGGCGCAGGCGTCCAACGCGCACGAGTTCGTGGTCGACCTGCCCGACGGCTACAACACGATCATCGGCGAGCGCGGCGTGCTCCTGTCCGGCGGGCAGAAGCAGCGCATCTCGATCGCACGCGCGCTGCTGAAAGATGCGCCGATCCTGATCCTGGACGAAGCCACCTCGTCGGTGGACACAGAGACCGAGTGGCTGATCCAACAGGCGCTGAACCGCCTCACCCGCAACCGCACCACGCTGGTCATCGCCCACCGCCTCTCCACCATCCGCCACGCCGACAAAATCGTGGTGCTGGACAGTGGGCGCATCGTCGAAACGGGCGCCCACGACGAACTGATGGCAGGCGGCGGACGATACGCCCAGATGGTTGAGACGCAGAGCATGGCGCGCTCGTGGCAACTGAGCGGGCAGCCGGAACTGCAGCCGGCCGGCGACTAGCGGCCGGCGCTTCATTCTTGTCAGGCGCTTGTATGCTTGCGATGTATTGACAGATCAATACCCGGAAAGATCAAAAGGAGGCGTGGTCATGGGGTCCGCACTGGAAAGCAAACTTGAGATGGCGATGGACAATCTGAACCGCGTTCACCTGGGCCAGGTGAATACGCCGCTGGAGCATTTGCCGCGTTTCAGCGCCGCTCTGGGCGGGCCGCAGGTCTACATCAAACGGGACGACCTTACCGGGCTTGCGTTCGGGGGCAACAAGACCCGCATGCTCGAGTACAGCCTGGCGGTGGCGGTGGAGCGCGGGGCAGATACAGTCGTCTTCGGCGCGGCCGTGCAGTCCAACTACTGCCGGCAGCTGGCCGGGGCCTGCGCCAAGCTGGGTATCACGCTGTATCTGATCCTGAGGTCGGAACGGGAGATCGACAAGACCGCGATCACGGGCAACAACCTGATCCAGCGGCTGCTGGGCGCGCATGTGACGGTGCTTTCGGACAACGACCGCGACCGCCAGCAGGAGGCGATCGCGGCCAAGGCTGAGGAACTGCGGGCGGCCGGCCACAACGTCTACGTACCGCGACAGGCGGATACCATTGACCTGGATGTCATCGCCTACGCCCAGTCCGCGCTTGAAGTGGTGCGCCAGAGCCGCGAGCAGGGCGTCGAACTGCAGCACATGTACGTCAGCGCGGCCGACACAACGCAGGCCGGACTCGTTCTCGGATTGAAGGCGGTGGGCAACCCGATGCAGGTGAAGGGGATCAACCCGTCATCCAAAAACGGCAACGAAGAGCGCATGGCAGAGATGGCGAACCAGGCCGCGGAGCGGCTGGACCTGGACGTGACCCTGACCGCGGCCGACTTCGACAACGACGACTCCTTCGTCGGCGAGCGCTACGGCCTCCCCACGCCGGAGGGGCTGGAGGCGCTGCGCCTGCTCGCGCGCAAGGAGGGGATCCTCACCGACCCGGTCTACACCAGCAAGGCGCTGGCCGGGCTGGTGGCGCACATCCGCGGGGGCGTACTGCCGGCGCAGGAGCCGGTGGTGTTCGTTCACACCGGCGGTTCCCCGGCCATCTTCGGATACACCGACGAGATGGTGGCCGCGTTGGCGTGATGTGAGGCCGGAAAGTTGACGAGGCGCGCGGCAGCGGGGTGGGAAATTCGCGCCTTCGCCCGCAGCCGCCTCTCACTGACGATGGCGGTGAACGGGCCAGAGGGGAGGCAGGGCGTATGAACGCCGCCAATCCGGTTCCGGACCAACCGAAGGGCAACTCTGCCCTGACCCTGCTCTTCATGTCCCTGGAAGACGCGCATGAACCGCGCGGCCGGCTGCTTACGGGCGGCTGCCGGCTCGTTCGCGATGACGGCCCTCCTGAAGGGCTGGAGGAGGACCTGAACGAATTCGTCCAGGACCTGGCGTTCACCAGCCTCCAGGAGCCCAACGGCGATATCCACGTCTGGTACAGTCTGCGGCGCAGCCCCGAGCGGTTTCTGGTCGAGCGGCTGAGCGCCGAACAGGCCAGCGCACGAAGCCATTCTGAGAGCGACAAAACGTTTAGCCTAACACGCCCGGGCTGGGACCCCTCCAGGCTGAAGTGGCAGGTCTGCTATGCCCGCACCCGCGATGGCATCCACTTCGAACGGCCGGACCTGGGCATCGTCGCGGACGCCAAGTCGCCCAATGTGTTGATCGACAATGGCGGCATCTTTTCGGTGATGCGGAACGACGAGGCGACCGATCCCAGTCGCCGCTACGCCATGATCCACACCGGCTGGGGCCCCGTGCACCCCGAAGGTCCGTTGCCGGGGCATCATCCGGTCCACAACGCGGGCGCGGCCTTTTCGGCGGACGGTCTGCACTGGCAGGAGTGGGAGCATAACCCGGCCTTCCGCGACGGCAACGACGCCTTTTCGGCCATCTATGACCCGCGCAGCCAGAAATACCTTTGCTACCAGGCCGTAAAGCGGCCATTCGCGGCGGCGCTTGCGGACAGCATCGGGCCAGACCAGCGCCGCGTGCTGGCGATCCGCAGCAGTGACGACGGCGCCCACTGGTCGCGCCTGGAGAACTTCATCGAACCTGATGCGGATGATCCCCCGGATCTCGAACTCTATATGTTTACCGTGTTCACCTACCGTGATCGCTTTGTCGGCCTGATGCGCAACTATGCCCGCAGCCCGCTCATGATCGGCGAACACGGGCCGCATATTTCCTATGAATGGTGGGTGAGTCACGATGGGCGACGCTGGCAGCGCCCGGCGCGCGAGATGCACGTGGGGGTGTTTACTACCTGCACACCCTTTGTCGTTGACGGCCGCCTGTGCTTCCTCGAGTACAACACGATGCGGCGCTACAGCACGCCGGTCGACCGTATAACCTGGGTGGGGTCGCAGTCCAACGCCGAGTTTTCGTCGCGCCTGTTCAATGTCCCGCAACGCCCCCTGACGGTCAACCTGCAGAGCGGCACAGGCACGCTGCTACCCGATCAGGCCTACGTGATGGTGGAGGTGCGGCAACCGGACGGCAGCGCAGTCGAGGGTTACGAGCGCGAAAAATGTGTCCTCAGCGACGTGGATGGCGTCGCCCTGCCGCTGCGGTGGGACGGGAAGGACACGACGGGCCTGGCCGGGCGTGACGTCTGCCTGCGTTTCTACCTGCGCGACGCGCGCATCTACGCTGTGAATGAGTCCTGATGCTGTGACAAGCGCGCGTTGCCTGTCAATGTCACCGCCGACCGTGTCATCGAAGCGCACCGGTTGCTCGAATCCGATCCCGTGAAGGACGGCCCGGCCGGCAGACCGGCCGCAGAGCACCTCTTTGAAACTTCATTCCGACTGTTTCTCCGTCGCTCCGCCGGTAAAGAACGGGCCGGGCGTCTCACCCCGCAACAGCTTGTCCAGATCGTCCAGGAACTCCAGGTAGGTGCCCTGCCAGCCGAAGTGATCCCAGAACCAGCCGTCATACGGGGACCCCACCGTGGCCTCGCCCTTCGGAACGTCGGCGTAACGGGCGCGCATTGCCTCGATCTGCCCCGCCTGCAGCCGCCCCAGTTTGTAGTCCAGGTACAGCCCGAAACAGTCCACAAAGATGCGCACGTCGTTCAGGTTGGCTTCGAGCAATCCGGCGACCTGGGCAAAGGATGCCGGGTCAATCCTGCCTTCCAGTTGCTGCCACGCTGCCAGCACGCCTTCCATATGGCCGGCGGCCATGCGCTTCTCCGCCATCAACTCGGCGGCATAGGCGTCGGTCAATGGCATGCGGTTGAAGATAAGTTGGTAGCGCGGGTCGTTGCGCAGCGCCTCGCGCTGCGCCTCAGGATAGGCGTCGAGCGGCAACTCCAGTCCGAGGACGTTCTCGCCGACCCGGTCCATCCCTGGATGCAAGAGATCGGTCCACACGCGCCACGGTCCATTGAGCCGCGTATCAAGGTAGTTGTAGCGGGCAACATAACTGTGGCACTGGGTGAAGGCGCAGCGGCTGAAAAGAGCGCCGATGGTGGCGGGATAGGTTGCGCGCAGGCCAGGCAGAAACGCCACCGCATCGGCCCCGTACTCCATCGTCAGCCACTGGCACAGGATGTCGTCCGGGTCGAGGTAGGGGTTCCAGCACAGCTTGCCGTAGGTGTGCCAGTTGGAGAGGTTGAGCGGATGGTCTACGTACTGGGGATGTACGGCCATGTTGGCGTCACATCCCTCGTATCCCTTGTCTGCCGCCGTGCGAAAGTCCACCAGCCAGCGGTGCGCCATCGAGCACGGCAAAAAGTTCATGCCAGCCGAATCGCCCACCAGCGCGACCTGAAGCACGTAGGGCGAACGTTCTCCGGGCCGATTACCGGAATGGCTCCAGATCGGGTGCGGCGGATAAGGTGGGCGGTGGTCCCAGTAGTTGTGGCAGTGTGCGATTCGCACGTTTTCGGGAAAGTCATCCCCCCAGTCGCCATACATTTCCGCCTCCGCGCTAGCATGGGCGGCCTGGTCGGTGCCGGTGAGCCATATCAGATCACCGCCGAGGGTGGCTACGGCGTCGCTGACCACGCGTATGCCCGCTAAAACACGCTCGCGCAGGGGAGTCGCAGCGCAGCGGTCGCAGTCGTCTTCGTGAGGGCCAGGCGCCTCTTCGCCAGCGCCTCTCAGCCTGAAATTGCGCACCGTCGGCATGGCGACGGCCATACGCGCCACAAAGTCTTTCCACTGCTCACGGATATGGTCCGAGTACGGACACAGCGTCACATAATGGCCACTTTCGTCGGGGGAGGTATAGTGGAGCGCCAAACGTATTGAGACGCCAAAGCGATCCATAAACTGCGCGAACCGCTCGACCGGCTCGGCGTGTGAGAGCCAGCGTTCGAACAACGACCCTCTCGACGCGTATTGGGAGAACAGGGTGAGGCTGTTGACGCGCATGGCCAGCAGCCGCCGGGCGAAATCCAGGTACTCCGGGATCTCCTCGGGCCGCAGCATTTTGTCATAGTCCAGAATGCTGTCGAAGGGCAGACACCAGACCATGCTGGATGGCGTCTCCCACATGTCTACGCTGCGCAGAGCAAAATGGGGGCCATCGGTCATCGTCATGATGGCCCGACCCAGACGGGCGCGGTCAATGCACTCCTGCACGCCATACAACACGCCGTGTCCATCGCCGCCCGTAATGTGCAGCGTTTTGGCACTCTCCACTTCGATACAGAAGTGCTCCGGCTCCAGGTCGGTCGCGTTTGTGCTTAACAACGCCGTCACATCCCCCGCGTCTGCACCGATGGTCGGCTTCCTCGCCCCCAGCCTTTCGATCCAGCGTGCCAGTTCGACGGCTGCGGTGCGCACGCGCGGGCTGGCGTCGCGCGCAAGTCGGATCGTATCAATCGCCCCAATCTGCATCTGTGCCATGTTTCGGCTCCCGGTGTGCCCTCCTCGCTCGCGTGCTACGCGCGCAGCGACTTACTCCCAGATAAATACCGTGCCCGACAGTTCATGCGGGGCGTCGCGCAGGGTGTCGTAGATGCGTTGGGCCTCGGTCACCGGCACCACTTCCTGGAGCAGCGGCGCGATATCGACCAAGCCCCGGCGGACGAGCCGGCACAGATTTGTCAGATCATCGCGGTCATAGCCCGTGTTCTGCCTGATGGTAATCTCGTGCGCCTGCCCCAGATTGAAAGTATAGTTGACCTTAAAGCGGCCGCCGATGAGCAGCAGCCTGCCCCGGCTCTTGAGCGCGCGAATCAGCCGGTCCTCCATCCCTTCGACGCCCGCCACGTCGATGACTGCGTCGAAGGCGCCGTCGGCGATCTGTTTCTCCCAGCCGTCACCGGCGACGTCGAACACGTCCTCGGCGGCGCCGATCCGTCGCGCCCGTTCCAGCCGGCGCGGATCGATTTCGCAGACGGCGACGCGCGCGCCCATCACGCTGGCGATCTGCGCCGCCATCTGGCCGATAAACCCCTGGCCGACGACAAGAACTCGTTCGCCCAGGCGCAGATCAGCGTGCCGGCAGGAACGCATGGCCACACTGGACATGCCGAACAGCGCGGCCTGTTGGGGGTCAACGTCCTCTGGCAGTTTGATGAGCAGCCCATCTTCACGCGTTACCACATATTCCTTGTGGTCGGCATTGATATACACCAGGTCGCCGACGGCAAGCTCCACAACATCAGGCCCGGTCTCGATCACGCGCCCCACGTGTTGATAGCCCCACCCGGCCGGCAGCGCGTCGTCAGGATGCGCATAGTTGCCGCCAACCAGATCGTTGTGCTCGGTCCCGTTGGTGATGCCCGAATAGATGGTCCGGCTCTTGACCTGGTTGCCGGTCGGTCCCTGCGGCGCCGGCCAGTCGCTGACCAGTACCTTCTCGCGTCTCTTGTCGGGCCGGAGTCTGGTCACTAAAGCACGCATACAGCTGTCTCCGGGATGAAGACCGCGCCTAGATTCGTTGCGCTGCCCACTGGATTCCGCGCAACACGGTCTCGCCAAAATCGGGGTTTGCCCACGTCAGATTGTCATGCCCCGATTGGAAGCAGAAGACACGCGCACGCCTGTGCATCCTCGCCCAGGCGATGGCGCCCATGCTCCTGGGATGGTCCGCTGTCAACAGAATCTCGCTGTCCACCCCCGGTTCGTCCATCATGTATGTCTCGTCAGCCATCTCCCAGGCGTTGCGGTCTTTGGTGACCGGATGGTCGGGATCGGCGATCTCGACGCGCAGCGTCTGCTCGGGATGATGGCCGAAGCTGCGATCCTGGATACCGACCATCTCGCTCCAGACCGGCCACTGCGGGTAGGCAAGGATGGAATGGTGCAGGAGGACGATGCTTTGCTCCGGCGTTCGCCAGTGAAAAGAAACGCTGGGGACGACGAATCCCTCCGTCCCCAGCGTCTTGGTCGTTAGACGGCGTACAGTCCGGATCGCACGCCGTTCAGAATGGGCGCGTCGCAGCTACTCTACTGCGCGCGCGACAGAGCGGAGTTGTACGCATCCACAATGTCCTGGGCGCCCATGCTCTCGATCGTGGAGGTGAGCTCGCCCCACGTGTCGTCATTGATTTCAATCTGCCCTTCGATCATCTGCTGGATCGTTTCAAGCAGATAGGTATCAATCGGAGCGCCGAGGCTGGCGGCTGTCTCCGCCTCCTCTTCGTTCAGTACGATGGAAGGCAGCGGGTCGCCGTAGGAGCCGCTGGGATTGATGAACTGATCGTCAATCCATCTCCAGCCATCCGGGAATTCCGGCGCCGGCCAGTCTGCCATCAGGCCCCAATGCGGTTCGGCCTCCGGCCACCATACACGGGCGAGCGAGCCGATGTCATTGATGAACGCCGTTTCGTTGGTCATCGCGGGCGGGGACTCGGGGATCGCGCCGGCGCAGTAGTGCTTTTCCTTCAGGCTCGGATGGCGCTGAATGGTGTCGGTGTAGCACTTGGTCCCGTCGGCGCGATAGGTCCAATCCACGCCCTCTTTGCCCTGGTATATCAGGAAGCGGCCCTCGGTGCTGAAGAGGTAGTCGATCAGCCACACGGCTGCTTCGATCTCTGCCTGGGAAGAGGAGCCCGAGATGACCAGGGGGTTCCCCAGCCAGACATTGGAGGGGGCGGGCCAGAGAATCTTTTCGCCGTCGACGGTCAGCGACATGACGGGGTAGAACTTGCCCTGGTCAATGCCGGCATTGCCGACGCACGAATAGAAGTGCCAGCCCGTGTTCTCGAGAATGGCTCCGGCCTCGCAGGTGCCGCGCGCCAGCGCCTCCCAATCCGGGTCGCTCATGGTCGCATACTCCGGATGCAGGACGCCGTTCTCCCACATCCAGTTCATGAACTCGACCATGGTGCGGAAGCGGTCCATCAGCGGGCCATACTCATACTGCTCGGTGTAGGGGTTGTAGTAAACGGTCAGGTCGGTGCCCAGCCATTTGGCCCAGTTGCCCGTATGGCCGGTGAAGCCGCTGCGGCTGGAGATGACAGGCTTGCCGCCCAGTTGATCTTTCAGGCACAACATAGCGCCTTTGAGATCCTCCAGAGTCAGGATGGCGTCCCAGTTGCCATTCCACCTGTCCTCGATGATCCCGCACTGCTCGATCAGGTCCGCGCGCAGTTGCAGCCACGGCCGGAGCTGGCGTAGCCGTCTGACCTGGGGCACGGCGTATATGTTGCCGTCGGGCGAGGTCATCAACTTCTCCATATCGGGCTGTCTGTCCATCTCGGCCACGAGATTGGGCATGTCGCCAGCCTCGATGTAGGGGGTGAGCGAGGCAAACAGCCCTTGCGGACCGAACTCGTGCGCAATGTCCATCGGCGTCCCGGTCGAATCGGCCGGCAGGCCTAACTGCATGATATCCGGCAGATCACCGGAGGCCAGGGTGGTGGCGATCCGCTCACCGAGAAACTCTCGTGGGATCTGGCGGAACGCATAGTTGAAGCCGGTCCGGTCGGCCAACAACTGCATCGAGTAGGTCTCAGGCGTGATATCTCCAAAGACACCTTCGGGCGCGATCATCAGTTCCAGCTCGACGGTGCCGGAGGTCTCGACGGTCCCGGGCGCCTGCGGAACGCAGCTCACCAGGAGCATGCTCAAAACCATGAGCATGCAAGCAGATAACGACAGGCTGAATCTCTTCATTTCCATCTCCTCTACTGTGTATAAGCCGGATGAATCGCAGACTGTATAGAGTACAGGCTGTAGCCAAAGTACCACTCGATATAACCACCTCCTTCCCTCGATTCGGCGATAGCGCGCCCGGGGTTACCCTTTGATCGCGCCGACCAGTGTGCCCTGTACAAAGTACTTCTGGACAAAGGGATACACCAGCAGAATCGGACCCAATGTCACGATGACGGTTGCCATCTTCACCTGCCTGAAAAACGCCTTGGCCTGCAAAGTGTCGGCGTAGTTCCCCTGCACCACCTCCCCGGTGGCGCCCCGTATCAGCATCCGCCGCAGCATGATGGTCAAGGGGAACTTTTCCGAGTTGTTGAGATAGAGCAGCGGATTGAAGAAGTCATTCCAGATCGCCACGGCAACAAACAGCGCGATGGTCGCCAGTATCGGTTTGGACAGGGGCACGATGATCTGCAACAGGATGCGAAAGTCGCTGGCGCCGTCCACGCGGGCGGCGTCCTTAAGCTCGCGCGGTATGGTCGAGATATTGGCCCGCACAAGGATGATAAACCAGAAGTTAAAGGCAACCGGCAGGGTAATCACCCAGATCGTATTCAGCAGTCCATAACTCTGATAGGTCAGGTAGGTGGGAATCAGGCCGGCAGAAAAGAACAGCGTCAACCCCAGGATCAGGCTGATCGGGCCGCGCAAGCGAAAACGCGGCTCCGAGAGCGGGTATGCCGCCAGCAGGCAGACTATCAGTGTGAAGGTCGTGCCAAGCACCGTGTAGAGGATCGAGTTCCGGTAGGCTCGCACCACCGCATTCGCCCTCGCTATGGCCTCGTACGCCTCCACGTTGAAGCCAATCGGAAACAGCTTCACCGATTGCCGCCACACGGCTTCGCCGTCGCTCACCGAGATCGAAAAGACGTACAGCAGCGGGTAGAGCATCAGGCAACTGAACCCGATCAGGAACAGGTAGTTCAGATAGTCGAACAACCGCATCTTTCTCAGGGTATGCACGGTCTACACCTCGCTACCACAGTCCCTCGCGGTCCTCATTCGTTCGCTTTACGATGTAGTTGGCCGCCACCACCAGAGCGAAGGCCACGATGGAGTCGAAAAACCCGATCGCCGCGCCGTAGCTGAAGTCAAACTTTATCAGCCCGCGGCGGTAGACATAGGTCGCGATGACGTCCGAAACACTGTAGGTGGCCGGTTGTTGCAGCAGGAACGCTCGCTCAAATCCCACCGAAACGATAGACGAGACAGAGAGAATCAGCGTGACACTGATCACCGGCAGCAGTCCGGGCAGGGTGACGTACAGGATACGCTGCCAGCGCGACGCGCCGTCCACGATCGCGGCTTCATACAGTTCCGGTGGAATGCCTGTCAGTGCAGCCAGGTAGATGATTGAGCCCCAGCCAACGCCCTGCCAGACGACGGAGCCGACGTACAGCGGCCGAAACCACGCCGGCGAGCCCAGGATGCGCCACTTTTCTCCGGTCAGGGCAACCGCCATCTGGTTGACGATGCCGTCGGAACTGAAAAAGTCATACATCAGACCGACGATCACCACCACAGCGACGAAATGCGGCAGGTAGCTGATCGACTGGGTCACTCGCTTAAAGAGGCCGTGCTGCTGTTTGACTTCGTTGAGCAGCACCGCGAAAACGATCGGCAGCGGATAGGAGATCACCAGCGTCCAGAAGCCAAGCACGACTGTGTTTTTTACCACGCGGAAGAAAAAGGGGTCCTCGAAGAACTTGAGGAAATTCTCCAGGCCCACCCATTCGCTGCCCCTGACCCCGGCTACGATGTTGTAGTCTTTGAAGGCGATCTGCAGGCCGTACAAGGGATAGAAGCGAAAGAGGAAAAAGCCGACCAGCACAGGCAGGATCATCACATAGAGCTGCCAGTTATTGCGGAATTCTCTCTCCAGCCGCCCGCGCCAGTCGTGCAGGCGTGAGCGGGGATCGGATATTTCCGGAACCAGTGCAGCGCCTGTTGTCACATCTTTTCCCATGGCTACACCTTGAGACTGCTAGTGAGACCAGGACTCCTGGCATTCGCCTGCAGGGCTGTGGGGGGCTGGGCTCAGGCAGGGCTAGATATCTGACCGGTCGCCGCGCTTGTGCTTCTTTGTTTATGAACTGCGAGAGAAAGTCGTTGCTGTGGAATCAGATACAAGGTGTCAGGTACTACGTACCGGTGCGCAGTCTACTTGATACATCAGGCACTGTCAAGCAAATAAAATTTTGAAGCGCATCCTACATTGTTGGGCAGTTGCGATTTCAGTCAGCAGCCCGGTAGCTGGGCGCTGTGTGTATGCAAAGACAGACTCAGACTCTGTCAGGCGACCGGAGCCAACTCACCTTCATAGAGAAGAGCGTCTCGTTTTGTCGCCCGGAATCTGGGTGTTTCGCCGTTCAGGACGGCGATGGCGTCCTTGCAGGCATCGGTGAGACAGCGGCGATGGCAGAACTCTGTGCCGCCGGCGATATGGGGTGTCGCCAGTACGTTTGGATGTTGACGAAACCAGGCGTCCTCTGGCGGGGGTTCAGGTGCAAACACGTCGACGGCCGCCGCGATCTCGTCGTTTTCTACCCGTTCCCACAAGGCCTGTTGTTCAACCACCGCCATCCGCGTCACCAGGACAAACAGGGCCCCCTTGGGCAGGGCAAAAATCACGTCGCGGTTGATGACTTCCAGCGTTGTCGGTATCGGCGGGAGACCGACGACGAAAATTTCGGATTGCTGCGCCAGTTCAACGAGAGAATTCGCCCGCTTGACGCCGTACTGGGCAAACACGTTGTCAGAGACAAAGGGGTCATAGACCCGAACGTCACATCTGAAGGGCGCAATCAGTTCGGCGTAGCGGCGATTGATACTGCCCAACCCCGCCAGACCGACCCGCCGGCCGGTCAGATCACCGTAGACAAAGCCCGGTTTTACCCAGGAGTCGAAGGGATGTGTCTGCCAGCCCCCTTCCCGCACCAGGTACATCGATGCCGGGATATCGCGGACCAGATTCAGCGTCATCGCCAGCGCAAATTCTGCGACCGACGGCGTCATACTACGTGATGTATCGATAAGCGTGATTCCAGACGCATCCAGAAGGTCGAAATCGACCCAGCCGGCAAAGCGGTTGTCGAAGGTTCCGGCGAATACCTTGAGGTTTTCCGCCTGACGCCAGTGCTCGGGCTGCATCGCCGGTCGATGCCAGCAACCAATCACCGCGGCATCCACCTCTTTAAGAAGCGCAAGAAACTGTTCAAAAGCGGCCTCTTCCTCCCCTCTTCGTATCGCAACGATCTCTACTTGACCGTGTTCACGAAGCAGGTCACACCCCTCACTGTGAAAATTACTGGCAATGTGAAGCTCTTCATGGAGTAACACAGCATAACGCATCGGGCATGTCCTCCTGACAACAATGCGATGGCTTCCAGGCAAAGGCGAGTCCCCGCAGTACGTAAGAGTCGAGGCCGCCATGTGAAATGTGAAGTGAGTACACAGCGGGCGCATTGTACAGGCGCGCATTGCCCGTGTCAATCAGATCCGGGCTGTTCATTGGTTCTGTCCCATGTCGCGACGGCCCCAATTGGTCAAGCCGGGTCAATTTGCTTCGTTTGACAGCCCCTAACGGCAGGGCTAAACTGTCGCGCGACGTAGTGCCGGCATTGAAGAATTTCTCGTCTATATTGAACCCGCTACAGACAAAGGAGGGCTTCAAATGCACACAGCCTTGAAGAGACTGATCCCGCTGCTATTAATGCTGGGTCTGCTTGTGTCGGCCTGCGCGCCCATGGCTGGACCGCAATCGGGAGAAGGAGAGCCAGGAAAGGTGCAGATCACCTTCTGGCAAGGCACCTCCGAAAGCGCCGACTGCGTTATCGACGTGGCCGTAAACAGCTTCAACGAGCAGAGCGACACCATTGAGGTAGTTGCCGAAAAGAAGGCCAACATGATGGATGCCGTGCGTCCTGCCCTCGCGGCCGGCGCCGGGCCCGACATCGTGCCAACCCACGGCCCATCATTTGTGGCGGAATTTGCGCTCGCCGATCAGCTCATGCCGCTGGATGATCTGGCCGACCAATTTGGCTGGGAAGATCTGTTCGTGCCGTGGGCCTTGAACCTAGGCCGCGTACAGGGCACCCTCTACAGCCTCCCGCAAGAGCTGGAGACCATGGTCCTCTTCTACAATAAGACTGTCTTTGAAGAGCATGGCTGGGAGCCGCCCACCACAATGGATGAGCTGGAAGCCCTCTCGGCCCAGATCCAGGAAGCCGGTATCATTCCCTTTGCCGGGGGCGCGGCCGACGCCATCGACAACAATGAGTTCTTCTTCACTGAGTTTGTCAACAAGATCGCCGGTCCTGAAAAGGTCTACCAGGCCCTCAAGGGTGAACTCTCCTGGACAGATCCCGACTTTGTCACCGCCATCGAGACCCTGAACCGCATGTTCCAGGCCGGTTACTGGATGGGCAGCCCCGAGAACTTCCTGGTCACCGATTTCTCTATCGCCCGCGCAGCCTTTGCCACAGGAGAGGCTGCCATGACCATGGAGGGAACCTGGATCTACGATAGCCTGGTGAGCGAAATGTTCACCGAGGACAGCGAACACGGCAACGATTGGGACTGGGTGCCGATGCCATCGCTGACCGGCGATCCCATGTTCAACATCGGCACCGGCAGCACCCAATCGATCAATCGGAACTCAGAACACCCCGAAGCCGCCGCCGAGTTTCTGACCCACTACAACTCGGCCGAAATTCAGTCACGCCTGCTGGTCGAGTGCCAGTATGCGACCGCGCCAATTCGCCTCGATCCGGCCCAGCTGGAAGGCGTTGAGCCGCGCATGGCCCATCTTCTGTCTGAGTTTGCCAAGGCGTCGGATGAGGGCAACTACGGCTATACCACCTGGTCATTCTTCCCACCCAAGACGAACCAGGTGATCTACGAAGAGATCGAGAAGGTCTGGGTGGGCGATATGACGCCCGAGGAGTACATGGCCGCTGTTGACGAAGCCTTCCAGGAAGAGCTGGCGGCCGGCGAGACTCTGGTTATTCCCGACCGTTAAAGGTCTCCTGCTGCGCGCCCAGTGACGAATCAGTAGCATATCTGACCCTGCGCGAGCCCATTTTCACATGCATTGAAACAGTTGCGGTCCTCGTCTTGCCGGACGAGGACCGCATTTGCCAGCATTGGGCAACCGTCCGAACAGGTCAGACGCTGGGCACAGGAGTGCTCACATGGTAAACCGGCGGCGCATCTGACCTGCCACGGTTTCAAGCCTACTCGCATTCTGCCGTGACAGAATCAGATGAACTGCAAACTACATCTCAAGCAGCCGGCGACGGTACCACGGTAGCGGTTTCACCGCAAAAGCGATCCTGGCTGCACAGTAGGCGCTTCCGCCGCCAGATCATGCCGTGGCTCTTTATCGCGCCAATCACCCTGCTACACCTCGTCGTTGTCGTCGGACCGTCCGTTGCCGGCATGTACTACTCCTTGACCGAATGGTCGGGAATCGGCCAGGCCGAATTTGTTGGGCTGGACAATTTCCGCGAGCTCTTCTTCGAAGATCGCAACTTTCTGCTGGCGCTTCGCCATAACCTGATGTGGCTGGCCTTCTTCCTCACCGTGCCGTTTGTCATGGCGCTGGCCGTAGCCGCCCTCCTGGCACAGGTACGCATCGGCTCAATGGCGATCCGGACCGCCTTTTTCATCCCCTATGTGCTGCCCAGTGTTGTGGTCGCCTCGATCTGGCGTATGCTGCTCGATCCACGGCTTGGCTTTGGCGTTGCCCTGGAAAACTGGGGAATCAAAGGGCTTGCCTATCCCTACCTGGGCGACAAGAATACCGCCCTGGCTGCGATCGCCTTCGTCGACAACTGGCACTGGTGGGGGTTCCTGATGATCCTCTTCCTCACCGCAATGCAGAGCATACCCTCGGACCTTTATGACGCGGCCAAGATCGACGGCGCCAACCGCTGGCAGGAGTTCCTCCACGTCACCTTGCCCGGAATCCGCCCGACAATATTCTTCATGTTGATGATGACGGCAATCTGGTCCTTCCTGGTCTTCGACTATGTGTGGATTCTGACACACGGCGGGCCTGCCGGCAGTTCGGAGATGCTGGCCACTTATCTCTACAAGCAGGCCTTCCAGCGTTTTGAGGCCGGCTACGGCGCCGCAATTGGCATAACCATGAGCGCGATTGCCGGTATCATGGCTACGATTTTCGTGTTTTTTCGCCGCAGGGGCTGGGATGTTTAGGCGCCTGGCTACGCTCTCGACTGTGCTTGGCGCGGCATAAGCGGGAGGATGCCGTTGATGTTTAAGAGAAAAGGCAAGTCAAACCTGATTCTTAACTATGTCATCCTGCTTCTGCTGGTCTGCCTTGCGCTGGGTCCGATCCTGGTCCTGTTTTTCAATTCGCTGAAATCCTTCAATGATTTGGGTACCAATCCAATAGGGCTTCCCCGGGTCGTTCTGATAGAGAACTACGTCAATGCCTGGGTTCAGGGAGAGTTTGCCACCACTCTGACCAACAGCCTGATCTACGTTGTCTTCACCGTGGCCGGCGTTCTCGTGCTGGGCGGCATGGCCGCCTACAGCCTGGCGCGGCTCGATCCCCCGGGCGACAACCTCTATCTGGTCTACATGCTGACCCTGTCCACCATTCCCTTCTGGCTCTATGTCATTCCGCTGTTCATCATGTGGCGCAATCTGGGGCTGCTGGACACGCGCGCCGGTCTGATCATCATGTACATTGCTTTCAATTCGCCGTTCGCCATCTTCCTGCTGCGCTCCTTCCTCATGAGCCTGTCGCGGGATTTCGAGGACGCTGCCCGCGTGGACGGCGCCAATGAATGGCAGGTGATGACGCGGGTGGTGATCCCGATCATGTGGCCGGCCTTTCTGACGGTAGGCCTGGTGGTCGGGTTGGGTGTGTGGAGCGAGTTCCAGGCCGCGCTCATCTTTCTGCAGCGGGATGAGCTCATGCCGGTGACGACAAGCTACTACAACTTCACACAGCGTTTCGGCCGCGACTGGTCGCTCACCAGCGCCGGCGCCGTGATGATGATCGCGCCGGTGCTTATGCTGTTCCTGGCGTTGCAGCGTCAGTTTGTGACGGGCTTGACACAGGGCGGGATCAAGCTGTAGGCCGTAAACGGGTTGCTGATCACAGTGCTGAAAGTATGAGCATGAAGGGACTGGAACTATCCAAGGCATATTTCTCCGAGGCCTTACAGCCGATTCTGGCCAGCCGAGTAACTGAGATCGGCCAGTCCTACGCTGCTGCGCTGCTGGGTTGGGGCTCGGATGTGCTCGAAAACGATGACGAGCTTTCCAGAGACCACGAGTGGGGCCCAAGGTGTCTGTTGTTCCTGCCCGAACCGTTCATACGGCATAGGGA
Source organism: Caldilineaceae bacterium SB0664_bin_27 (assembly GCA_009838625.1). Classification (GTDB taxonomy): domain Bacteria; phylum Chloroflexota; class Anaerolineae; order Caldilineales; family Caldilineaceae; genus Bin5. The sequence goes on from VXRG01000066.1 coordinate 30,987, forward strand.
GAAGATCCTCAACGAACTGAATCGTCACCTGCCGGTCGAATTCAGGGGGCACCCGACCCGGTTCGCGACTGACCCGGAGAACCCAACGGTGCGTATCCCGGCCGGGGATTCAACCGGACACGTCCACGTTGAAGTGACCACTTGCAACGACTACCTCACTCAATACATCGGCACCGTAGTGCCAAAGAGCGAAATCGAATGGTTGACGATACCCGAGAGCAGTCTTCTCGGTCTGACGAGAGGGGAGGTCTTCTGGGACGGTTTTGGAGATCTCACCCGCCACCGCAGGTATTACCAATACTTTCCTCTCAATGTCTGGAAATACAGATTGGCCTACGCATGGCAAGCATTGGGTTGGGACATCGACTTGATAGGTCTATGCGCCGTGAGAGGAGACGTCCTATCGGCCAGACATTGCGTATCCGTAGCGGCGTACTGGATCATGGCACTGGTCTTTCTCCTGAACAGACGCTATTGCCCCCTGTACGTGAAGTGGCTTCAGCGCGAGTTCTACAAGCTCGACCACCTTGCCACCGAGATCGGACCCATCCTGGAGGACTCCCATCGCATCGACGATCTTGCTCTCGTGCCAGAAAGACTAAAAACAGCGTGTGACCTACTCGTCGAGCATCAGGATCGGATGGGTCTGCTTCCCAACTCTGCTGATATTCCACACAGGTCCTCCCGAGGGTTCGTGTATGCCGATTGTCAGGCTATCGCGGATCAAGTCAAGGACTCAATCGAGGGCGAACTTAGAGCGCTCACTGTGGATGGCGCGCTGGACCAGTGGATTGGGAACTACGACCTACTGGTAAGTGGGGTGGGTAAGCTAAAATCGCTGTCGCCGGTATACGACAATCCTGATTAATGCCATTCTGCCGGTTGAGCAGCCAAGGTGGAGCGAGAATCGCAGGGGGATACCATAAATATGCAGATAACAACGATCGATGCGATCAGAATTCCGAGCGACGCCAGTCCACGTATCCGGACTGCAGCCGCCGAGTTGGCACGCTGGATTGAAAAGCTGGGCGGGGCAGAGCCAACCATTGGTGCGCATTCCGATCAAGGGAATGTCGTGGCCTCGTTAGACACCGCCGGGACCGACTTGAAACGGGAGCATTTTCGCATCGAGGTGAACGACGGCGCCGGCTTGCGCATCACGGGGGGCGATGGGCGGGGCGTTCTGTATGGGGTGCAGGAATGCATCGACCGCGCCCGGCGTAACCAGGCCATCACAGCGCTGACCGATGGCCCTCATTTCCCGGTGCGCGCGCTGCGGATGTGGGAAACGCCCTCGAACAAGGTCTGGTGTCTGCCTTTCAAAAGTATCCTGGACTACGAAAAGATGCTGCGCCCGGAAGAGTGCCCAGAGTACCTGGACCTCGCCCGGCGGCTGCTGGCCATGCGCGTCAACAACCTCGGCCTGTTCGCTCAGTACGCGGCCAGGGGGTCACAGTTCGAACGCTGGCTTTCCCACGCGGAGCCGGTCGAGCAGTTCGCCCGCTTTCTGGACCGCTTCGGCGTAACGGTTGGTCTGTCCCTCCACTATGCCGAGCCGGACGAAAACGGGAATTATGAAGACGTCTGTCCCTTTTCCGATGCCGTCCGCGCGCAGTGGCACGATTTCGCCGCCCGTCTGGCCACCGCGATGCCGTCGGTGCGCAATGCCATCATCTGGGGCGCGGGCGAGAACGCGCCGGGCCCGCACGAGGACGACTGCGACCGCTGTCGCGCGCTGCCGGTTCGCGAGCGCGTTCTGGCCGGCATGCGTCTGGTCAGCGAGGCGCTGGCCACCATTGACGGAGAGCTGCTCTGGCCTGCGGTCACCGATCAGGCCGCCTACGCCAAATCCGAAACAGAGCTGTTCGGGGACTGGGGGGATGAACTGCCAGCGAATGTGCGCATCGCGCCCTGCCACCTGTACTGGGACTTTCGTCCGCCCTATCCACCGCACCCGATCTGGCGCCACATCGGCAATCGACCGGGCGAGCGTTCCCCATACGTGTTCGAGCTGGCGCTGGTGGGCGATACGGCCGGGCTGAACTTCCTGCCTTGCTCCATGGCCCACCGCTGGCAGGAAGAGTTCCTCAAGGCAGCCGACAAAAACTGTGACGGGTTTGACGCCAATCTGGGGATCCATCCCGAACACATAGACCATCCGCTCAACCTCTCCAACTGGTATGCCTACGGCAAGCTGTGCTGGAACCCCTACCTCAACCCGGACGACATCCTGTCCGAGTGGCTGATGATGGAGTATGGCGAGGAGGCGCGCGCGTTCCTCCCCGGTCTGCGCACAACCTATGCCGCCACCATCGGCGCGCTGTTCAGCCGCTGCGGCTTGACCCAGTGCCACAGCTATGTTGCGCGCTACAGCTACCTGGATACGCGGCTCAACGGACCGTGGCGAATCTGGACCGACTACCTGCATCCGGGGATGGATCGCGTGGGCGAAGACGTCCTCGGCCTGGCGTTGCCGCTCGACGCCTATCCCGAGGAGGAGGGCGAAGCGCTGCGCAACGATCCGCGCTACCAGCTCATCTTCAACCGCGTGCCGCTGACGCCCGCCTATGCCGCCGAGCTGATGGCCGAGAAGAGGCCGTCCATCGCTCACATGGAAAGCGTGCTGACGGCGTGGCGGCAACTGGATGGCAAGATTGAACCGGCCTCCTTTGCCCACGTCGCCGGGTTGCTTGAAGCCAACGTGAACGACGTGCGCATCTTTGTGGACTGTTTCGAGCTGTACCTGGACTACAAACTAGGGCGGCTACAAGGGGGGCAGATCGAGGCGATGCGCGACCGCTACGCCGACGTTCCGAAGGGCGAGGCCACGGCGGGGTCGCCGTATGACGGCTGGTTCTGGGACCACTTTGGCTGGCAGGGCACCTACCTGGAGTTCCTGGACGACCTGGACAAGCTGTTGCGCGGTGAAACGCTCGGCCCGTTCCTCGCCGCCGGCGCGACGGAAGTCCAGATGGAATGAGGCTCCGGATTGCGTATCGCTTCGGGGCGGGCGACCGTGTGCGAACAGGATGCGCACGTTCTCAGGGAGGAGGTTTGCATGTCAGACAGTCGACATATCCCACATTGGCAGGAGGCCGGCGTAGTGTCCACCGTCGCCAGCCCTTTTGCCCCTCTCAAACCCGTCCCGGTGCAGGCCGTTACCATGCGCGATGGATTCTGGAAAACACGCATGCATGCCAACCGGACGCATGGCATCCCGGCGTTCCTGGCCTGGCTGGACGTAGACGACCAGACCGCTCCGTTCAGGGCCTACGCGGCGGGCGACAAGGCGGGAATAGCGGCCGGCCTGGAGACGCTCAGGGCCAATCCCACCGGAATGAACCGCACGCGCAACGGCCACTCCTGGCGCGCGAACTTCCATAAGTGGCTGGAAGCTTGCGCATATGTCCTGCAGTCCGGGGACGATCCTGACACACGCGCCCTGCTCGATTTGTTTGTGACCGGCGTTGCCAATGCGCATCAGGACAGCGCATTCCGGGCCATCTACTATGGCGACGATTTCGAAAGATCGTACGGACTGGGCAACCCGGGACATATGATCCAGGCTGCCATTGCACACTACCGCGCTACTGGATCTACCGAATTTCTGGCGTGCGCGCAGGGTGTTGCTGACGCAATCTGCCAGCAGTTTCAAGGGGAGAACTTTGCCGGGCACAGCGTCATTGAAATGGCACTGGTCGAACTCTACCGCACCACGGGCAAAGAGAGATATCTCGCCGGCGCCAGACATTTCCTCACCCCACTGCTGAGACAGCCCCCGATCATCGGTTCCGATTTCCTCGGCTACTTGAGCCGGCACGTTGTACGTCAGACATACCTGATGTGCGGCGGCGCCGACTACTATGCGGAGACAGGCGCCCAGGAATTCATGGACAAGCTTACAGCCATCTGGCGTGACATGACAGCCGGCAAGCTGCATCTCACAGGCCAGTTAGCCGTGGACTCTGAGAACTGCGAGTTGACATGCAAGGAGGCCTTCGAACTGCATTCGGGTGTTTTCCGATTCCTGCTGGGCACAGGTTTGGAGACATGCGAAGCGATCGGAAACGCGACTTGGAACTGGCGCATGCTGGCCGTGACGGGCGATGCCTGTTACGCCGATCTGATGGAGAGGACGCTGTACAACGGCTTCCTGGTGCACGTATCCGTCGACGGCGACAAGTTCCACTATCTGTGTCCCCTCTCATCGGACGGTAACCACTGGCAGCGCACGCCCTGGTCATCAGCCTCCACCAGTTGCTGCTCACCCAATGCGCTGCGAACGATCGCGTCATTGCCTGGATACATGTTCAGCACTTCACAGGATGGCGTATGGGTCCACCTGTATGACAGTTGCACGATGGACTGGCGACTGGCTGACGGCACAAAACTACGCCTTACTCAGGACGCGTCCTATCCATGGGACGGCAACGTAACCATCACCCTCGATCCCGAACGGCCTTCCACTTTTGATCTGAACCTGAGAATACCTGAATGGTGCCGCAGCCCAGCTGTGCAGGTGAATGGACGACCTGTCGAAGGCAACATCGCGTCCGGGACCTACTGCCGCATCACCAGAGAATGGCGCAAAGGTGATACCGTCACACTGCGGCTGCCGATGCATGTTGTTGCCGTGACTGCCGACCCGCGTGCCAGGTACTATGAGGGCAAGGTTGCGCTGTGTCGCGGCCCGCTTTTGTATTGCGTCGAGAGTACCGATAATCCCGCCATTGATATGTGGGGCCCGTACGTTGCGTTGCCGCCGGGGAACGGGAGGGATGAAGGCCGCGAGCTTTTAGGGCACTACCGGCAGTCAGCTTTGCTGAACGAATTCGAGGCAGATTTCAGGCAGGATCTTCTCGGCGGGGTTATTGCTCTACAAGGAGACGGCGGATCATACGACCAGCCGGACGCCGGCCTGACCTTCATTCCCTACTATGCATGGGCAAATCGTGACAGCAGGTCGTCGATGCGTACATGGATGGATGGCATAACAAAGTGAGGAACGAAGCAAAGGCGACCGGACAGCAGCTCAAGAGGAAGAACAGGATGCGAGCCAGACGCCTGGTCTGTAAGGCGATTCGCCAGATTGAATGGGAATCCTTCGAAATCCCGGAGGCGCCCGCCCCACATGAGGTTGTCGTCAAGGCGGGCTGCTCCCTCATCAGCGCGGGCACAGAGCTCGCGATGTACAGCGGCTCGCACGTCGGCTTTTCAGGGCCGGACCCGCCACAGTTCCCCATCGAAATGGGCTACGCCCTGGCAGGCGCCGTGCAGGCGGTCGGCCGCGAGGTGACAGAGTGGGCAGAAGGCGACCGTGTGGTGGTCTACGCATCGCATGGCGACTGGGCCCTGTGTGATGTACGCACAACCAATATGTGGCGTCTACCGCCGGACGTTACGCTGGAACAGGGCGCACTGGCTGTGATGGGTGGCATCAGCGCGGTGGGTGTGCGTCAGGGCAAAGTAACGTTGGGCGAAACGGCGATCGTCCTGGGGCTGGGGCTGATCGGCCAGTTTGCGGCGCAACTGTCTCGCCTGTCCGGCGCGCGGCCGGTGATTGGGGTTGACCTCCTCCCCAATCGCGTGCGGATCGCAGGCGCCAGTGGTATCCATGCTCTCAATCCGAACCAATCGGACGTCGAACAGACAGTGAACGATATCACAGGTGGACAGATGGCGGAGGTGGTGATTGAAGCGACCGGCAATCCCCATGTCGTACCGCAGGCCCTGGACCTGGCAGGCGACGGCGGGCGCGTGGTGCTGCTGGGCAGCCCCCGCGGTACAGCCGAAATCGATCTCTACAGGGCTGTTCACCACAAAGGCGTCTCACTGATCGGCGCGCATGCCCGCGTATCCGGACATCCCTACACGACCCGGGATCCGTGGACCCGTGAGCGCAACCTTGATCTGGTTTTGCAACTGTTCGCGGACGGCTCATTGCAAAGCGAGGGGCTGATCAGCCACCGCATTCAGCCGGACGACGTTGGAGAGACATACAAGACGCTCGTTGAGCGCCCGAACAGTTTCCTCGGCGTGTTGATCGAGTGGAGTTCTTGAGACGGGGCGGCATCAAGCTGCAGGCCGCAACCAGGGTGTGCTAGACAGGGACAGGGCCGAACAGACACTCGGGTCTGCATTCGCTGACGATTGTGAGAGTAACCTGATGGGGGTTAAGCCTGGCGCAGCGACAGTTCTGTGAGGGGTCGTCGCACCGGCATCCACTAGCCCTTCAACGCGCCGATGGTCAGGCCGCGAATAAAGTACTGTTGGAACAGGAAGAAGATGATGACCGGCGGTACGGCCATCAGCACGCCGGAGGCCATGGCGATGGGGTAGTCGTTGCGCCCGGTGCGCTCCATGCCGCGCAGCAGGGTCACGCCGACCTGGATAGGCATCAGTTTCAGGTCGTTGATCACGGCCAGAGGCCACACGAAGTCATTCCACGTTGCCACGAAGGTGAAGGTCCCCAATGCCGCCAGCGCCGGTTTGGTCAGCGGCAGCGCGATCTGCCACCAGAGGCGGATCTCGCCGGCGCCGTCGATGCGCGCCTGGTCGAACAGCTCGGACGGCAGCGTCAACATGAACTGGCGGATGAGGAAGACCGCATAGGGTGACGCCAAACCAGGCAGGATCATGACCCAGTAGGTGTCATGCAGATTCAGCAGCAGCGTCAGCATGAAGGCCGGGATCAGCCTGGAGAAACCCGGCAGCATCATCGTGCTCAACACCATCCAGAAGATGATATCACGTCCTCGAAAGCGCTTGCGCGCAAAAGCATATCCGGCAGCCGCGCACAATAGCAGCCCAAAGACCGTAACCGTGACGGAGACGAAGAGGCTATTGGCCAACCAGCGCAGCACCGGGAAAGTTGAACTCAGCACGTGCTGGTAGGATTCCAGGGTGGGCTCCTTCAACCACAGGCCGGGGGGCAGTGCCTGCGCCTGCTGGCCTTTCTTGAAGCTGGTCAGCACCATCCAGTAAAGGGGAAACCATGAGACGAGAGCCCAAAAAAGGAGCAGCAGCAATGTGATGTTGCCGCCGATCTTTTCCCGAACTCTGCGCCAGGAACGACCTTCAGGCTGGATTGGACGCGAAACAAGCTCGTCAGGGACAGTGGGTTGTTTCAGCACAGCGCTGCCGGGCTCCTTTAGTATTCCACCACCGACCGGAACCAGCGGAAGAGGACCACCGCCAGTGCCAGGGTGAGCAGAAGAAGCGCCAATCCGGCCGCCGATGCGTAACCAACCTTCAGAAAGACAAAGGCGTAGCGGTAGGTCAGGAAGGCGAGTGTCAACGTGGAGCCCACCGGCCCGCCCTTGGTGAGGAAAAAGACGGAGACGAAGAGCTGCATTGCCACGATCGTTGTCGTGACCGCCACATAGAGGATGCTTGGCGTCAACAGGGGGATGGTAATGTATATCGTTTCCAGCCACCCGGTGGCGCCGTCAATGTGGGCTGCATCGAACAACTCGGATGGCAGCCCGAGGACCGCGGCCACGAAGATGATGATGCCAACGCCCAGCCCGGTTACCAGGTCCATAAAAACGAGGGACGGCAGGGCTGTCTGCGGATTCCCCAGCCAGTTGACAGGTTCGATTCCGACCACACTCAACAGGTAGTTAATCAGCCCGAACTGGTTGTTGAAGATGTAGCGCCAGACCACTGCTACGGCGACGAGCGAAACCACACTGGGCAGATAGAACGCGCTTTGCAGGCCCTGGCGCACGCCCTGATTACGGAACTTGGTAATTCGAATCGCCACCGCAAGCGCCAGGGCGACAGCAGCGAATGTGAACATCCCCACGTAGGTTAACGTGTTGCGTACAGATTGCCAGAAACGCTTGTCGTTCAGGACGTGGTCAATGTTGTCCATACCAACCCAGACCGGCTTGCGATCGTACCATTCGAGCGCGGCCATCACGACGGACATGACCGTAGGCACCAGCACAAAGACAAGGAACAGAACCAGGAAAGGTGTGACGAAGATGTAGCCCCACATCTCCTCACGCTTGGCATAGTTCATGGCTGTCCCCGCTTTTGAGAGTCTGAAAGGGTCTCCCGCGAGCCGTGTCGTCGCGGGAGACCAGCTTTATCCATGGTGGGGTTCTACGCACAGCTCTCGAGCGCCGTGTTGATGTCGTCGGTCATCTCCTGCATCACCTGTTCCGCGCTCATGCCGGAGAAGGCGCCCTGGAAATGTTCCTCAAAGATCGAGCGCACCACGATGGTCTCGGTACTGCGCTTGGCATCGAACCATGCGTTCGGCATCAGACATTCTGATGTATAGACCACGAGGGGATCGTCGGCGACTTCCTCCAGAATGGACTTGCGGAACGGCAGCATTCCGGCCGACTTGACCAGCCATTCTTCGCTTTCCGTGTTGGTCATCCAGTGGAGGAACTTCAACAGCCCTGGCGTATCAGCAGGGTCCTCGGGCTTGAAGGGCACCAAACCGGAGTAGTTTGCGCCGCCCCAGGCGATGGCGGGATGTGGGTCATCGTGTGGATACTGGATGAAGCGCCATTTGCGCTCGTTCTCGGTATCAGTGACGACCAGGGTCTCGGTGTCCAGTTCCATCCCCTCCCGGCGTGCTCCCCCGGGTACCACGTTGCCAACCTGCATGAGGACGTTGCCCTGGTCGATGAGGGCGTTATTGTCGTCGCCGGTGTAGCCTGCCGGATCGGGAATCAGATCGTTTGCGGCCAGCTCCTGCATCCATGCAAGGCATTTGATCGCCTCCGGCGAAGCCATGTCGACGCACGATTCCGTTTCATCGGTCCAGAAGTGGGCGCCGAAGCAGCGGAAGTACAGGAGTGTCACCCAATGGAAAGCCGGCGTGGAATGGGCGGACGGGATGCCGAGTCCGTAGCGCTCGCTGCCGTCCGGTCGGGTGCCCCGTACAGCCTCAAGCCAGCCATTAAACTGGTCAATGTTCCACCCGTAGCATGGCGCCTGGGGGGCAGTATCCATCGCGCCCGCTTCCTCGACACCATCAAGGTAGACAACGCCGGACTGGCAGACCGGCCAGTACGGTAACATGTACACCCTGCCTTCAATTGAGCACTGTTCGAGCATTCCCTCGACCATATCGCTGGACAACTGCTCTTCCAGCGAATCGGTGAGGTCCAGAGCTAGTCCTACCTCCAAGGCCGAAAGGGCAAGCTGGATCCAGCCGCCGCCGACAACATCCGGGGGCGAACCGGCCGCGAGGGCCGTTGTCACCTTGCTGCCCTGCTCCCACGTCAGGGGAAGCACCTCTACCTCAATAGTTGGATTCTCTTCCATAAAGGCGTTCGCCCGCTCCCACTGCCAGGAACCGGGCTCGCCAAGAGCCGATGAGTAGTACGGGAAATCCCAGAAATCAATCGTTGTGGTTACAGCCGGGGGCGCAGCTGCTCCGCCCTCTCCCGCCGGCGCGGCCGGCATAGCGCAAGCAGCCAGAAGGGCTCCCGTGCCGGTGACGGCAGACAGCTTCAAGAAATCACGTCGACTCAGGTTGTTCGGCTTCATGCTCTCTTCTCCTTTGATCTGATAGTTTGATCTGGTAATGATCGAAGCGCATGCAACAACAGGTACTCTGGTCAGATGTTTCCGAGGGGCCGGGCGCCAACGGTCCTAAGTCGACGCAAGTCGCTGTCGTGAAACTGTCATGCCTTACTCATGCGGCCATCTCCTGACCGCGCCATTCCGTATCGATACCGACATAGTTTTCTACAAAGTGTTGATGGCGTGCAGGCAGCGCCTTGATGAACGCACGCGCCGACTCAGGGAGCGGCCAGGGCGCCTCGATGCGGTGGCTACGCGGGCGGAGGCCGAGCCCGCAGGAAAGCCGCACCTGGTCGGTCTGGTTGGGGAAAGCGGCGTGGTAGGTGCGTGCGGCGAAGATGATCTGATCGCCCGGCTCCGTGAACAGGGGTACAATACCCGGCACGTCGAAGCCGACATAGCCTTTGGGTTCACTCCCTTGCCGGTGAAATGAGCGCCGGTCCGGGGTCAGCGCAAAGCCTTCCGGCCCCGCCCAATCCTCCACGTGGGAATCTTCAATCACGGCGAGGCCGCCGTGTTCTGGGTAGGAGCCTGTGAGGTAGAACCAGCGGCCCGAGGGCCAGTGGCCCCGGTTCAGGACATCGCCGGCGTTTTGCGGGGGGCCTTGACTGAAGCCGTGCCAGTCAGAGTGCCACGTGAGTGGAGAGGAACCGGGATTGCGTAGAATCGCGGCTGAGCGGTGGATGGTCAACTCGTCCGCCTGGCAGAAGAGCCGCTGGACCCGCAGATAGGGCTCATAATCGAGCAGTTTCCACAGTGCAGGGGAGTGTTCGACAAAAGTAGTATGGGTGTAGCTCTCGCCGTGGCCCAATGTCCCGTCCGGGTCAATGACCTGTAGAACCGCTTCCTGCAGTTCCTTAACCAGCTCCTCGGACAGTACCTGCTTGACCACGGCAAACCCATGGGCGTCGACACATGCCTGGGCAGCCTCCAACTCATCGAGGCCGAATTCATAGCGGTACGCAAGCGCGGGTTTCTGAATGTCAGTGTAGGCCATAGGTGAACTCGTTGGGGCTTATTGGAGATGATCACCATGCTCCGCCAGCGCAGACGCCGCTTCCGGTGCGGCACCTTCATCTGCGCCAAGGAACACAACTCCTGGCACGACGCAGCGATCAATATCTCGCAACACCGTGTTTTGTCCACTTATTATTATATCTGAGGTCCACCTTGTCAAACCGTTTTTCACGATCCGAACAGCCCTTTTGCAAGTTGCTCAACTGCTGTATAGTTCTCCTTGAAGCGTCTGCCCTGTGCTGGTCCACCATCTTCCTTCAGAGGTCCATCGTGAAGATCACCGGCGTTCGAACCATCCACTTCGCTCCCTTCGCCAACATCACCTTTCTTGAACTGACGACGGACAGCGGTATCGTCGGCCTGGGAGAGACCTACTACACGCCCCGCTCTGTGACGGCTTATATCGGTGAGGTATTGACGCCGCTGCTACTGGAGAGCGACCCGCGCCAGATCGAAGCGTTCTGGCGCCGGGCCTACGAGAACTCGCATATCTACGGCAATAAGGGGTTGGAGATGCGCTGCCTCTCGGCGGTGGATGTGGCGCTCTGGGATATTCTGGGGCAGGAGTTGGGCCGGCCGATCTGGCAGCTTCTCGGCGGGACAAGCAATCCGGAAGGCGTGCCGGTCTACAACACCTGCGCCTCCGCGGGTTACGGGCAGAAAGCACCAGATATATCCCGCAAAGTGAACACGTCTTCCACCGGCACTTATCAGGACTTTGAGGCCTGGCAGCCCGGCGGCGATGCCGGCGACCTTGCGCGCTCACTGCTCGATATGGGAATCCGGGCGATGAAGATCTGGCCCTTTGATCGCTTCGCTCTCGCCAATCACGGCCAGACGATTTCGTTCGCGGAGATTGAAGAAGGGTTGCAGCCGTGGAAGCAGGTCCGCGACGCGGTGGGCCTGGAGATGGATATTATCCTGGAGGGGCACGGCTATTGGGCTCTCCAGCCGGCCCGCCGTATCGCGGAGGCCCTCGAGCCCTACAAGCCGGTCCTGCTCGAGGATCTGATGAAGCCTGACAATCCGCGCACGCTGGCCAAGCTGCGCAACTCGACGCGCACACCCATCTGTGCGTCGGAACTGCTCATGAATCGTTACGCGGTCGAGGAGATGCTACGCGCAGATGCCTGTGACGTGGTGATGACGGATGTGACCTGGGCGGGCGGCATCACCGAATGCCGCAAAACGGCCGACATGGCCGAGACCAACAACATGGGCGTGATCTTCCACGACTGCACGGGCCCGGTGACGCTGGCGGCCTCCCTACATCTGGCGGTCCACGCCACCAATACGTGGATGCAGGAGATCGTGCGCGCGTTTACGCTGGGATTTTATCGGGAGCTGGTCGATCATCCCTTCGTGGTAGAGAATGGGCGGATGCAGGCGCCCCAGAGACCGGGGCTGGGCGTGGCATTGAAGCCGGAGGCGCTGGACAGGGAGGATTGCCAGATCACTGATTTGATTTAAGCGTATTTCTTACCCCGCCGCTTGCCCCAGAAAGAGATCCCGCCCTGCCACCAGCGTCTGCATCTTGCGGTCGGCGACCGAGCGCGGCAGCATCCAGAAGCCGCAGTCAGGGTGGATCCACTTGACCCGCTCCTCGCCCAGCAGGTCGACCGCGTATTGAATGCGGCCTGCGATCACGTCGGGGCTTTCCACTTCGTTGTCCTTGATGTCGACGACGCCGATCCCGAGGGCGATGCCCTCGCGCAGGTCGGTGAAGACCTCCAACTCATCATAGCCGCGGCGGGCGAACTCCAGCACGAGGTGGTCCACGTGCAGGTTGTTGAGGAAGCCGAGCAGGCTGGCCCAGAAGCCGCTCTGGATGCTCTGGCCGCCGTAGTTGCCGAAGCAGAGGTGGAGGGCGCGTTCGCCGCGGGCGCCGTCGAGTACATGGTTGATCGGCTCGTGCACCCAGGTAGCATCTTCAGGGTTGCCGGTCAGATTGGCCTCGTCCACCTGGAGGACAGGCGCGTCGATGGCCTCGACCTGACGGCGCAGCACTTCGGCGATGGCCATTGTCAGGCTGGGGAGGTCGCTGTAGTGGCGGTCCAGCAGCGTTTTCGCCAGCATGTAGGGTGCGGTCACGGTGAACTTGAGCGGACTCGCGGTCAACTCTTTCACCATCTGCCAGCTTGAGGGCAGGTCCATTTCGCCTTCGCCGATCGGACCTTCGACCACGGCGGCCGGCTGCGTGCGGAAGCCCATCCCATGCTGGGCGCGAAAGTCGGCCACATCTTGGCGGCCCATTTCGCTTGAGATGCCGGACATCGGCTGCACGAAATATTCGATCATCCCGTTCGTCTCGGGATGGTTGACATCGAAGCGGGTCAGCTCACCGTCGGAGATCACGTCCAGCCCGGCCAGCTCCTGCGTCTTGAGGACGACGAGAATAGCGTCGCGCAGGTTGGGGACGGACGGGTAGGCGGCCAGCCAGGCCGGCAGAGGATAGCTACCGACGACGGTGGTTTTGATGGAGGGTTCAGGCATTGGGTGCTCCTAATTCGAAAGATTTGGTATCGGTGAGTTTTTCTGTATTGGTAAGTGGTTGGAAATCGCTATCCATAAACTTCCGAGAGACGCAAGGCGAGGTGATCAAAATCCTCAGGGCATTTCTGCCGGATGGCATCAATGCGGCGCGCTGCTTCCGCAGCCAACGGCATACGCCCTCCATCTGGTCTGTCGGATAGGCCGCGCTGGACGGCAAGCGGCTCAAAATACATTTCCTTGACATGGACCTCGGCACGGACATCCGCCCAGCGCCATTCACTGGGCAGATCGACGCCCGCCAGGATCCACGTTTCGATCTCTTCCCATGCGTTGGCGGTCAAGAATACGGTTGCGGTACTGCATAGCAGTTCCAACTGCTCGAGTCTGTGATGCCTGCCTACTTCGCCGTCGCGATCGACGCAAAGTATGAGATTATCGGTCATTCCTCTGTATCGCTCTACGATTTCCAACATGCGTTCCGCATTCAGTGCTTGAGCGATACCGCGCAGACGTGGGTTTTGGCACACTCGAACGCGCGCTCTGGGCTTACCGATGGCTTGAAGGAGCCGCTCGAAAATTGGTTTCAGAAGGTGCTGGTCCTTTTCGAAATCCTCCGGAATGATGAGGACCCTCAATTCTCCGCCTCTTCGTCATACCCCTCGGTAAAGGCGAGAGCGTCCTCCATCCACCCGCCGCTAAGGAGATTGCTCAGCCCTTGGGACTTGCGCAATTCCCCTGCCCGCGGCAGTTCTGCAACGGGGCGAATGATGGCGTCGTCCGCATCTTCGAGGCGGCAGATTACGGAGGTGTTCTTGAACGTCTCATCGTTCATCATTGTCAACAGGTCCGGCGAATGGGTGGTTGTGATGACCTGAAACCCTTTCTTCGCGGACTGCTTTTCGATCAGTTCCAATAGTAGCCACTGCCGCGCTGGGTGGATACCGTTGTCGATCTCCTCAAAGAAGTAGAGACCGTCCGGGTCCGGACCGAGCAGCGTGACCAGAACAGCGAGAAAACGCAGCGTGCCGTCCGATGCAGCGTAAGCGGACACCCTTCTGTCGTTCGCCTCCAGGAAGACGAGATGCACCCTGCCGGATGGGTCGGTCGGAAACTCGAAGTCCCGCACATCCATTGGCGTCAACTCGCGCATCCATTCGACCAGCGTCTCCTTGCGGTGCGGATCTTCGCAGATCGACTGCAGAACCGTTGGCAAGTGCTCACCGCGATCGCCAAGCACGGTTTGGCCAGGGAGAGCAGGCTCCCGCATGCGACTTGGCACCAAATCCAGGAAACGCATATTGGAGAAGCTTCGTGTGACTTGCCGAACAAAGGAACCGTGCTCGTCCGAGAGAGCCCTTGCCCCAGAAATCTGGTTCAACCCTGGTTTGTCTGTCCTCAGTTCAACGCCGTTGCGGTTGCTCGTCTTCGAAGCTCCTCTTACCTTGTAGAGAAGCTCTTTCCCTTCGCCCAAGCGAAGAAGAGGGGGGTCTCCAGGACCTGTTTGGGTCGAATATATCCTAGTCTCGGGAAGCTTTAGGCTTTCCGCTGTCACCTGAAAGGCCCCGTTCTTGTCTTCATCCCTGCCGACATCAATCTTATAGGTAAGGTCCGCCACTTTGACCTGAAGCGAAAACGCAGACTGGCCGAAGCGGATAATTTCATTCATCGCACCGCGCACGCCAGCCCATTCGACTTGGCCGCCGGCGCCATACTTCTCGCCGAAGATTTCCGCCAGCGTGTAGCCGCGGCCGATGCCGTGCAGGAAGCGGAACGCGTCGCGGATGTTGCTTTTGCCGCTGGCGTTGGCGCCGACGATGACGGTGAACGGGCCGACGCGTAGCGTCTCGTCGGCGAAGTTCTTAAAATTGACGAGTCGAACTGAGGTGATCATGGCGCTTCTCCAAGTCCATACCGCCTGCCGGTGCCGAAAATCATATCACGGGACCAAAGACGAATGATAATAGACATGCAGACTGTCTATCGTCCAGTGTAGTTTTCAGGAGGAGGTGAGGTTGGAGGTAGGCGATTTTCAAGTACAGAATCAGGCTCCCGTCAGCGTAATTGACTTACACAGAACTGGCCCGCCGGCTGTATATGACGCGCTCTCATTCTGGGTTGATCCCCATAACAGGCTGACGTTGGCAGATGTATCGTGGTGCGGTACACTATCGTATGATTAGGACATTTCGGCACCGAGGGCTTCGGATGTTGTATGCGCGCGGGGATTCCAGCAGAGTGCGTGCTGACCAAGCGCAACGGATAGCACTTGCTTTGGCGGATCTTGACAGCGCCAGCAAACCTTCAGACCTCGATCTACCAGGCTACCGGCTTCATCCCCTGAAAGGCAATATGAGGGGATATTGGAGCATTTCAATTTCCGCCAATTGGCGAATCATCTTCCGTTTCGAAGATGGTGACGTATACGATGTCGACTTGGTCGACTACCACTGACATGAGATGACAATCATGGCTATGAAGAATCCACCGCATCCTGGCAGCAGCATAAAGGAAAACTGTCTGGACCCGCTTGGCCTCAATGTCACTGAAGCGGCAAAGGTGTTGGGCGTGGCCCGCCACACGCTTTCACGCGTGCTGAACGGCCACGCGGGCATTTCACCGGAGATGGCCATTCGATTGGAGAAGGCCGGATGGTCGAACGCCGGGTTCTGGCTGCAGCGGCAAACCGCCTATGATCTGGCACAGGCGCGCAGAAATGAAGATCAGATTAAGGTCGAGCGCTACCGGCCACAGGCGGTATGATCAAGAAGCAGGCAGAATACTCTCACTCGTCTCTCCTCTTGACTCTCTCCTCAGCAGTTCCAGTTTGTCATTTCGGTCGATTTGGTAAACACTGCACATGCAGAGCGCGTCGCGTCCGGCGTGCAACCCAACCACCACTCCCAACGCAGGTGACCATGACAAACGAGACCCAACCTTCACCGGTAGCAGCCTTCCGCGCCAAGATGGCGGCGGGCGATATCTGTATTGGCGCTTCGATTACGCTGACCGACCCGCATGCGACCGACGCGCTCGGCGATTCGGTCGACTTTTTTTGGATCGACCTGGAGCACAGCATGATGAGCGCGGAGGCGCTGGGCGGGCACTTTCTGGCGGCGAAGGCGCGCAGCAGGCCGGCGCTTGTGCGCGTGCCCGGCAGCGGCACACCCTTCATCAAGCCGGTGCTGGACGCGGGCGCAGACGGAATCATCGTTCCGCAGGTGCGCTCGGCGGCTGAGGTGCAGGATGTGGTCAACAGCTGCCGCTATCCGCCCCTGGGTGAGCGCGGCTACGGGCCGCGTGTGCCCGCCAACTACGGGCGCGACGGCGGCAACGCCTACACCGAGAGGGCCAACCGTGAGATCTTCGTGGCCGTCCAGATCGAGAACGCGGAGGCTTTCGACGCGCTGGACGACATCCTGGCCATCGAAGGGCTGGACTCGATCGCGCTGGGGCCATGGGATTTGTCGGCGTCGTTGGGGCTCCTGGGCGATGTGGAGCATCCGACCGTAATCGAGGCGGTGGACAGTATCATCGCACGCACGCGGGCGGCGGGTCTGTTCGTGGGGGCCGGCATGGCACCTGATGCGCGCTTTGCGCTCGGTATGGCGAAGCGCGGTGTGCAGTGGCTACAGGTGGGCGACGACTGCGGCTACATGATCCTGGCGATGGACCAGATCACGGCGGAGGTGCGGAGTCAGTTGTAGCGGGTTCGCGGCTGGAGAAAAAGTATTACGGGACCGCTGCCCCCTCTTGGGCGCGTGTTGATGAAAAAAAATCGCCCCAGCGTTTCTGCCGGGGCGCTTACTTTTTCGCGGTGAGTTGGGCTGCTTTCTTGTCTAATCTCCGCAGCTGACGTCTAGATGCGGGAGCGTACATTATCGTCCAAGCCAAGATCGGCTCTTATCTCTTCATCACTGTGCGTTGGCTCTACGCCTTGACGAATCCGGTCCGCCGATGCACTCGCCAAGTAATAGTCCTCGGTCTCTCCCACTCCGCGCTCGATGATTTCACACAGATAGAAATCCCGTGATCGACCGGCATCTTCTACCAGTTCATCCACGGTCTTCCGCAATTCCGGCAGTGTCCACAGTAAGAACCTGTGCGCCAGAGGCACCATCTTCGCCCGAACTGTACCCATTTGCTGTCCTCCTGCGCGCCAATTGTCCAAAAGCAGTCAAGGCCCTTCTCACTCTAATTGATCCAGCCATTTGTCCTGCATTCGTCGACACGCGCAGCGACAACTGTACATCCCTTCATCGTTACCGTCCAGCTTTGCAGACAGCTTCCTTGCTATAGAGAACTCGTAGCCCTATAGCAGCCAATGCCGGCACAGTGCTTTTTTCCCTATCAGTCCTCCCAATCAGGAATCTCCACCATCTGTCCGCCTTGCAGCGTGCTCTGGTGCGCGCACATGCCGGGGAGCGCCATCCTGAGCGCGGCGTGGATGTCGAGCGGGGGCGGGGTGTCGTCGCGGATGCAGGCGACGAAGTCCTGGATCATGGTGTACTCGGCGGTGCCGTGTCCACCCTGTGTCGCCTCCGGCGGCGCGTCGGTCACGTTCTCGGTGATCGGCATCTCGATCATATTGTTCAGATGCGGAACGGAATCCAGCCAGGCGTTGGTCTGGAGCGGGCTGGTCGGCGGGCGCGAGGTCTCGAGGACACCGTCGGTGCCGTAGATGGAGTAGTAGTGGAACATGGGCTCGCGGGTGATGCCGAAGGCGACCAGGATCTTGATCACGCCGCCGCTGGCCGTCTGCAGAATGGCCACCTCGGTGCCGGATTTGACGCGGACAGGCAGGTCCCCGGTTCCGCTGGTGACGCTCATGCCGCTGGCGGCGACGCAGCGCTCGCCCGTCACTTTGAGCAGCGGGCCGAGGCTGTGGGTGCAGTAGTGGATGGGCGGCATGGACGCTCGCCAGGTGGGTGAGCCGTCGGCCTGGCGCAGCAGGTAGCGCGTGTCATGGATGTACTCGGCTTCGGCGTACATGAAGCCGCCCAGCAGGCCCTGGCCCCACATCTCCCGCCAGCTCAGAATATGCGCCCAGTAGCAGCAGTTCTCGGCCAGCATGAACTTTTGGCGCGGGTGGGCCTGGACTGCGGCGAGAATCTGGCGGCATTCGTCGATGTTGGCGGCGAGGGTGACCTCCTGCAGGACGTGGCAGCCAGCCTCGAGCGCGGCCACAGTGTGCTGGCAGTGGAGGGGGACCGGGGAGGCGACGAAGACGATGTCCAGCCCGTGCGCCAGCATGTCTTCGTATGCGCTGTACTGGCGGGCCTGGGGGAAGAGGGCGCCGAACCGTTCCAGGGCGCCAGCGTCGATATCGCAGCCAGCGACCACGTCACAGTCGGGCATGAGATCGAAGACGCGCGCCGGGCCGAGACCGCGATACAGCCCGACAACACCTACGCGATAACTGCGCATAAGGAAATTCCTTTCAAAGGAGAGGAGAGAGTGAAGAGGAGAGAGGAGTGAGAGCTTCTTGCCCGCTTCTCATATCTCTCTGCTCGTTTCTTAGGTCACGCCGGAGGTGGCCTGATGCAGGCGCGCGGCGCAGTCGATGCGGCGGCCGGTCGCCATGGATTCCTGCGCGGCGAAGGGGATGATCATGCCGGTCAGGATGGAGCGCGGGTCGTAGGGGGCTGCCGGATTGGACTGGAGCCAGGCGACGAAGTCGCGGTGGATGCGGAAGTCAGCGCCGCCGTGTCCGCCGACGGCGGGAGGCAGTTCGATGGCCTGCGGCTCCTCATCGTTGCGCCAGAGCGTCACCGCCGCGGGTGTCTGGCCTGCGCGCCTGCTGTGCATCACGACTTCCAGCTGTCCTTCAGTGCCGTTGACGATGTAACGCCGCTCGTAATCGGGTCCGGTGGTGGTGAGATGGAGGGTGTAGAGGATCCCGTTGGAGAGCAAGCCGGAGATGGAGCAGGAATCACCTGCGGTCATGGGCCTGTCGTCGCCTTCGGTCCAGATGTTGCGCGTGATGGTGGCTGTGCAGTCCACGACCTCGGCGCCGAGGCAGTGCTGGATGGTGTCGGTGTCGTGGGTCAGCTTGCCTTCGACCAGGGTGGAAGAGGGCGGCGTTCTGAAATGCGACCATACGCCCTGCGACCAGCGGTTGCCGGTGTTGACGTGTCCGAGCACGCTCTGGATACGGCCGAGGCTGCCCTCGTCGATGATGCGCTTCATGGCCAGCGTGGCGGGAAAGCGGCGCAGGTTGAAGCCGATGAAGAGAGGGTATTGATGGCGGACCACCTCTTGGTACAGCTCCACCGTCTGCTCCCAGGAGAAGGCCACGGCCTTTTCGAGGAAGACGGGGATGCCGCGCTGCAGCGCGGCCAGCGCATGTTCAACGTGGTCGACGGCGTAGCTGCCGACGAGAACGAAGTCGAGGTCGGGCGTACCGGCCAGCATCTGGCGGTAGTCGCGGTAGAAGGAGGAGCCGAAGCGGTCCTCTTCTTCGGCGGTGGGATCGCGCGGGTCGGCCACGGCGACGCAGCGAACCGTCGCTTCGTCCATGGCTTCGAGGCTCTCCATGTGGTAGCGCCCGCGGCGGCCGAGGCCGATGACGGCGAAACGATATGTGGATGTCGTCATATCTGCGTCTCTCTTCTGGATCTGTCTATCGCTTTTGCCCTGTACGAGTTTATCAGCATCCAGTCCTGTAGTACACTCGGACAGCGCTATGAAAGTCCACTACTATCCTGACACGGATTCCCTCTAAATTGACCTCTCCGAGAAACCGAGTACGGCCTCCATAGAGGTCGCCCCGGGCGTCATTCTGGATTTCGATGAGAGTGGCCAACTTGTCGGCATCGATATCGACCATGCCAGCAAGGTTGCCAACCTGTCGATGCTGGAAGCGAAGTCACTGCCGGTCCAGTCGTTGACGCCCCTCTAGTTCAGGCACCTGTCTTCGCAGATATTCAGCATACGGAGGTTACTCAACTTCACCCGTTGCCGATTACGCGCAGGTCGGCCACCACGCCCTGGGCTTCGGCTTCGTAGAGTTTCCAAATGACGCGCAGGCTTTGCAGGCTGCGGCGGCCGTCGGTGAGGGGGCGGCGGCCGTGCTCCAGGCAGTCGACGAAGTGGATCAGCTCATTCTCAAGGTGCTTGCCCACGGCTGCCTGGAACAACAGTTGCTCGCTGCCTCCCTCCGCCTCCAGCGCGCCCTGGTGAAGGAACAGCTTCCCCTGGCTGATCTGCCCTTCCAACATGCCCTCGGTGCAGTGGGCGTGAAATGAGTATTTGAGGCGCGTGCCCTTGGCGCCCCATGTGCCGAAATGGTAGCCGAGGGCGCCGCTGGCGAATTTGAGCGAGACGTTGGATGTGCCCTCGCCCTCCATCCAGGGCGTGCCAAAGTTGGTGCCGATGTGGGTGCCGGAGACGGGCTGCCCCATCCAGGCGAGCAGGATGTCGATATAGTGGCAGCCGTGGCTGAAAAGCTGGCCGCCGCCGAGTGTCTCTTTGCGGTGCATCCAGCTGCCCGGCTCGCCCTGGGTATGCTGCTCGGTCCAGATCGAAAGCTGGAAGAGGTCGCCGTAGGTTTTGGCCTTGAGCAGGCGATCCATTTCGACGACGATCGGGTGAAAGCGCATACAGTAGGCGACCATCAGGGTACGGTTGGCGCGCTCGGCGGTCTCGATCAGGTCCAGACATTCGGCTTCCGAGTTGGCCAGCGGCTTCTCCATCAGCAGATGTTTGCCGCGGCGCAGCAGGTCAATGCCGATGGGATGGTGGAGGTGATGGGGCACGGCGATGATGGCGGCGTCGATATGGTCGAGGACTTGGCGATAGTCGGGGGCGACGGTGTCGCAGCCCATCAGGTCGGCGGTGGTCTGGGCGCGCGGCAGGTCCGGGTCGACCGCGGCGGTGAAGAGAGCGCGACCCTGCAGTTTCTGGAAGGCGGCGCGGTGGGACTGGCCCATGCCGCCGCAGCCGATCAGGCCGATGCGGATCATGGCTGCAGCCGCCGGGGGTCTGTCGTCAGAAAGCGGCCGTGCGCCACCGGCCTACCCCTTGATTCCGGTGCGGGCGATGCCTTGGATGAAGTGTTCCTGGCCGATGAAGAACATGACGACGATCGGCAAAATGCTGATGACGGCGCCGGCCTGAATCAACTCCCAGCGTCCACCCGACTGGTTGGTCAACAGCGTCAGCCCGAGGGTGATGGTCATGGTCTCGACCTTGGTGAGGAAGATCAGTGGGCCCATAAGGTTATTCCAGGAGCCGAGGAAGGTGAAGATGCCCAGCGTGGCCAGGCCCGGCTTGGAGAGGGGCAGGAAGATACGGTAGTAGATCTGAATAAAACTGCAGCCGTCGATGCGCGCCGCCTCCACCATTTCCTGGGGGATGGTGAGATAGAACTGGCGCATGAGGAAGATGCCAAAGGCGGTACCGAAGAAGAACGGCACGGTGAGCGGCAGGTGTGTGCTGAGCCAGCCGATGTCGCGATAGAGCTTGAAGAGGGGAATGAGGGTGACGTGGAAGGGGATCATGATCGTGGCGAGGATGATGGCGAAGATAACGTTTTTGCCCGGGAAGCGCATGCGCGCGAAGGCGAAGGCGGCCATTGAGCAGCTCAAGAGGGCGCCGACCGTGGCAAACACCGCGATCTTGATGCTGTTGATCAGGAAGAGATCAAAGGGCAGCACGTCGAAAAGTCTGGGGTAGTTCCCCCACTGCGGCGGAATCGAGATCCACTTCGGCGGCAGCAGCAGTACTTCGCCCGGTTCCTTGAGCGAGGTGGAGATCATCCAGAGCAGGGGAAGGAGCATTGTGGCGCCAACGAGGGTAAGAACCGCATAGAGCAGCACGCGCCACGTGATGTAAAGGACTCTGTAGGAGGTCAGGCCTTCGGATGCGGCAGCAGAGGCGCCGGGTATCGCCGTGGTGCGGGCCTCACCTATGGGGGGTGCGTCTTGTGCGCTCATGGTGGTTCTACCTCAGAGTTCGTAATGGACCCAGCGTCTCTGGAACCAGAACTGGAACAGCGTCAGGCTGACGATGATAACGAAGAGTACATAGGCCAGCGCGGAGGCGTACCCCATGTGGAAGTTCTCAAACCCCTGTTGGAAAAGATAGTAGACGATCGTCTTGGTGGCGTTGACCGGCCCGCCCCTGGTCATCACATAGGCCTGGGCGAAGACCTGGAAGGAGTTGATTACGGACAGGGTGAGGACGAAGAAGGTGACGGGCGAGAGGAGCGGGATAGTGATGTTGATGAATTTGTGCCAGGCGTTGGCGCCGTCGACGGTGGCGGCTTCGTAATAGTCCTGGGGAATGCCCTGCAGGCCGGCGATGAAGATGACGATGTTGTAGCCGAGGCCGTGCCAGATGCTCATGATGATGATGGCCGGCATCGCCCAGGTGACGCTGCTCAGCCAGCGCACGCCGCGGAAACCCAGTGAGCGCAGCAGTTCGTTGACGAGGCCGAAGTCTGACTGGTAGAGCCAGAGCCAGAGCACGGAAATAGCGACCACCGAGGAGACGACGGGCAGGAAGTAGATCGTGCGGAAGACGGCCACGAACCGGATCTTCTGGTTGAGCGCGATCGCCAGCAGGAGGGCGAGAACGGTTCCTGTGGGGACGGTCCCCAATACGTAGTAGCCCGTGTTCTTGATCGTGATCCAAAAGAGCGGGTCTTCGGTCAGAAGTTCGATATAGTTATCGAAGGCCTGCCACTTGGGCGTGCTCAGCAGGTTCCAGCGGGTAAAGCTGTAATAGAGCGAGGCCAGCACGGGGCTGGCAGTAAAGACGATCAGCCCCAGGATGGTGGGCAGGATGAGGATATAGGCTTCGATCGCCTCCCGCCCCCGGTTGCTCCCCAGGAATTCGCGCACCCGTCCGCGCGCAGGTGTCGTTACAGCGCTCATACAACTCTCTCCAGGCTGCGAGGAGAGAGAAAAGAGGAGTCAGCCCCTCTCTTTTCTCTCTCCTTTCTTCACTCCACTCACTCCTCGCTGTTTGCTATCCAAGCAGCTCTTCGCGGGAGCGTTCGAGGACGGCGTTGACACGCGACTCAAGGTCGTCGGTCGCCTCTTGCACCGTCTTGACCTGCAGCATGGCCGCTTCCTGTTCTTCCCTGGCGATACCGGCGATCTCACCTTCAGCCGGGCCGTTGAAGACGGGAGTAGCGTCTTTCAAAAGCTGGTTGAGAATCCACAACTGCGTGGGCGGAGCGGTGCGATCCTGCACGTAGATCAGGCCTTCCGCGGTAGGAATATGGGCGGGGAAGGGGAAGATGGTCTCGGCGTACATGACGGCGCCATCGCCCATCGTCAGCCACTTGATGTATTCCCACGACTCATCAGGGTGCGGGGCTGAGCTGGTAATCGAGATACCGTTCTGGTAGGCATCGATCGTGTTCTTGCCCGTTACAGGATGCGCGGGGGGCGTGAAGACGTCCCACTCGAAGTCCTCGATCTCGGAGAAGGAGGGGATCATCCAGTCACCCATGACGGCGAAAGCGACGCGGCCGGTTTCAAATGGGTTGAACTGGAGGTTGGCCTCGGGCGGCATGGCGACTTCATGCTCGTTGATCAGGTCAACCATCCACTGGAAGGCCTCCATCGGCTCGTCCTCTTTGATAAGACAGCCGTTGTAGTCCTCGTCATAGAAAGCGCCGCCGGCCTGGAAGATCCAGAAATTCATGCGGGCATTGCCGTCTACGGGTGTGTCCATGCCGTAGGACTCGGCTGAGCCGTCGTCGTTGATGACGGTGAACTCTTTGCCCGCCTCGACGATCGTATCCCAAGTCCAGCTTTCGTCCGGATCGGAAATGCCCTTTTCGGCGAACCAGTTCTTGTTCCAGAACCACATGGTGCCGGAGTGCCAGACGGTGGGGAAGGCGTGCAGGTCGCCGGAGCCGCACCGGATTTGGCCGGGTTGCCAGCGGCCTTGTGTGATCGCGCCCTCATAGAAGTCGTTGAGGTCGACGCCATCACGCTCGACGAATGGATCCAGCGGAATCGTAACCCCGTTGTGCGCGAAGCGCACGTGATAGTAGGGCGAGTGGTGCATGATGTCGGGTGAATCACCGGCGGCCGTGGAGGCCAACATCTTCTGCCAGTAGTTGGACCAGGAGGTGATGTCCTCCTGCAGCTTGATGTTGGGGTAGGCCTCCTGGAAGGCCTCCTGGAGGACGCCCTGCTTCTCTACCTGGAAGCCCCAGTAGGCGAGGCGCAGCTCGACGGTCTCCATGCCGCCGTCGTCGCCGCTGGCCATCGTGTCACCTGCGGGTGCGGGCGCGGCGCAGGCCGCGGTCACCATGACGCCGGCGGTCGCCGCGGCAGTTTGCAGGAATGCGCGACGCGACAGCCGCTTGCTGACCAATGCGTTATTCTCCATCGTCGGTTTCTCCTTGGGTCGATTGAAGTGGATTGGATCTGTTTTTCGAGGTGGTGGAGACTGCTGGAGAGTGATTATAACATAATTTGAGTAGATGATAAAAGGCTTCGCAACGGTCAGGTGCTACGCGAAATTGGGGTAGCGGAGAGGAGAGAGGCGGGTGACTAGCGTCACTTGCAGGCGGATGAGGACATCATCTACTATCTGTAGTTACGACGTGTCCTCGCTGCGATGTCGACAGTCCCAAAAACTACTGGGGTTGGATCAGGCAGGACAGGCTATGGACGGTACAGCACATAAGCTCAAGACTAAGAGTAGCGCGGTAAGGATTGGCGTAGCTAGACATGGCATGGGTAGTGCAGCAGAAAGCTCGATGTGAGTTGCGAGGGCAGATCGATGAGTTATCAGCACTATGGACGTAGACATAACAGTGCATCGTGGCGTTTATGGCGGAAGAAGAGGATGAGATGAGGCGTGTTGGAGCGTTTCTGGACACGGAGACAACAGGGCTGAAAGGCCACGACGAGATAATTGAATTTGCGCTGGTGCTGTTTCGGTACGACATATCACGCCGGAAGTTACGAGTGATCGACCGCTATCACGGCTTGCGGGAGCCGTCATGCGCCATTGACCCTGGCGCGGAGGCGGTGCATGGAATCTCGTTCGACAAAGTGCGGGGAAAACGACTGAAAGACCGGGTAGTACGACGAATATTGGGAAAGGCGGATTTTCTGATCGCACACAACGCCGTTTTCGACCGCCGCTTTGTCGAGAAATTATATCCAGAGACGAAGGGAATTCGCTGGTACTGTTCGATGAACGGGATCAGATGGAAAGAGAAAGGGTTCGCTTCAAAGGGATTGCAGCAACTGATGGCCGATCACGGGATCGAAACGGAGCGGGGGCACAGGGCGCTTGATGACGTGATGGGTGCGCTGGAGCTACTTGCACAACGGGACGAGAAGAAAGGTCGGCCCTACCTGTCGGAACTGCTGGGTGTCGAGTCGGACGAGGTGGAGCAGACAAAGCAAGGCCGCTTGGGCAGATCGTTGAAAATAACCGGGATCTTGATTGTGGCCTTAATCTTGCTTTCAGTTTGTGGCGCTCTTTTCGGCCTTAGTTAGTAAGAAAAGGGCGCGTCCAACTTCAGCCGTTTGGACATTTGGCGGCAATCTTATTACTTGGCGCTTAGCAAACACATGAATCTTGAATCTGAGAATCAGTCTCAATAAAACAAGAAGTTGGAATTCAACCGGCCGACCGTACATGTTGTGAAATTGAGACAGTTACGCGGACGGGAGTGGCAGGTCCGATGCGCTTGCCTGCACTATCATGAAGCCATGCCATTGATGGCTGTCTCGGATAATGGCAAACAACCCACTGCAGTTGGGCTGTACCAGTTGACTTCAAGTGGGGCACTCGGAACGGCCGAATGCTCTTCAGGCTGGCGCCGCAGTTCCCCGTCCGTAGCATCGCCTTGTGAGAAGAGCGCATGATTTTCAAACCAGAAATCGCGGCCCGGCTGTGGGATACCTGGCTGTACTACCACGAGGGCAGGCACTATCTCTTTTATCTTCACCGCATGCGCGCGGGCGGCCCCTATGATGGGATGAGCGTCGCCACTTCAGATGACGGCGTTCACTTTGCCGACCGGGGGCCGATCATCCACAAGGCCAAAGACGCCGTCTGGATGGGCACGGGAATGGTGTGGCGCGCCGGCGACCGGTTTATGCTCAACTTCTCGGAGGAACGCGGCGGGGTACAGGAGATCTTCTTCGCCGAATCGGACGACCTGCTGCAGTGGCAGCGGCTTCCCGACGAGGAGTATGTGAGCCGGGCCGACCCGCGCTGGTATGCGGAATCGCCGATGTTCGCAAGCCAGCGCTGGGACTGCATCTGGGTTCTGCCGCGGGAGGACGGGCCGGGTTATGTTGGCTTCCTCACCGCGGTGGCCAAGGATGGGCCGCCCGGGCTGTGCGGCACCGCCGGCTGTGTTGTATCCGATGACGGCCGCCACTTTCGGGCGGCACCGCCGGTGATCGAGACCGGCCTGTGGGGTGAACGTATCGAGGTGGGCGCGGTGGAGAAGATCGGCGACCGGTACTACATGCTGCTGGGGGTCGGGAAGTCGCATGCGCTGGGTTCGCGGCACCTGTCGGAGCTGCTGGCGGGCGAGTGCGGGATGTACGTTCTCTCCTCGCAGTCGCAGACCGGGCCGTACCGGCTCGATCCCGGTCAGCGGCTACTGCTGGGCAACAGCCCCAAGCGGCTGAACTATTTTGCGCGCTTCTATCGCTGCGGCGAGCAGTTGCTGCTCAACCACCACACGGTGCCGCGCCAGAAGGGCGACGAATCCTATTTTTCGCCGCTGAAGACGGTCCATCGCGACGCCGCGGGCATTCTGAGCCTGCGCTGGTGGCCCGGCAACGAAGCGTTGAAGGGGCGTTCGCTGTCGGTGGGGCTGGAAGGATGCGAGTTCTACGGCCTGCGGTCCGGTGACTGTCCGGTCGAGAGTGGGCGCCTGCAGCTGGCGGCTGCGGCCGGAGGGCTGGCGGTCCTTCCGGTGAAGTTCGACCTGGCTCGGGGGGTCATCCTGGAAGCGGAGCTGACCTTTCAGGAATTAAACGGTCCTCTCGGCGGCGCCGGTTTCTTCATCGAAGGCGGCCCCGGCTACGCCGGCAGCTTGTTTGTGGCACAGAGTAATAACCGCTTGACGACAGGACCCTATACTTCACCCACGGAAGACGGCTACGCCTTCCAACCGGAGGACGCGAAGCCCCTCCCCTTCACACCCGGACAGACTCAACGTTGGCGGATTCTATTGCGGAACGAGTTCGCGGAGCTTTACGTCGACGACGAGTTGATCCAGGGCTACACGCTGCCCCATGCGCCAACTGGCCGGCTGGGCTTTGTCATCGAGGCCGGTTCGGGGGCTGCGGCCAACGTACGCGGCTGGGAAATGTCCCTCTAGGCGCACGCATTCCAACACGCCTCTACAACTGACCGGAACTCTCCAGTGATGAGGGGGGGGCTGTCGATCGATGGGGGAGCCAGGGCAGGCACAAGGCCTGCCCCTACTTTGGCGTTCCCTAATTGGGGGGCACATTGGCAGACGCAAAGCCCGCCGAACCGCAGTGGTTAGTGGTCAGAGACGGCGCGGGGAGCAGGCACTGTTCGCCAGCCAAACCGTTCCAATTGTCCACGACGGTGGTACTAGCGAAGGGGGGCGTTGGGGGGGGGGGGCCCCCCCCCCCCCGGCGGCCCCGCGGGGCGCCCACCCCCCCCCCGGGGGGGGGGGGTCGGCGATTTGTGTGTGTGTCAGAAAGATCGGGCGGTAAGAGAGGCGTT
>VXRG01000066.1:58752-78137 GCA_009838625.1 Caldilineaceae bacterium SB0664_bin_27
CCGCGCCCCGCCCGGCCGCCCCCCGGGGGGGGGGGGCGGCGCCCGCCCCCCCCCCCCCCCCCCCGCCCCCCCCCCCCCCCCCACCGCCCAGAAGGGCGAGGAGAGAGTGAAGAGGAGTGAGGAGAGAGAAAGCTGCGCGCGCCTTACTCGGGGCTGTGATGCGGTTATAGCTGAGTGGTAACGGGTTTTCTAGCCTTTGATGCCCGTGAGAGAGATGCCGCGCACGAAGTAGCGTTGTAAGAGGAGGAAGACGAGAAGGACGGGCAGCGTAACGACGACGGAGCCGGCCATGAGGCGGGGCCAGCTAGTGTACCACTGCCGCTGTACGAGGGCGACGCCGAGCTGGACGGTGAAGAGGTACTTGCGGTCGAGGAAGATGAATGGGCCGAAGAAGTTGTTCCAGGAGGCCATGAAGGAGAAGACGCCAAGGGTGGCGAGGGCGGGTTTCATGAGGGGCAGGGCGATGCGGCGGTAGATGCCGAAGGAGCTGCAGCCGTCGATGCGGGCGGCGTCCTCCAGTTCGACAGGCAGCGAAAACATGAACTGGCGGAGCAGGAATGTGCCGTAAGCGGAACTGAGCATGGCGGGGAC
Organism: Caldilineaceae bacterium SB0664_bin_27; assembly: GCA_009838625.1. Classification (GTDB taxonomy): domain Bacteria; phylum Chloroflexota; class Anaerolineae; order Caldilineales; family Caldilineaceae; genus Bin5. The sequence goes on from VXRG01000066.1 coordinate 59,344, forward strand.
GATGAGGGGCAGATGGGTGTTGACCCAGCCGATGCGGTGCATGACGATGTAGAGCGGGATCACGGTGACGGCATAAGGCACCATCATGGTCGACAGGACGATGATGAAGAGGACATTTTTTCCGGGGAAATCGAGGCGGGCGAAGGCAAAGGCGGCGAGCGAGGATGTGATGAGCTGGCCGCCGACGCCGAGAACAGCGATCTTGACGCTGTTGTAGAAGAAAATCCCAAAGGGCTGGTCGAGGAAGAGGTCCCCGTAGGCTTCCAGGGTCGGTTCAAGCGGGAGCCAGGTCGGGGGGAGCTGAAAGGCCTCGAATTCGGTCTTGAAAGAGGTGGAGATCATCCACCAGAAGGGGGCCAGGGCGGCCAGACCCAGCACGATCAGCAGAATGTGCGTAATAGTGTTGGCCACGAGCTCTTGTTGTCTGCGACTGGCCACACGGTCAACGCGCGCCGCGCGCATGGTTGAAACTCTTTGCACGGTTATCCCCTTTTTGACGTTTGCCCAACCCCCTAGGGCCGACTCACGCCGCAATCAACGCTGGTCTCTCAATAGTGCACCCACAGCCTGGCCAGGCGCACCTGAATCATCGTAATTGTGAAGATGACGAGGGCCAGGATCCAGGCCATGGCCGAGGCATATCCCATCTTGGAGCTGCCGAAGGCCATCTGCCAGAGGTAGTAGATGTAGACGTTGGTCGAATTTATCGGTCCGCCCTGGGTCATCACATAGATGAGGCCGAAGGTCTGGAAGGTGCCGATCACGCTCATGACGAGGATGAAGAACATAGTGGGCGTGAGCAGCGGGATAGTGATTCGGAAAAAACGGCTGAACGGGCCGGCGCCGTCGATGGTGGCGGCTTCGTGCAGGTGATCGGGGATCCCTTGCAGCCCGGCCAGGTAGAGGACCATATTGTAGCCGAGCCCCTGCCAGACGGTGACCATGGCGACGGCGGGCATGGCCCAGAAGGGATCGACAAGCCAGTTGGGACCGTCAATGCGGACCCAGGAGAGGACAAAGTTGACGAGGCCGAACTCTCCGTCATACAGCCAGCGGAACATGAGGCCGACGGCAACAACCGAAGTAACAAGCGGCAGGAAGAAGGCGAGCCGGTAGAGGTAGCGCAGTCTGATTGGCCGGTCGAGCAGTGCGGCCAGAATGAGCGGGAAGATCACGGAGGGCACGATGATCCAGCCTGCATATCTGAAGGTATTGCCCAGGACCTTCCAGAAGAGGCGGTCGCGACTTACCAGGCGGGCGTAGTTTTTGAGGCCAACCAGTTCGGGTGGACTGACCATATCCCATTTATTGAAGCTCATGTAGAGGGATGCGGCGATGGGGAGGAAGATGAAGGCAATGATGCCGACGATGAGGGGCGCGACAAAGAGGTAGCCCTCATAGCGATGCCAGCGGATATTGTTCGCTTTCGTCTTGGCGACGAGGCGGGTCAAAGTCTGTGACTGAGCCATAATCTGTCCTGCGATATACCCGGAACCGCAAATCGGGCGGCGTCGGTTCCAAGCATATCGCAGGCTTGGGAGATTTCCGGATCGATTTCAGGTGCCTGTCCGCTGAAGGCGTTGCGAATTCACGGCAGACACAGTTCCGTGTTTGCGTGAGACCGCCGGGCCGTCTGTGGACAGAACGCAGGCGAGCAGCAGGCCTTTAGTACTGCTCCTCATCGGCGTCGGCGAGGATGTCCTCCATCACGACCTGTATTTCGTTGAGCGCTTCGGCAGCGGTCATATGGCCGAGGAAGGCGGCCTGGAGGTTGGGGATGACGGCGGTGCCGAGCAGCTCACCGTGGTTGACGCCGAGCGAGTCGTTGGCGGCCAAGTCGGAGTTGAAGCAGGCATCGACAAAGACTTCGCCGCCGCGGGCAACCATCTCATCGGTTACAAATCCTTCGGGGCGGCCAGCCGGGATGGAGAAGCCGGTTCTGCCCAACACGAGGGCACCTTCGCCGATCGACATGTGCTTGAGGAAGGCAAAGGCGGCGTCGGGATGGTCGGTGTCGGCGACGATGCCGAAGCCGGAGGTCCACATCATGGTTGTCGTGGGGCCGCCCTCGAAAGCGCGGGGGTTGCGCACGACATGCCAGTCGATCTTGTCGGTATTCTGGAGCAAGGCGACGGTATCGATGGTGTGGCTGGCCCACATGGCGATGCGGCCTGTGAGCTGACGCGAGCTGGCGCCCTCGGTGGACAGCTGTTCGGGCGAGGGTGAAATCTCGTGGGTCAGGATGGTATCCACGAGCCATTCGATTGCTTCGATATTCTTCGGGTCGTTGGCGGTGGGCGTGGTGAGGTCCCCGTTCCAACGGTCGAAGTATCCTTTGCCCTCATTGGCCCACATCCAGTGCTCGTTGGCCCAAGGCCCGGTCTGCGTCATCCAGCCGAAGACCTTGTCCTGGCCTTCTCCGGAGGTCAGTTGCTGGCCCATTTCGAGGCAATCGGCCCAGGTCCAGCCGTCTTCGGGGTAAGCAACGCCGGCTTCATCGAAGAGGCCCTTGTTGTAGATTACGGCGTGGGTTACATAGTCCTTGGGCAGGCCGAAGAGCTTGCCTTCGACGGTGTAGAGCTGGAGCAGAGCGGGCGCGACGGGGTCGTCGTCGTAGTCGGAGTCTGCGTCGAGATACGGATGCAGATCGACGAGAATGCCCTTTTTGCTCCAGATTCTGGGCGGCCCGTAGGTGGCTACGATAGCAATATCGGGGGGATCGCCGGCGGCGATGCGGGCGTTGATCTTGGCCAGCATATCGGGCCAGGAGCCGATGGTGGGGCTGATGAGAAGGTCCACGTCGGGCATGACCTCTTTGAACTTGTCGAATGCCTCTCCGTGTACCTCGTCGGGCTCGTAGCCCAGGTATTCGAGCTGGATGCCTTCGGCTGCTGCGCCGTCACCGTCACCGGCCGGCGACGCGACCGGTTGACAGGCGGCGAGAAGGGTTGCCCCTCCGATGGCGCCGGCGGTCAGTTGCAGGAATTCTCGTCTTTTCAAGGGCTTGGCGTTCACAGTGTTCTCCTCTCGGGATGTTGATGTAGGAAGTGTGCGAGGATGGCCGGTATTCTACAGTAGCTAGGATTGGTTTGCAATCTGTGTATTTTTGCGGGCAGGGGGTGTGGGGAATTTTTTGGGTCTATGGTTGAGGGGCTTTGCGAGAGCCCACAAGCGTTTGCAAGCGTTTACGAGAGATTGCGAGCGTTGGGCGGATTGTCTGCAGTAGGATTCCAGGGATTTTCAGGATGGTGGGTGATCGCCGGCGCTGGGGAGGCCGTCCGAGTGTTTACGAGAGTTCACGAGAGATTGGCGAGAGTCGACAGGTGTTTATGAGCGTTTTAACGAGATTGTTAAGAGGCTTCGGCGGGTCTGGGACGGGCAGCTGGCGAATTCAGCGTGGCATCGCGCCGGGGCACAGCGATTATCCTGCTTGCCGGTGGGTGCAATGTTCCACGAGTGAAGTTTCATCCCTTCCTGCGCGGCGGATGATACCACTGATTGGAATTCTTGGGCGCTCACCTATCCCCGTACTTCCGCCAGTTCTTGTCTGATAAGATCAATTGTGCGTTGGGTCTCGCCGTGCAGCCATGCTTTTTGTTCTGGTCCGTTTGGCATCTTTGTTCTCCTTCCGCGTGAATCAAACCCCGGCTGCCCTGCGTTTTGTCCGGCCACCATGATGTGCTGAGCCTCCTCGATCCGTCAAATGTATATCTGGATGGGACTCTCTACCGCGGTGGTCACCGTAGGCGCAACGCTGCCTCAAGAGTCCTCCTCCCTAGGTGTCTGATTTTCATTTGCATTGTATTCCGTATTAGGAATATAATGCATTCATGTCTTGGGAGGTCGAGTACACGGACGAGTTTGGGCAATGGTGGCAGACGCTTTCGGAGAGGCAGCAAGACGATGTCACCGTCAGGGTCGAACTGCTGATGGCACATGGCCCCAAGTTGCCGTACCCCTACTCCTCGGACGTCAGAAGTTCACGTCACGGGGTTATGCGCGAGCTTCGAACGCAGAGTGGCGGCAGACCCTTACGAGTCTTTTACGCCTTTGACCCCAGGCGAACGTCTATATTGCTTGTCGGCGGAGACAAAAGCGGTAACGATCGGTTCTACGAGGAGTACGTGCCGGTCGCCGATGACCTCTACGATGAACATTTGGAGGAGCTGAGAAGGGAGGGGTTGATAGAATGAGTGGACGCCATTCGTTCAGCGAGTTGACCAAGGGTTTCTCGCCGGAGCGCCGAGGTCGCATTGACGAGTTAAAGACAGAGTTGCTGGCGGAGATGCCGTTGCACGAGTTGCGCCGGGCGCGGGCGCTGACCCAGCAGGAGTTGGCGCAGATGCTGAAGGTGAACCAACCCGCGATCTCCAAGCTGGAGCAGCGGGCCGACGTGTATATCTCCAGTCTCCGTTCTTACATTGAAGCTGTAGGGGGCACACTGAGAATCGTCGCCGACTTTCCCGAAGGCGAGGTAACGATCACAAACTTCGCCGACGTGGGGGAGGATGAAGGTACTCAGGAACGGTAGCCGTCGTGCGACAGGTCACTTGTTGGCCGGCGCTCGTTTCCGTCGATCACCCCCGGTTAACCCTTGACCAATATGACCGTTCGTCCTCGAAGATTGCTTGCAGAATCACCCCCATTGAACAGTCGCACAGGCCAAACTGGCTCCGTTCCGGCCACCCGCGGGTACGCCGTCCAAACATGCTGCTGGAATCGGATTGTTCTCGGGCTATAAACAACAACGCAAGGCAACCGCAGCAAATCGCACGGTACTATCGTGCCTGAAGCCCCCGCCCTCACCCCGCCAGCGTCGCCAGCAAGGTCGGCGCGTTTTCGAAATACCACGCGGTCAGCGCCGTCTTGGCGTCATCGAGACTGTCGGATGTCTGAAAGGGGTGGAGTGGTATGGGGCGCTGGCTGTCTTCCAACCAGAAGTAGGCAGTAACGATGTGTATTCCGCCCGTCAGTTTTCCCCCGTGCACCTCCATGCACAGCGCGTCCTTGCCGTTGCGGGCCTTGACTTCACAACGGTGAATCTCGTCTCCGCCGGTGGTGGAAGCTTTCTGCCAGATGAGTTCAACCGTTGCCATGTCGTAGTTTCTCCTCACTCACACACAATACCGTCGTCATCGCGGTCGTCCATGTACTGATAGGCGGAGTGGCCGCGCAACGCCGGGGCGATGGGGTAGACAGCGCACCCGGGCAGGCACAAGGCCTGCCCCCACGATGTCGTTGGCTGATTGACAGCGGGGCGCATATGGTATACAAGATAGGCGCTATGTGCGAATAGCGCAACACTGAAGGGGTATTATGCAACCGAGACGCGGGCAACAGTTGGTGCAGTCGCTGGAACGGGGGCTGGCGGCGCTGGAGATGGCGCTGGACGGCAGCGTGCGCCCGTCTGAGGTGGCGGAGGCGCTCGGGATCGACCGCAGCACGGCCTACCGGTTGCTCTATACGTTGATGGCGAAGGGCTATCTGCTGCAGGATGAACGCACGCGCGAGTTCACCTCCAACCCGGCCAAGTTTTTTCAACTCTACGGGAAGGTGGCGACGCTGCTGGACTGGCCGGACGTTGCGGGGGACTTTCTGACGAAGCTGCGGGACGAGAGCGGGGAGACTGCCAATCTGGGCGTGCGGCAGGCCAATAATGTTATCTATATCGCGCACAAGCCGGGACAGGCCGCGCTGAGCGTGAATTTTGCCCTGGGCACGAGCCGCCCGCTGCACTGTTCGGCGCTGGGCAAGGCGCTGCTGGCCGCGCAGCCGGATGCGGTCACGGCGGAGTGGGTGGCGAGCGCTCCCCTGACCACCTACACAACCAGGACGATCACCGAGCCATCACACCTGAAGCGTCATCTGGGAGCGGTGCGCGCGGATGGGTATGCGGTGGACGATGAGGAGACCTTTGCCGGCGTGCGCTGCATCGCGGCGCCGATCCATGATCACCGCCAGCAGGTGATCGCGGCCCTGGGCATTTCAGGGCCCACGACACGCATTACGCAAGAGCAACTGCCCCATTTCGCCCAGACCGTCATGCAGGTTGCCGCGGAGCTGTCCGCGGAACTGGGCGCGCCCAACTCTGACCTCTGATTCTTATACGCCCTACAGTGTAATCGGCGAAACCACGACTGCGTAGACAGGGGCGCCCACCCTATACAGCCCCTCGAAAATCTGGCTCATGAGGTCGAGTTCGTTCCCCCTCCTGGATGATCAGCAGGGCGAATTCGCGATGGCGGTTTATGTCTGCGCGCGCTGCCGGGCCAGAGAGAGTGGCGAACGCGATTACCCATATTTCCGTTCGACAGAAAGCCAGCATTCAAGAAGTCTTACGTCCCCGTTCACGCTGCGTCAGCCAGGACATTGATACTTTTTCGGCGATTGTTCACAGGGAACCCCTATGCTAGAATGGCCCCGCGCGCATTAAAAATTATTCAATTTTATAGACATAACACAGCCGGGCTTGCCTGGTCATCAACTACTCACAAAGGGGAAAGGAACGATGAAACGCTATTACCTGGTTCTGCTCATCATTGTGTCGTTGGTCTTGGCCGCCTGCCAGCCGGTCGCAAGCGAGCCGGCGGGAGACATGTCGATGGAGGCCGCCGAGCCGAGCGGCACGGTCGAGGTATTCTCCTGGTGGAGCGGCGGCGGCGAGCTGGCCGGGCTCAATGCCATCATCGAAGTCTTCAACGCACGCTATCCCGAAGTCGAGTTCGACAACGCAGCCATCGGCGGCGGCGACGGCGTCAATATGAAGACGGTGTTGGAGACGCGCATGTTGGGCGGCGAGCCGCCGGACTCGTTCCAGGTCTGGGCGGGCGTGGGCGTCGTCGAGGACCACGTCGTGCCCGGCAGAATGGAGGGGCTGGATTTCCTCTTTTCGGAAGAGGGGCTATATGACGTGTTCCCGCAGTCGGTGATCGACAACGTCTCCTACGAAGGGACGCCATACGTCGTGCCGGTGAACATCCATCGTCAGAACATCATGTGGTATCGGGTCGACAGGTTTGAGGCCGCCGGCATCACGGAGCCGCCCACAACCTGGGACGAGTTCTTCGTTGTGGCGGAACAGTTGAAGGAGGCCGGTATCCCGGCCATCGGCGGGGCGTCTCTGGGCGCGTTGGCCTTCCACACCTACAACTACTTCCTCAACAGCGTGACCGATGGCGAGACCTATCTCGGCCTGTTCGACGGCTCGGTCGGTTGGGATGCACCGGAAGTCGCGGAGGCGCTGGAGCTTCACATGCGGTCGATGGAGTACGCCTCCGGCGACTGGTTGGAGGTCGGCTGGGGCGACCAGGTGGAGCGCTTTGCCGCCGACTACGACGAGACCCCGGCGATTATTCTGATGGGTGACTGGTTCTGGGGCTTCATCAAGTCGGAAGGGATCGAAGAGCTGGTCGGATGGGCTGATATCCCGAATCATCAGGGCAAATATGTCTGGGTGGCCGACTCCTTCGGTTTACCCAAGAATGCGCCCAACCGGGACAACGCCATCGCCTGGCTGAAGGTCGTGGCTTCGAAGGATGGACAGGACGCCTTCAATCCGCTCAAGGGCTCGATTCCGGTGCGCACGGACGGCGACGTGAGCCTCTACGACGAGTACTTGCGCGAGTCGATGGACGCCTGGCAGACGCATGAACTGCTGCCTTTCATCGGCGGTCTGGTGCGGCAGAGCTTTGTGACCGACCTCGGCAACATCGTGAACAACATGCTGACCGGGCACGGCGACGTTGCTCGCGCACAGGAGGAGCTGATTCAGGCCGCCAAAGACTCCGGCATTGGCGAGTAACTGATTCGCTGGCTTCACACGGAAAGCGGATAGGCGCCCGTTCTATCCGCTTTCCGCCTTCCCATTCAAGCACCTGAATCGAGCCATGCATTCCGAACTTTCCGCAAGGGCAAAGTCGCTTTCGGCCCTGCTGCCAAAGTGGCTCCGCGACGACCGCAAGATCGCGATCCTGATGTTGGCCCCGTCCATCATCGCCGTGGCCGTGTTCATCTACGTCTTCATGGGCTGGACGCTGTACATCTCGTTCTCAAACTGGGATCGTCCAGCGCTCGACCTTTCCTTTGCCGGTCTGAAGAACTGGCAGCGCCTGGTCAACGATCCCCGCTTCCACATCGACCTGCGCAATCTTGTCCTCTTTGCGGTTGGCTACATGTCGCAGTGCATCGTCATCGGCTTTCTGCTGGCCGCGCTGCTCAATGAGCGGATCAGGGGCGAAGTGTTTTTTCGCACCGTTTTTTTGATGCCGTTTGCCGTCTCGGCGGTGGTCAGCGGGACGGCGTGGCGCTGGCTTCAGGTGCCGTCGGCGGGGATCAATCTGCTGATTGCCAACATGGGATTCGAGAACTTCCGGCCCCTCTGGTACATGCACCCCAAACTGGGCATGCTGGCGATCACGATTATGGGCGCGTGGCAGTTTTCCGGCTTCGTTATGGCCCTGTATCTCGCCGGTCTGCGGGCGATTCCCGACGAGTTGCGGGAGGCGGCGGTTATTGACGGCGCCGGCACGATCGCGCTCTACCGCCATGTATTCATCCCCATGCTGCGGCCGGTCACCTTTACGGCGATTGTGCTGACAGGCGCCGGCTCCATCGGCAACTTCGAGATTCCCAGCATCATCGGCACAGGCCCCGGTTTTGCGACCGACACGCTCGGTTTCTACATGTTCGAGCAGACCTTTCGTTCCAGCCGCTACGGCCTGGGCGCGGCGGTCGCCACCTTCATGCTTGTCTTGTCCATCCCATTGATCCTGCCCTATCTGATCAGCGTTTTGCGTGAGGAGAAAGAATGAGTTGGCGTCGTCTGCTGGCCGGCAGCACCAAATATGCCGTCCTGATCGCATTTGCCGCGTTCTACCTGGTGCCCTTTTATGTGATGATCCTGACCGGGCTGAAGCCGCTCGAAGACATCAGTTCATTCGAGATCTGGAATATGCCCAAGAGCCTCGACTTTGGCAGCTTTCGCGAGGCGTGGAATCAGATGGATTCCAACTTCTGGAACAGCGTTCGCATCACGATTCCGGGCGCCATCGTTTCAACTTTTCTGGGTTCGCTCAACGGCTATGTTTTCGCCAAGTGGGGCTTTCGCGGCTCGAATGTGATTCTGTTCCTGTTCGTGTTCGGCTTGTTTCTGCCGGGCCAGGGGATCCTTATCCCGCTGGTGTGGGTCTTGCAGTTCATGGGCCTGTACGGTAAGGTGAACGGCCTCATCATGGCCTACTGCATCTTTGGCATACCGATCACGTCGCTCCTTTTTTACAGGTATTATGCCAGTGTTCCGGATGAGTTGGTGGACGCTTCGAAGATCGACGGCTGCGGCTTTTTCGGCATCTACCGCCGCATCATTTTGCCGCTTTCGGGGCCGACCTTTGCGGTGGTGGGTGTGTGGCAATGCACAAGGATCTGGAACGAGTATCTGATGGCGCTGGTTGTGCTCGGCAACCCGGCCAGGGCGCCGGTTACCGTGGCCATCAAGAACTTTTCCAGCATGGGCGTCATCCCCTGGAATTTGCAGATGGCCGCCGCGCTGATCGCGTCCGTGCCCACGATTGCGGTCTACCTGATGCTTGGGAAACTGTTCATGCGCGGCCTGCTGGAGGGGTCGTTGAGCGGCTAGACGACGCTGCGGTCCCACCGGTTATCCAACGGTCAGCCTCCACACAAACGGATACGGCTATTTCGAGCATACGCGTTCTCCCCTGGGACTCATGCTGATTGTTGTACTGTTGTTGCATTGCCGGTGTCCGCATGCCGGTCGAGAATCCCCCCTGCTCTCCCCCGCAGCGCACATTTGCAAGGAGAGGATTGGAGCGTTTTGACAGACGACGTTCGCTTTATGTGGGACACGCCCGTGCCGATGCGCGACGGGGTAAAACTGTCGACCGATATTTACCTGCCGGCGGCAGCGGAAGCCTACCCGGTCATCCTGGCGCGCACACCCTATGACAACATCGCGCCCCGCATGGTGGAGGCTGCCCAGTTCTTCAGTGCCCGGGGGTATGCGGTGGTGCTTCAGGATGCGCGCGGGCGATTCGATTCGGAAGGACATTTCGAGCCGCGCGTGAATGAGGGGAAGGACGGCTACGACACGATCGAGTGGATCGCGGAACAGCCCTGGTCGAACGGCAAGATCGGCATGATGGGCGGATCGTATGGCGGCACCGTGCAGTGGCTTGCCGCGCGTGAGCGGCCTCCGCACCTGACCACGGTCGTCACGTCGGTCACCGGCGGCATGCGTTGGATGCACGATGAGAACTATATGAACGGGAAGTTCCCCGTCTTCCAGTTCCGCTGGCTGAACATGACCGGCGGGCGCACGATGCAGCACTACCCGTTCGAGCCGCTGACCTCGCATCAGCCGGGCGTGGCCTCGCCTTACAACTTCAACAAGCTGATCCGCACACGACCGCTCAAGGATGTCGACAAGGTGGTCGGGCGCACGAACACATATTGGCGCACATGGCTTGAGCGCAACACGTACGACGAGTACTGGCAGCAGATGTCGTTCGAAGACTACTTTGAACTGGTTGACCTGCCTGCACTGCACATCACCGGCTGGTTTGACAACTGCCAGTGGGGCGAAATGTACATGTACAGCGGGATGGCGGCCCGCTCACCCGGGGGCGACAAACAGTGGCTGCTCGTGGGTCCGTGGGACCATGCCGGGTCGGCCAATCCGCAGCCGCGCCTGGGCGATCTGGAGTTCACGCAAGCGGCGGTGCTGGACATCAGGGCAATTCATTTGCGCTGGTTCGACTACTGGCTGAAGGGCGAGGAGAACGGGCAGGCCGATGATGCCAAAGTCAGGATTTTCACCATGGGCCGCAACAGCTGGCGGGACGAGCCTGCGTGGCCCGTGCGCGGGATGGAGGAGCCTGTTGCCTTCTATCTCCACAGCGGCGGGGCGGCAGATCTGTTTCCCGAAGGCGGCAGGCAAGGGGAGCCGGGGGCCGGCTGCGGGACGCTGGATTTGACGCCGCCCGGAGAAGAGGCAGGCGACCGCTATGTATACGACCCGGAAGATCCCGTGCCCTCGGTGGAAGACGCGGAGTCGCCCGACCCGATAAGGGACTCCCACGTGCTGGCGATGGACTTTCGCTACGCCCTGCGGCGCGCCGACGTGCTGACCTACACCAGCGCGCCGCTGACAGAGGAGCTGGAGATAACCGGCACGGCTTTCATCACCCTTTACGCGGCCAGCGACTGCGTTGATACGGACTGGGTGGCGCTGCTGTGCGATCTTCGGCCGGACGGCAGCTCAGTTCCGTTGACTTCGGCGGTGATGCGCGCTTCGTACCGCGCCGGGGCAGACAAGATTGACAGTCCGGCCCCCTCCCCCATCACGCCGGGCCAGGTGTATCAGTATACAATTGAGTTCATGGCAACTTCGATGGCCTTTCAGCCGGGTCACTGTCTTCAGCTGGCGGTGACCTCATCGCTGTATCCGGCCTATGATCTGAATCCGAACACGGGCGCGCCGGTCGGTGAGGACCTGCCGAGCCGGCCGGCCAACCAGACCATCTACCACTGCGCCGAGTATCCGTCGCATCTTCTGCTGCCGGAGGTGAAACGATGAAGCACGCCCCTTCCATGCTGGCCGGCGCGGCCGAGGCGGTCATAACGCGCGTGAAGGACAGGCCGGTCGTCTACGATGACCTGTTTGCGCGCGCACTGGTTCTTGGCGCGGATGACGACCGGCTCGTTATCGTTGCGACAGACATGGGGACGCTCAGCGTCGAGTTTGCAGACAACCTTCTTCGACGCATTGAGAGGACGACGGATATTCCAAGCGGCAACATCATCATCACCACAACCCAGACGCACAATGCGCCGGGCGTTGACGGGCGCGAAATGACGCCTGAGGCGAGCGAGTGGCTGTCCGACTGCATTGCCGGGCTGGTGAAGCGCGCCAATGATGACCTCCGGCCTTGCGTGCTGAACGCGGGCCGCGCGCCTGTGCAGATCGGCTACAACCGGCGCCTGATGCAGGACGGCGAAGTCGTGATGGCGCCGAATCCCAACGGCGCGATTGTACCGTGGGTGGACGTCCTCGAGGCGAAGGATGCGGACGGCAGGCGGATTGCGGTCCTCTTCTCGCACGCCGCCCATCCCGTGATCGTCCACTGGCTGAGCGAGGAGATCGGGCCGGACTTTCCGGGCTACGCTGTCAGGCATCTGCGCGACCTGCTGGCAAGGGAAGGTGAGCCGGAGGGCGTATTCATGTTCGCGCAAGCCTGTTGCGGCGACATCAACGGCCATCCCCTGCGCGGCGGTTTCGGCGCGTGTGATGCCGCCGGACTCTCGCTGGCGTTTGCCGTCAAGCAGGCGCTGGCCGGCGCGCGACCGGTTACGCCCGGCGCGTTCAAAGCGCGCTCGCTCGATCTGCCCCTGCCTTTGGAAGAGCCGCCGACAGCTGCCGAATGCAGGGCGGCGCTGGCAGAGGATCCGGACAGCACGCGCTTTCACGAGCTGCTGGCAGTTGCCGAGAGCGGCGAGCGGCAGTTTCACCCGCTTTCGATGCGAGCGCTGGCCGTCGGCGACGCGCTGTGTTTCCTCACGTTTACTGCCGAGATGTTTGCCGAATACCAGCTGTACGCAGAAGCGGTGTCGCCCTTCGGGCAGACGTTTGTCTTCAGCCACACCAACGGGATAACAGGGTACGTGGCAACCGCAGAAGACTATGAGTTGGGACCCGCCGGCGGCTACGAGTCATGGCGCTATCCCACGCGGAACCCACCCTGGCTGCCGCCGCTACCGCAGGCTGAACGGTTGGTCCATGAGGGGATCACACGACTTCTGGACGAACTCTCGCTATAGAGATCCCCCGGCTATCGACCGTTTGCACGCACTGTCAAGCGCCCCTTTTCAAACACCCATTTGCCAACGATGGAGAATGAACCCGAAATGTCCAGCAAATCAAGGCCGGAGTTCGGGCCTTACTACATGCCCGACAAGTGGTGCCTGGATCGCTACATGCACACCGAGGAGGTGCGCAGCACGCTCGATCTGCCGGCCCGGTTCTATGTGCGCGACACCACGATCCGCGAGGGCGAGGAGACGCCCGGACTGTCGATGACGACGCGAGACAAAGTGCGGATCGCCGAGAAGCTGTACGAGGCCGGCGTGCAGCAGGTTGATATCGGCTATGTCGGCGCGCAGCAGGGCCACTACGAGACAGCCAAACTGATCAGGCAAGAGATCCCGGAACTGGCGATCACCGGCTTTGCCCGCGTCTGGTCTGCGGACTGGCAGAGGGACGTGGACCGATGCCAGGAGCTTGAAGTGGCGCAGGTCGACGTCCTCCAGCATCCGATCCTCATTTGGGCGTCGGATGAGCAGGTCATGGAGCTTGGCCCGGCCAGGGAGGCGCTGATCCCGCGCACGGTTGAAGTGATCGAGTATGCAAAGCGCTGCGGCCTGCGCGTGGCCTACGGCCATCCCGACGTAGCGCGCACGCCGTGGGAGATTCTGCAGGAGTTCTACTCGGTTACGGCGCGGGCCGGAATCGACCTGCTGATTCTCTACGAAGACGGCTACGGATGCCCGCCGGGCGTGCAGCATCTAGTGCGCAAGATACGCGATCTGGTCGACGTGCCGCTGATGATCCACTGCCATGACGATCTCGGTTTGGGCACGGCCAATGTGCTGACCGCGGTGGGCGCGGGCGCGGAAGCGGCCGATCTGGTCGTTAACGGCCTCGGTGACAAAGGCGGCCTCACCAAGCTGGAGGAGGTCGTCGTCGCGCTGGAGACGCATTACGGTCTTTCTACGGGTATCCACCTGGAGAAGCTGACAGAGTTGTCCAGGTTCGTTGAGGAAGTTACCGGTTTCAGGCGTCAGATCAATAAGCCGCTGGTGGGAGAAAACGCCTACATTCACGAGGCTGAGCTGCATGTCTACTGCATCGTCAAGGGGCTGTGGGAAGCGATGGAGGGCGTCCACCCGCACGTGATCGGGCAGGAGCGGACGGTCGTCTTCGGCAGCACGACTCTTCACGGCGAAGCGGTGCGCGCCCGGTTGGACGTGACCGGGCAGCGGTACAATTCGCGGGACGTTGAACTGATCCTGGACAAGCTGCGGGAGCGTTTGCAGACGCAGCCGTCCCTCACGCTGGAGGAGTTCGACGAGCTGGCGCGCACCGTGCTTGCGTAACAGGCCATGAACAAGCAACCCTATGTCAGGGAGCTACTGTGTCGATTCTGATCTTAGGCGGAACCGGGCTGATCGGTTCACGGTTGACCAGGCGTCTGCTCAGCCTGGGCCAGCGCGTCATCTGCTTCGATCTCTACCCCGATTACAGCGCGGTGGCCGGCCTCGACAACGTGGAGATCGTGGCGGCAGACGTTACCCGTTTCGAGGACATCATCTCCGCGATCCGGAAGTACGACGTGGAAAGGATCGTCAACCTCGCCTATATCCTGCCGCCGGAGTCCGAGGAGAAGCTGCAGCTGGCGATGCGGGTAAACCAGATGGGCATGAACAACGTATTCGAGGCGGCGCGGCTGATGGGCATTCAACGCGTCGTTTACGCCTCGACCATCGCCGTCTACGGTCTGCAGGACTCTTTTGGCGACCGCCCGGTTACGGAGGATGATCACTGCTACCCCGTTACAGTCTACATGGCGCACAAACTGTGGAATGAGTTTATGGCGGCCAAATACATGGAGCGCTTCGGGATGCAGATTCCCGGATTGCGCATCGCCAACGTGGCCGCGCCTGGGCGGACGAAGGGCTTCTCTGCCTGGCAGAGCAAGTGTATCGACGAACTGGCCGCGGGCAAGCCGTTCACAGTTCCCTCGCGCCGCGATCAGAGGCTGCTCATCATTCATGTGGGCGATACGGCGGACCTGTTTGCCAAACTCTGCTTGCAGGAGGAGCTGAACTACGCGGTCTACAATTCGCTGGCCTATGAAATCACGGCTCAGGAATGGGCCGACGCCATCCAGGCGCAGCTGCCCGATGCCAGAATCACGTTCGACGAATCGGCGCCCGATCAGCCCAATATTTACAACTGGTCGACTGAGCGCATCGAGCGGGAGTTAAATGTAAAGATTTCGCCGCTGGAGGAGGTGATCCGGCGTCACATTGATGAAGCGCGCGCACGCCCGGCGAGCGTGTGAATAGGGGGCAGGCTCGTTCAGCAGATCTACTGGCCCGGTAAGGATGGGGAAGGCAATGCGTTTAGCGAACAAGGTCGCGGTAGTTACCGGAGGCTCGCGCGGGATCGGCAAGGCGATCAGTCTTGCGTTCGCCGGTGAGGGCGCGGACGTGGTGGTTGGTTACCATGCCTCCGCCGAGAAAGCGCGCCTGGTACAGGGCGAGATTGAGGTCTTAGGGCAACGGGCTCTGACCTGCCAAGCAGATGTCTCGAACCGTTCCCAGGTGGAGCAGTTGATGCGTACAGCCGTCGAAACACTGGGGCGGATCGATATTCTGGCCAATGTCGCCGGCATCACGCTGAGGTCGGCGATGGAGGAGCTGAGCGAGGAGGATTGGGACCGGGTAATTGACACCAATCTGAAGGGCACATTCCTGTGCAGCCAGGCCGCGGCCCAGATTATGATTGGACAGGGCGGCGGCAACATCATCAACATCGGTTCCGTTTCCGGCCTCGCGGCGCATTACAACAGGGGGGCGTACGGTCCCAGCAAGGCGGCGGTCGCCATGTTATCCAAGGTGATGGCGGTGGAGTGGGCCGACCGCAACATCCGCGTAAACACAATCCTTCCCGGCACGACCGAGACGGAGATGACCGACTACTCCTACCCGACGGCGGAGATGCGCGCCAAACGGGAGCAGACGATCCCCCTGAACCGCTTTGTCCAGCCGGAGGAGGTTGCGGCCGCGGCCGTCTTTCTGGCATCGGATGACGCCGCCGCGATTACCGGCCATTCGCTGGTCATTGACGGCGGGTTTCAGAACAGTCTCTTTCAACTGATGGAGCGTCTGCTGACGTAGGCGAGCCCCGGGCAAGTCGCCGTACAGCCCGACTGCTGCACCGCCAAACACGTTTCCCTTGACACCGGCATCATTCCGCCATCTGCTGCACCGCGTCCGACTCCTGTGGGCTGGCGTCGACACCGACCTTGTAGCGCAGTTCCTCCTGCAGCCAGCCGCAGCCGACCTCCACCACTGTAAGACCGATTTCGCGAGATGCCGCAAAGAGTTGGGGCGGACTGTACGCGCGAAAGCCCTGCAGTACGTTGACGTTTGTTGTGTTTCGGTCAGATAGGCGACAATTGCAGGATGCCTGCTTGATGTCAATCAGCCCGAGTCACCCCACCTGCACAAGGTGCCGGGATTGGGACGAAGGCTGTTTGTGGCTGATTCGATAGTGAACCCGATAAACTACCGCCCAGAACGCTGAGGAGAGCCCGATGAGTGACCGACTCTTTCCCCCACATCTGCTCCATGCCCGCTGGCACAGCTTTGAGGCGGCCGGCTACTCGGAGCCCGTCACCGGTATTGTCTACCGCGGGGAGCCGCGGCCCACGTGCGGCATGCCGCTGGGCGGGCTGGATACCGGCTGCATCGATGTTGAGCCGAACGGGATGTTTGGCTACAGCACGATCTTTAATCACCTGGTGGAGCCGCGGGCGCTGCTGAATTTGCCGATGCTGGGGCTGGCGTGCCGGGGCGAAGACGGCGCGGAAGGCTCGTGGATATTGGTTTCGGACACGCTGGGCAAACGGGACACGCCGCAGCCGAGCCAGAGCGCGGTGACCTTTCCGCCGACCGACTACGCGCCGCTGTATGACGAGATCGGCCTGGCGGGCGCGGCGATCGCCGATTCGATCGACTACTGGGGTCACTATCCGGTTCTGGACATGGAGTTCGCCTGCGCGGCGCCGGTCAAGGTGGGCGTGCGGGCGTGGTCGCCGTTCATTCCCGGGGACACGGTGACTTCAATGGCGCCGGGCGCGGTGTTTGAGATCCACCTGCGCAACCCGGGCGGCGCTGCGCAGAGCGGGTCGCTGGTGTTCAACTTTCCCGGCTTCGGGCCGCAGGAGGGGGTGCAGCGGCGGCCGCTGACGGGCCCGCTGCAGGGTGTGCTGGTGGAGAGCGGGCGACAAGGCGATGCCTGGGAGATGGCCTATGTGCTGGCCGTAGTGGACGGGGACGCGGCAGACGGGGGCGCGCTCAATGCGGACAGGGAGGCGTGGGGCCAGATCGCTAACGGGCTGCCGGCGCCTTCGCAGGATGACAGCGGCGCGTCGCTGGCGATCCCCTTCGACCTGGCCGCGGGCGAGAGCCGGACGGTGCGCGTGGTGCTGGCCTGGCATGCGCCACACTGGCGCGCGGGCGGCGCGCCCGCGCATGAGGAGACGGAGCTGTTCACGCATATGTACGCGCGGTACTATGCGGACGCAGTGTCCACTGCCCGTTTTCTGGCCGACAATCATGAGCAACTGCTGCAGCGGGTGATCGCGTGGCAGGAGGCGCTGTACGGCGCGGAGGAGGTGCCGGGCTGGCTGGCGGACGCGCTGATCAATAATCTGCATCTGATCCCGGAGTGCAGCATCTGGGGTCAGGCGCAGCCGCCGATCGGGGCATGGTGCGGGGAGGAGGACGGGCTGTTCGGGCTGAACGAGTGCCCGCGCGGCTGCCCGCAGATCGAGTGTCTGCCGTGCAGCTTTTACGGCAACATCCCGCTGGTCTACTTCTTCCCGGAGGCGGCTCTGTCGACGCTGCGGGGTTATAAGGCGTACCAGTATGCGGACGGGCGGCCGCCGTGGATCTTCGGGGGCATTACGGCGACGGTGGAGGCGAACCGGCCCGGCTACGGCCTGAGCGCGCCGGACGTGGGCTACCAGACGGTGCTGAACGGGGCCTGCTACGTCATCATGGTCGACCGCTACTGGCGGGTGTCGGGCGACGACGCGGCGCTGGCCGAGTTCTGGGATTCGCTCAAGCTCTGCAACGACTTTTCGATGAATCTGCGGCCGGCATACGGGCTGGCGCAGGTGATGGCGATGCCGACGCCGGGCACCGATTCGCACGGGCTGGGCGATACGGAGTGGTTCGAAGCGCCGGAGCCGGGCTGGAAGGGCTATGTGACCCATGCCGGCGGCGTGCGCATGGCGCAGGTGCAGATCATGCGGCGGATGGCGGAGGCGATGGGGGACGACGATTATCGCGCCCGCTGCGACGCGTGGCTGGAGGCGGGCGCGGCCGCGCTGGAGGAGCATCTGTGGGCGGGCGACTACTATCTCAACTTCAACGAGCCGGAGACGGGGCAGAAGTCCGACCTGATCTTCGGGTACCAGCTGGACGGGCAGTGGGTGACGGACTGGCATGGGGTCGCGGGCGCGTTCCCGCCGGCACGGGTGGAGCGGACGCTGCAGACGGTGGCGGACAACAACTGCGCGCTGAGCCAGTCGGGCGCGGTCAACTACGCCACGGCGGAGGGCGAGCCGGCCAAGGTGGGGGGCTACGGCACCTTCAGCTATTTCCCGCCGGAGCTGTACATGCTGGCGATGACGTACATGTACAACGGGCAGCAGGCATTCGGCCGCGATCTGCTGCAGCGCTGCCTGGACAATATCAGCTGCAAGTGGGGTTATACGTGGGACGCGCCCAACACGGTGCGCGGGGACGCGGACACGGGCCAGCGCGCGTTCGGGGCGGACTATTATCAGAATATGATGCTGTGGGCGGCGCCGGCGGCGCTTCGGGAGGAGGATTTGACGGGTCCGATGCAGGCGGGCGGGTTGGTTGCGCGGGTGATTGATGCGGGGCCGGGGGAGTAAGTTAAATGTAACTACACACCCTAATTA
>VXRG01000047.1 GCA_009838625.1 Caldilineaceae bacterium SB0664_bin_27
GTGTTTGACAGAGGGGGGGAGGCGTGCTACAGTGGCGGGGAATTCCCTCACTGTTTGGTCCACCGGATTTGACTAGCGACCTAGATTGATAGATTACATTTTTATAGAGAAAACACAGCGGCTTTGCCCCGAAGGAGGAACACACTATGGCGAAATCTTCTGTATCACGTCGTGAATTTATGAAGGGCGCGGCTGTTGCTGGCGGCGGGGTGCTGCTGGCCGGCTGTGCGCCTGAACCGGCCGCGCCGGAGGCCGTGGCAGAGTCGGCGCCGATGACGGCCATGACCGCGGAGGAGATCTTGACCCCGCAGGGGCTGATGCCGGGCTCGCCGGACCATCCGAAGGGCTGGACGACGGAATTGCCGGACGTGCCGGAGGGGATGCCGTTGAATCCGCCGGTGACTATCACTTCTTTTACACGCACTGACGCGGAAACGCGCTTCCAGGGCGACGACGACATTTACGACAATATCAGCCTGCGCTACATCAAGGCGCTGTTCGGAATCGAGTACGATATCCCGTGGACGTATGTGCAGGGCGAAGAGCGGGACCAGAAGATGAACCTGGCGATGGCGGCCGGCGATATTCCGGATTTGATGCCGGGGATCGGGCTGGCGATGTTCCAGGACATGGTCGCAGGCGAACTGGTGGCGGATATTACCGACGTCTATGAGGCGACCGCGCACCCGAAGTGGGTCAAGGAGTCGCAGGCATGGGGCGATAACCAGCTGTGGGCGTACGCGGAGGTGGACGGCCGCAAGATGGCCTTCCCGAGCATCGCCCAGGCCGGTCAGGATGAGCAGATTCTCTTCATCCGCACGGACTGGCTGGAAAAGGTGGGCATGGACGCGCCGACGACGCTGGAGGAGTTGGAGGCGGTGGCAGAGGCTTTCGTCAATAACGATCTGGGCGCCGGCCCGCCCGGCACGACAGTGGCGATAGCGGCCTCGCGCGATCTGCAGAGCTGGTACGGCGGTCTGGGACCGGTCTTCGGCGGGTTTGGCGTGCTGCCGTCGTGGTATTCGAGCGTGAGCACCTTCACAAAGGACGGGCAGGGCGGCCTGAAGTTCGATGGCATCGATCCGGCGATGAAGGATGCGCTGGCCTTGATCCGCCGCTGGTACGAGAAGAAGATCCTGAGCCCTGATTTCTTCACGAAGGGCTACCAGGAGAACCGCACCGAGATCGAGGGCAACCGTGTGGGCATGAACTACACGCACCCCTGGGGCGGTGTGGTAGGCGGGGCGATCGGCAGCATGGCGAACGATCCCGAGGCCAGCTGGGACTGGTTTGACGTGCCGGCAGGCCCGGTGCGCAAGGGCAAGAACTACTTCAGCCCGCTGCGCACAGGCGTGTTCCCGTTCCGCAATGGTTCTGAACATATCGACAAGATCTTCAAGCAGGCGAACTTCGAGGCGGAGATCGTGTTGAGCCCGGAGCGGCGCTATCACGGCTTTGAAGGGCACAATTACGAGTGGGTCGAGGGCGAGGACAGGGTAGTGCCTGTGGCCGGCGGCACGCATGGGTACGGCATCATCAATACCCGCGGCGGCGCCAACATCAGCCCGACCTCGAACATGAACAACATTCAGTGGAAGCTGAACTATAGGGAGACGGTGCCGCGCGACGAGTGGGACGCGATGATGGAGCTGCTGCTCGATGACCCGACCGGTCTGCAGACGATGCAGGACGAGGGCTGGCTGTTCCTGGCCGAGCATTCGCTGGCGGACACGATCCGCAACGAGTGGAACGCGGCGCCGACCGAACTGCAGAAGGAGAAGTGGACCCAACTGCAGACGCTGACCGACGAGACCTATTTCGCGATCATCACCGGCCAGTTGCCCGTGGACGCCTTCGACGAGTATGTGACGACGTGGCTGGCGCAGGGCGGCGAGGCGGTGCTGGCGGAGATTAACGAGTGGTGGGCGGCAAAATAGTGGATAGCGGATAGTGAATAGTGGATAGTGGGGGTTCCTGCTATCCACTTTTTTTGTTATGCAAGTACTGGCTCCCGTTATTGATGATCTGAAGGAACAGGCCTCCCGGTTTGTTCGCTATCTGCCGCGGTTGTGGCCGCTGTACGTGATGGTGATCCCGGCGCTGATTCATCTGGTGCTGCTGAGTTATTATCCGATGTACGGGATCCGGATCGCGTTCCAGGATTACAAGCCGGCGCTGGGGTTTGCGAAGTCACCGTGGGTGGGTTTGAAGCAGTTCCAGCTGATGCTGGAGAACCCGTCGTTCTGGCAGATCTTCCGCAATACGATCGTGATTGCGACCTCGAAGATCGTGACGCTGCAGTTCTGCGCGGTTGTCCTGGCGCTGCTGCTGAACGAGGTGCGCAAGCTGTTCTACAAGCGCAGCGTGCAGAGCCTGGTGTATCTGCCCTATTTTCTGTCGTGGATTGTGCTGGGTGGTATCATGCTGGAGATGCTGGGTTCGGCGGGCGTGGTGAACCAGCTGCTGCAGCGGGCGGGTGTGGAGCAGCCGATCATCTTTTTGGGGAACAACCGTACCTTTGTGCCGACGCTGGTCGCGAGCCATCTGTGGCAGCAGGTGGGCTGGGCGACGATCCTCTATCTGGCGGCGCTGACGAGTATCGATCCGCAGCTGCTGGAGGCCGCGGCGATCGACGGGGCGGGCCGGTTCCAGCGCGTCCTCTATATCATTCTTCCGGGCGTGCTGCCGACGCTGCTGCTGGTGCTGTGCCTCGACTTCGGGCTGCTCTTCAATGCTGCCGGGTTCGACCAGGTGCTGAACCTGTACAATCCGGCGGTCTATTCGACGGGTGATATTCTGGACACTTGGATTTATCGAGAGGGGTTGTTGGGCGCGCGTTTCAGTTTGGCGACGGCCGTGGGTCTGGTGCGGTCAGTGTTGGGTCTGATTCTGATTGTGGTGAGTTTACGGTTGATTTCGCGTTTTACGGACTATCAGGTGTATTAACTGCAGTGGATAGTGGATAGTGGATAGTGGATAGTGGGGCCTCAGGCAAGTTGGGAGAGGCCATTTAATTGAGTGAAGATAGTCAGGGACACTTTGCAGGCGGTTTGCAGCGGAGCCGTTGACTGAATTTATGCCGGCGCGCACAGGAAGGCCTGCTTCACCACTTTGTGGAAAGGAAAAAGACAATGACTGACCAAACAGTATCCCGACGCGCATTTCTCAAGACCGCAACTGTGGCGTCGCTGGGCATCGCCGTGGCCGCCTGCCAGCCAATAACCCCCCATGGCCGACGCTGAACCCGCCATGGGCCAGGTAACCGCCGCCCAGGTGACAGACCCCGAAAGCCTCAAGGCCTTCGTCCTCGCAGCCAAGGACGAGATCACAAGGATCGCGACATCCCTGGACGAAGCGGCGAAGCTCAAGCAGTGGGTCAAAACGGAGGGCGACTGGAAATCCGGCTCGACCTTCCTGATCATTTTTGCCACTAACGGAAACGTCTACGCGCACGGGAACGACCGCGGCGCCGAAGACAGAAGCCTGCTCGACATCGAGGACGAACGCGGCACCAAGGTCGTTGAGAAACTCCTTGCGGCCGCTGCCCAAGGCGGCGGTTTCGTCGAATATTACGACGACGGGCTCAAGACCGCATACGCCGTCCCATTCAGACGGCGGTTCGTGCTTGTCGGGGGCTATTCGCAGGACGTTTCCCATGTCAACCCTCGCATCGCCGATCTCCCCCGGCCCGCGGTCACCGCTTCCGAAGTCGTGGACCGCGAGACGCTCATCACCTTTGTCGAAGAGGCGGCCAGGATCTACCAGGAGGCCCTCAGGTTCGAAGACGGTATCCCCCTCGTCGAGATCAAGAACGCCTTCCGGGTCGAAGGCGGGGACTGGAAGTCAGGCTCCATCTACCTGTATGTCGTGAGCGGCGGGGGCGTCACCCTGTTTCACGGCACCGAGCCCTTCCGCGAAGGCAATCCCACGGACATGACGAGGACGGATTCCAAAGGGGTGAGGTTCGCCGAGTTGCTGATCGGCGTCGCACGGCGCGAGGGAAAGAGTTTTCTGCGCTATCACTACGACAACCCCGACATCGAAGGAGACGAGGAGACCGGTTCCCCCAAGCTCGGCTACGCCATCAGCCTCCAGGTGGGCGCCTCCGAAGAGAAGATGGTCATCGGCTCCGGCATCTATGTCGACGAGGATGAGGAGTAAGACTGGGCGCACGGGCCCCGGCGTCCCCAGTCGGCGCCGGCTTAGCGCTGCGCTACGATTTCGGTCTCGATGGCACCGGCTCAATCCCCAGCCGGTGCCGTGTTCGCTCTCTGCGCCGGCTGAGAGCGCAGTGGTCAGTGGTTAGTGGTTGGAAAGGCAGTGGTTAGAATGGCAGTGGTCAGTTAGGGAAACGCAATGAACAGGGCGGAGCGGCGGGGGTTTGGGTCGCGGGTTTTTGATATATTCAATCATACGTTCCTGCTGGTGTTGGGGCTCTCTTGCATTATCCCGCTCATTCATCTGCTGGCGCTTTCGTTCAGCGACCGGGCGGCGGCGACAGGCGGGTTGGTGACGCTGTGGCCGGTGCGACCGACGCCGATCACCTATGAGAAGGTGCTTGAGGCGGGCGTCTTTCTGAACGCGTTCTGGATTTCGGTGATCCGGACGGCAGTTGGGACGACGCTGCAGATGATCCTGATCGTCCTGATCTCGTTTCCGCTGTCGAAGAGCAAGGAGGAGATGCCGTTTCGGAACATCATCATGGGGTCGGTGGTGTTTGCGTATCTTTTCAACGGCGGGCTGATTCCGTGGTTCCTGGTGATTCGCAAGCTGGGCATGCTCAACACGATCTGGGCGCTGATCATTCCGCAGGCGCTGCCTCTGTGGAACGTGATTCTGATGATGAACTTCTTCCGCCGCGTCCCCAAGGAGCTGGAGGAGGCCTCCATCATCGATGGCGCCACCTACTGGCAGATTCTGCTGCACGTCTATCTGCCAATCTCGGTGCCGGCGCTGGCGACGCTGACGCTGTTCGGCGCAGTGGGCCATTGGAACGCCTGGTTTGACGGCATGATCTTGATCGCCGACCGGGATCTGATCCCCTTGCAGACTTTCCTGCGCACAGTGGTCGTGAAGATGGACATGAATGAGTTCATGCGCAACCCCGAGGATTTCGACATGTTCTCGGACCGCTCGCTGCGGGCGGCGCAGACGCTGGTGACGGTCGTCCCCATTCTGGTTGTATACCCCTTCTTGCAACGCTACTTTGTCAGCGGCATCACGCTCGGCGCCCTGAAAGGCTGAGCCGTGCCAACACGTTCGCGGTCCTCTGCGGGCGGCTCTGCCGCGCCTTCGCTAGGCCTGCCGGCGGTTGTGTTCGGGCCGGAATGCCGCGAGCCCATGCGCCGCGGCTTCGACACCCTGGCGCGGCTGCTCTCGCTCACGCTGGGCCCGCGCGGCGGCAATATCGTCAGCCAGCGCGTGAATACATCCGGCTTTGAGCCGCTGGACGACGGCGCCACCATCGCCCGCCGCTTTACGGACCTGCCGGACCGCGCCGAGAATGCGGGCGCGATGATCATGCGGCACATTGTCTGGCATATGCGCGAGCGGTTCGGCGACGGCAGCGTGACCGCGGCGGTGCTGGCGCGCGGCATTGCGCGCGAGCTGCACCGTCTGATCGCCGGCGGCGCCGATCCGGTCCTGCTGCAGCGGGGGCTGGACAAGGGCGTGGCCGCGGCGGTTGCGGCCCTGGATGAAATGTCGGTCCCGCTGACCGAGCCGGAGCACGTGGCGGGGGTGGCGAAGGCGGTGATCGAGGACCCGCGCATCGCGCAGCTGCTGGCCGAGATGATCGACGTGCTCGGGCCGTACGGGAACATCCTGATCCAGCCGGGGTACGGGCTTGGTCATGACTATTGTTTTCGCGAGGGGTCGCGCTACCCCGGAGAGTATATTTCCCGCTACCTGCTGAGCGACAAATTCAGGCACATCGCGGCGCTGGACGAACCGCATGTGGTGGTGGCCGATTTCCATTTTGAGGAGCCGGGCCATGTCCTGCACCTGCTCGACCTGGTAACGCAGGCGGGCGGGGACAGCCTGTTCATCATCTGCAAAAACATGTGGGAGAGGGCGATCGACACCCTGGTGGCGGCCAACCGCCGCGGGCCGGTTACGACCTACGCGGCGCGCATCAAGCCGGAGGAGGACCTGCGTCGCGATATGATGCGCGACTTTGCGCTGCTGACAGGGGCCGGCTTCATCACCGACGTGGCCGGCATGGGGCCGCACGACCTGACGATCGCCGGTCTGGGACGGGCCGAAAGGCTGGTGGCGACCGAGACGTATGTGTCGGTGGTGGGCGGCGGCGGGGACGCGGTGCCGGTGGAGGCGCAGACCGCCGCGCTGCAGAGCCGGCTGGACCTGGTCGAGAAGCGCGACGAGAGGGAGCTGCTGCGCGAGCGGATTGGGCGTCTGCAGGGCGGGATCGGTGAGCTCCGCGTCGGCGCGTACACGGAGAGCGAGCGCAATGCGCTGGTGGAGAAGGCGGCGCACGCGGTCAAGGTTGTGCAGGTAGGCCTGGAGGGCGGCGTTGTGCCCGGCGGGGGCGCGGCCTATCTGGACGTTATCCCGGCGGTGGAAGCGGCGGCCTGCGGCCACAATGAGGAGGCGATGGGTATGCGCGCGCTCGCGCGTGCCTTGGAGGAGCCGGTGCGAACGATCGCGGCCAATGCCGATGCCTATGGTCCGCTGGTTGTTAACGCCTGTCGCGAGCGGGGGGCCGGCTGCGCCTACGAGGTCGGGCAGGCATCTGTGCGCGACATGGTGCAAGCCGGTATCGTCGACCCGACGCAGGTGGTAAAGGCCGCGCTGGAGCGGGCCGCCAGCGGTGCCGCGATGCTGATTTCGTCAGAGGCCCTGGTGCTCCCGCGCACGCCGAAGGAGAGCTACATACCCTAACGGCAGAGGTCAGTGGCCGGGAAGAGTTCCGGCCAGTAGGCGCCTTCGAACTTGTCGCCGTACTGTTTACCGAGGCGCTGCATCTCCTGGGCGCACTGGTGGTCGTCGGCCTTGTCGCCCGTTTTGCGCCAGAGGCAGGCATCGGCCTGGATGTGGATGGCAATGGCGCGACGGTGCTGGCGGTGGGCGTGGTTGGGCCCGGAGCCGTGCAGGGTCAGGCAGTGGTGGAAACTGACGCGGCCGGCCTCGAGGTAGATCGGCGCGGTCTCGTATTCGGCCTCCTCGGGCATGTACTGGCGGATCACGCGCTCCTGCTCGGCCATGTCGTAGCGGCCGAAGTGACTGTACTCGGCCTGCCAGCCCCACTTGTGGCTTCCCTTGACAAAGTACATCGTGCCCAGTTCGGGGTTGACCTCCTGGAGCGGGATCCAAGCCGTGAGCATCTGCGGCCGGTCGCTGCTGCGCCAGTAGTTGTAGTCCTGGTGCCAGGCGACGTTGGCCGAAACGCGACCGCCGGCCGGTTTCATGAGAATCTGCTCGTGCCAGAGGCGAACGGCGGGTGTGTCGAGCAGTTGGGCGGCGAGGCGTCCGATACGCGGGTTGATGACCGCGTCGGCGAGGACGGGATTGCACCAGTGCGAGTTGTCGACCTTGTGCAGGGCGTAGGGGTTGTCGCCGGGGCTCCAGAAGCGGGCCAGGGGTTCGCGGCCGGTCTCGTAGCGGCCGGCGTTGACTTCGTCCACTGCGTAGGCCAGCTCTTCCCGCTGGCCGGCGTCGAAGATCTCCGGGCCGAGCCAGTAGCCGTCCTCCTGGAAGCGGGTGCGTGCCTGCTCGTCAATCTCCAGTTCAACTGTTTTCATACCTGAAACCTCCTGCGGGTCTTCCCGCATCTCTCCTCCGCCTTTCCCCTCAAACTAAGGTAGCGACAGGCCTTGTACCTGCCCTCGTAGCGGCCATGCCCTCCTCTCCGCTTTCCCCCTCAATCTACGGTAGGGGCAGGCCTTGTGCCTGCCCTCCCAGCCCCGCCGCCTCTGACCACTGACCACTGCAGTTCTCACGCTTGACCGTCCGCCCGCGGTGTCAGCGCCGTGCCGTCGGCTGTTTCGGCGCGGAAGGCGAAGGCCCAGCCCCCGTGATTGGAGCCGCGGTCGTTGCTGAGCTTGAGCACGACGGTGTTGGCCCCGGCGTGCAGTTGCACGGGCAGGCTGCGGCTGCGGAAGGCGTAGTGGTGACCGAGGTCGAATTCGTCGTCGTTGACGCGCAGGATGAGGTCGTCGTCCCAGGCGAGGTGGAGCGTGGCAGCGGTATCTGCGGACGCATGCAGGATGCAGCGCGCGATCGCGGCGCCGGTATCAGTCTTGCCGACCCCGCGGCCCCAAGGGCGGAAGACGTGGTTGAAGTCGACGAAGCCGTGATTGGCCGCGCGGCGCACCCAGCGGGCTCTGTCGCGGCCGTACTCCTTCGAACCGTCGGTGAGCCAGGCGGACTCGGCGCCGTGGAGGCCGTCGTAAGTCGCGCCGGGATCAAATGCGCTCTCGGGCGGGAGGGTCGCGGCCATGGCCTTGCCGTCGTGGTTGGCGAAGGGGCCGCAGAGCCACCACTCGCCGCTTTCAGGGAGGGCGAGGTCGTGCGTGTCGCGGGGCAGCTCGACGCCGGGGAGCAGCTGCGGCCAGTCGGGCATGCTGAAGAACGGGCGGACCGGCGCTTCCTGGTACCAGTAGGTGGTGGAGCAGATGTCGTTGGCCATGCAGCCGAAGCGCATGTGGATGGAGCTGCGGAAGAGGAGCGTGTCCTTCTCAAAGAAGCGGTAGCCGGCGAGGCGCTGGGCGGGGCGGGCTTCGCCGACGTCGTCGTGGACATAGTAGGGCATGGCCGCGTAGTGGTGCGTTTCCGGCGGGTGGAGGGCGCCGCCGTAGCCTGCGCCGAACGTGTCTTCGCCGCCGATGCCGCGCAGGAAAACGGGATGCTCGCCCTGGCCGTCGATGTAGATGTTCTCCGCGCCGCCGTGGCTCCAGCGGTCGGTGTCGTCGAGGAGGCGCACGCCGTAGACGAAGCCGAGGAGTTGGCCGGGCCCGTCCGCGTCGAGCATGAGGAACTCCTCGCCGTAGCGCTGGGTGGGCATCTCGCGGCGCCAGCGTGCGCAGAAGCGGCGCGGTTCGTGCAGCGTCTCGCCGGGATAGCGGTGCCAGTCCACCTGCAGGTAGGCGCGGTTATCTTCCGGGCCGGCTTCGAACTCGATGCGGGCGGAGCGGGCGAAGGGCATGGCGAAATAGCAGTTGTAGCCGATCCAGGCCTTTGCGGAGAGGTAATGAGTGTCGATGGGATACCAGCCGAGGCCGTGCATGACGCCGAAGAAGTCGCCGACGGGCGCCTCGACGTAGGGGATGGCTTCGTCGTCGAAGTAGATGCGGATAATGGCTTTGCGGCTGGCGAAGGGCAGGTTCTCAGGCCGGGCGAGGACGACCCAGATGTGCTGGATGCAGCCGGGGCCGTCGAGTTCGGCGTAGGTGGTGCGCGTATTTGCGGGCAGGGGACCGGTGATGGAGACGAGGTCGGGGAGACG
>VXRG01000027.1 GCA_009838625.1 Caldilineaceae bacterium SB0664_bin_27
GAAAAGTGTCGAAAGATAACTCGCCCCTTTGCCTACCGAACTCGGGGGCAGGTCACTTTGGGACGCAACCTTGGGAAGAACGGTCATACCGGGTTGCTCGGATGCCGAGGATAGGGGTGGATGCGATGCGGATGAGAGCGGTGAATCCTCGTGGACCATGTTCTAATCCGACTCTCCCATCGTGCCACCGCAGACTCGATACTCTGGAGAGTCAACGATAATGGTCACCCATGTCCGGCTACTCAGACCCATCGAACTCTCCTATCCAATGGACGTGGCCCAGGTCCTGCCCCACAGACCGATGGAACTTCTCGTCCGCGGTCCACAACTCGCAGCCGAGGTTCTCGGCAAGCGCCAAGTAGTGGGCATCGTAGACGGCGCCCTGACCGAATCGACTTGCCATCTCCAGCGCCTTACCGTGGAGATTCCATGGTTGATGTAACTCAATCTGAGACGTGAGCAGGTTTCCGATAAGGTCAACAGCCGCCTCAACGCTCAGTTCGCCTCGGGTTACTCTCTTGTGGAGCGCATTGGATACCTCGAAAGGCAGCAGGTGGGGGGCTACCGGTGTGATCTCTTCTTCATGCCACATCCGGAGAATTCCCAGAGCCTTGTCGGTATATTCCTCTCTAACCAACCACTTAAAGACAAGGCTAGCGTCTACAACCGCGAAGCCGCTCACCCTAATCCCTCTAGTTGAGCGTCCCTGGCCTCCCGCGCTTCCCGAATGAACTCGGCGCCGCTGCCGGGGAGCACGCTGTCACCGAAGTACTTCTTCTGGAGCTCCTCAAACCGCTCGGCGTCAGACCAACTGGATACAGGACTCGCCATGCCTTGCGCTTCGTCTTGGGCCAACTCTTTGTCTATGGCTGTAAAGCAGTAATGGCGCATGGTCACGCCCTTGAGGGCGGCAACCACCTTCAGCCTGCGCTGAAATGTGGGTTCCAAGTCCAAGGTGAGCCTCTTCTTCTTGACTTTCATGATCTGCTCCTTTCCGAGTGAGCCCTGCCTTGGAATTATAGTGCATACACGGAAATAGGTACAATATCCCCCCTGGAGAGGTCTTCTACACGTTGCTGGAGGTGCGTGTGCTGACGGAGCGCTACAGGCGCATTTACAACCAGGTCAGGCCGCACAGCTCTCTGGGCTATCGGCCGCCGGCGCCTGAGGCCTTCTTACCTGCTGACCCTGTCCCCGTGCCTGTCGGACTAACATAACAAGTGGTACAAACACCGGGGGCAGGTCAGAAGAGCTCCCTGTCCAGCAGCTCGTCCCTCAACTTCCCGTTGAAACTTTCGATGTAGAGCGTTCTGGTTCCCACTCGGCCAGCCTGCTGTGCGCAACCCGACGCGTGTACCCGGAACTGACGGCTGGCAAGCCTATAGCATCAATCCACCTGTGGAACGGCCGGCGGCCGGGTAAGCGTGGCACGATACAATGTAATCTCCCAAACAACCCACTATATTGTGTGACTGCAGGTGCGGCCGGGCAGTGTGCAGGTTGGGCATGTGGCGCTTCGCGCCGGTCGTGCCGGACCATGCCCGCCTATCCTGCTCCTGCTTTTCTCTGGGGATACTGTGTCTGTGTGTGGAAGCCGCCGCAACGCGAGATTATGGGTGTCGAAAACCCGACCATCGACGTCGACAATGTCTGCTTCGCGTAGTCAACCAAAGCCGCAATTCCATTCCTATACAAATCAACCAACCTGAAATAAAACTCGATGGCTGAAAAAAATTGCCCGTCTACCGCAATCCACTCCTACAAAAAAACATATCGCCTGTATAAAACAGAAAATGTCTGAATCTATCCTCATCCACAGATAGCGGAAGACTTCCGCTATCCGGCCACCAGTTCGATGCGGTCTCCGTAGCGTCGAAAGTCAGCCGCATTGAATATCAGCAGCCTGCGCTCCCCATACGCCAACATGGTGGCGATGATCCGCTCCACATCCTCAAGGGCCTCCTAGCGGGCAATGGCCGCAGCCCAGGTTTGTGTACGGGTGACGACTGCCAGGTACTCCCGCATGATCTGGCGGCTGATGCGAAGCGGTTCGGGCCTCTCAAAGGCGCTCTCCAAACTGGCCCTGGCAATCTCATGGTCCGGGGCCTCCAGTATCCGGCTCTTTGCTAGCACGTTGGTGTCCACAAACATGAGAACGGCTTAGTCCCCTCCTCGTAGAGCGCCTCGCGCCTGAGACCGAGATCTTCCGGCCAGCCTCCAGCGGAATGTACGGGCCACACTTCGTCCAGCGTAACCCTGCGGGCGGAAACCGCCGGACTGCGCCGGAGCAACAGCGTCTCCGCTTCCATGTCCACCTCCGCGGTTTCCCATCCGGCGGCGCCCCAGGCCATCGCCTGGCTGTGGCCGTTGTCCCCGCTCTGATTGGACCACCAGGGTCGGTGAAGACGGGCTGACGCCGGCAATCCGAAGCCAATGATCGCTTCGATCTCGCTGAATGTAGCTCTCCACTCCCGTGTTGCAAGTCCGCACAGGTGCGTGTACAGCCTCTGGTACTTTCCCCTTGCTGCCATTTGGCGGTACTGCTGCCCTCTGTCCATAATCAACTCTGGCCTCCATGTCAACGCCGCGGGTACAAGACGGCCGCTCCGTACCATAATAGTTAGTTAGTGCTTGCCGTACAATCCTTTCTGCTCAGCGGATGGTCCGGGTTGCGGAGCACAACCTCTGCACCGGCTTTGGGCCTTTCTGCCTGCCGACGCCCGTGGGATGAGAACTCTCGACTCTGCCGGCTTAATCCGAGATGCGCTCGCCCGTAAAGGAAACATCGGACGCGCGCCATTTGTGCGGCTGCAGAAGGGCGAATAGACGACCAGATACAAGACCCTTGACGCAAGTGCCAGAGCTTTGGCATAAGCGTCTCGGAACTGCTGGTTGAATCGAAGGCATCACGCCAGCCATTTCGCGGCGCGTCCTGCCTCTTCCGAGCGCGTGTAGACCTCCACCATCCTCGCCGTTTTCCAGCGCCCCTGCGCCATAATCTCATGCGTCGGCGCACCGGCCGCAGCCATCCGCCGCGCCATCCCCACCCGTCCCGAATGTCCGGAAAAACCCAACCCCAACCCAGCCACCGAGGCCGCCCCGTTCGCGTCCGCCGGCCGTATCGCACTCAGCGCCTCCACCGACGCCGGCGTCAAATAGACCGTGCGCGCCTCCGCATCCGTCTTCGAGCGCCCCACCGTCAGCCGGCCCGAACCGTCGTCCCAGCGCACAACGTCATCCCACGTAAGCGCAGCCGCCTCCGAGCGCCGCAGGCCCGCGTCCGACAGCACCCGGCACAGCGCGATGTCGACCAGCCCCCGCCGCCGCGCCTGCTCGGGCCGCTCCATCTTGCCGCCCCGGCCCACGCGCGGCTGGCACGCGGTCGCGGTGACAACCGCCAGCGCCTCCGCGGTCAGCGCGTACGCCTGCCGCGGCGATGAAGCCTGCCGCGCCAGACCGCTTATCGTATCGGTCACGACCTGGTCGTTCGCGGTCGGCTCGACACCGACAAGATTCTGCACCTTGCGCAGCGCGGCCACCGTCATCCGCAGCGATGAGATGCCGGCGCCGTTCTCCGCCCGTTCCCGCAGGTAGGCGCGCAGCGCAAACGGCGACGGCGTCAGCGCGTGCACGCCCAGCAACGCGGCCCACCGCCCCCATGCCGCCAGCGCGCTGCCGTAGGCGCGGCGCGTGTTGGGCGCCAGCGCCTCCAGCGCGGCCTCAAAGCGCGTCGCCTGCTCGGAATCGTACGCTCTGACGAGCCCGAGCGCCGCGTCCTGGATGGCGGCCAGGACGCCTTCCCCCACGCTGGCCGGTGTGGAGTTCATCGTTCCTCCGATTCAGCCGGACCTTGCCGGCTAACGAACAGCCTTCACTTCGAACTGCACCCCCTCATGCTGCTGAATGCAGCTGATGACCTCGAACAGGTTGCGGGCGCGGGGATTGCCGGACGGTCCGAACATGCGCATCAGACTCTTGGGCGGCTTGTTCGTGAGGGAGCCCAGTTCCTCGAACCCGATAGTGGCGTTGATGTAATCTCGCAGCACGATCTTGCCCGTATCCACGTCTCCTGCAAGCAGGCACTCGACGCCTTCCTTCAGCAACCCTTCTCGAAATGCTGGGTCGCGTTCGGCACGAACCTGCACGGTCTCCTTGAAGTCACGGGTGAGCGGCATCTTTCATACCTCCTTCTGCTTGCGACGCCTGTACTCCTGCCAGAGTTCACGAGCGCCTTCAATGTCCCTCTGCTGGCGGGCTTTTGTGCCACCACCGAGTAGGATGATCAATGTGTCCCCATCCTTGCCGAAATAGACTCTGTAGCCTGGACCGACGTTTATGCGGCACTCCAACACTCCACTGCCAACGCCTCTGACGTTGGACAGGTTGCCAGCCTCCATGCGGGCGAGGGATGTCCTCACTCTGGCCGCTGCCCCGGCGTCGAGACCGTCGAACCAACGACCGAATGGACTGCGGCCTCGGTCGTCTACGTATTCTCTGATCTTGATCATGTCGATATGGTAACGTTATCGTTACCATTATGCAAGGTTTCGTCTAGACAGTAGAAGCAGACCGCATCCTGTTGGACAGCGTGCAGAGCAGCAGTTGACTTAATTGGCACCTGTCGGCGCCTCGCTCATCGTTCGGTCCTTTGCCTTTGGAAACCCGCCGGAAAGTCCATCGAAAAACCTGTTGAAAAGCCTCTTTGCATAAACACGCGATAAAATGAGTTAACGTCGATTTATATGGGCCATAAAGTAACACATTCCTTAGGGGAAATCAACCGCCTGCAGAACGTGATTTGACTGCATTCCTATATATAGACAGTCTACCACGTAGACATTCCCGCGTTTCGCTTTGTGCTCGCAGAGCGACATCGCTAAAATGTCACCATGGCGCGATTCTCCCCTATGCTTCTTTTTGCGGTGTTAGTCTGCACCGCGGTCATTGTCGGTTGTTGGGATGCGGAAGGGTCACTGGAGCCGACGGTGACGCCTAAGAGCGCTCGTGACTTACCGACACTGACGCCAGTGCCGCCTGACGACCGAAGTCAGCCTGTATCGGCTCCCAGCGAGGATAAGCGGCCACCACAACCGCCGAAAGAGCCCGACGGATAATTGGTTCCCATGCCGGTGCGCACGGCCATCAAGAACCTGCGACGCAAACCGGGCGATGCCGCAGAGAGTCCTGGACATGTCTTCAACGCGGCCCGGTCGGATGCCGCGAGAACCTGAGTCGCTCTGGTGCCCACAGCGCAGGGCGAACGCTGCGGATGCAAGGTGCTGTAGGTACCCTCAGGCGATTTCAGGCGCTCTACGGGCCTCCTGTGCGGGAAAATCTGTTCTAATCGGGCCAAGAACAGGCAAAAGCGCCGGAATCGGACATTTCGACCCGGTCCGGCGCCTGCCATGTTAGGGCGTGTTAGGTTGTCTTAATAATATGTATGGAGCGCGGCAACATGGAATGGCCCCCGATGGAGACGGTATCCCGTGTGAGGCCCTGCGAGAGCAGAAACCCAACGGAAAATTGGGGCCCATGCTGACCGGTTGGAGTCCACCCTGACTCCGGATGACGTCGGCAGCAGGGTGGGCGTGGCCGCCGGCGGGTCTATCTCTTTGGCAGGTTGGCATGAAGTCGAGGGGCATAAACCATCAGGAGTCCCAGAAAGTGGCTGATGGTCAAGTTGGAAAGGCGCTGTTGGCAATCACCGGTCTCTTCCCAGGCGCAGACGCGCTAAGGTTGTCTCCGGTTGCCAGACGCCGACTTCGACAGGGGGTACGAGAGTTTTGAAATTGTAGACGACCAGCCGCAGCTCGTACTCGTCAGGTGGAAGATGGTCCGGGAGTTCAAGTTGAACCAGACTATCGACCATTTTATCCGACGACCATTTGCTCGAAGGCACATGGGCCGCGGGTTCCCAAATAACATCGTCCGCTTGATGAACCAGTTTCCCTTGCGTATCATACAGGCGTAGGGACATCGCATAATCGACATCCAACCCAGAAGCTGTTTGCCACCGCAAGACGCCCCACAGCGGGCGCCCCTGCCCCAGGTTGAGCGGTTGCCGCAAAGACAGTTGCATCCCGTCTTGGCCTAAGGCAAGCCCGTGGAGCGCAATCCCGCCATCGTAGAGAACTGTCAGCGTCTCAATCTCTTCATAGAATGTCCAGGGACGTTCCAAAGAGATCTCCGCGAAGTTGTGAATTTGAAAGTCAGTGTATTCGTCACTACCCAGGTATCGGCCGTACTTGCTTAGTAGAAATACCACAGGTTGGGTATCATCCCTGACCCATCTGCTCGTGCTGTTCCACTCCACCACCTTAACAGTTGATATCTTTTCCTTAGCTGTCAGTATAGATTCGATCTCCTGCGCTAGATTTGGTGCACTCATATAGATCGTATGGACTGAATCTGTGCCGAGATACAAGTACTCGAAAGTATAATGCGTAGAGATAGGATACGTATAGGGAAAACCGGGAATCAGATATACCGTTTCTGCATCGGACGGCAGCGCGTTTAGCGTCTGGGCCCATTCTCCCAACCATGTCTCGTATGAATCGCTTACTTCACGATGTTCCGCCCATTTCTGGAAATAAATACGATAGGTGGTGAAACCCTTAACAAGAATCAAACCAGCGACCAAGATCGCCACAGCCGAGACAATCCTGGTCTCGTTTTCGTCATAAAATCGACCCATGCGCCATTGCCTAACCCGAAGCCGCTCCTTCAAGAATTGGAATGCCTCCCACATACCGACACCTATGAGCAGATAAAAGGCCGGAACAGCGCCCATCATGCGCAGTGTGTTGGGAACGGTATAATCTCTAGCTAGAAAGGCTGGCAAAATTAATGTCCCTAGCCAGATCAGAAGCATACGGTAGCCGGGCCGCCAACGCCGGAAGGCTATGCCCACGCCAAGCCATAAGAAGAGAGCCTCCCATAGGTCCAACATGGGTCGGCCAGAGAAATTGCGGTCCGAGGCAAGATCACCGTGAAAACCGAAGAGCAATAGATGCTCCCACGCGTTGACAAGAAAGGCCTTGAGGAGGGTTCCTTGTCTTAAATCAGAATCGAAGATCGATAACTTGCTGCTCCGAGCAAAAAAATCTCCGGGATGTAAAGCAAAATGAAACAAGATGGGTGCAGCCACCAGTCCCGCTACGCCCAAAAAGATGCCTGTCCACAGCAGATTCCGCTTCAGCAGGCCAACCCGAAATCGTATCCCAGTGGCAGAGTGGTACGTAAGTAGAAAACTCAGACCATAGAAGAGAAAAAGCAAGAGCGTAAATCGCGCCGCGATATATGTGTACGGCAGCAGACCAGCGCACGCGCCCGCAAGCGCGATCCACCGCCAACTCCGTCGCCTGTACCCTTCCCAAAGCAGGATCAGACACAGGGAAAGCAGGAATGGAAGAAAATTAGCTCTCATCGCCGTGCGACCGATTATCGTCTGACTCAGGGAGACTGCCAGCAGGCCAGCCCCTACGCCTCCGACAAACAGACCGTGCCACGGGGTTTCTCGTCCGCTTTCCTCATCTCGCCCAAAAAGGGTCTGCCCCAACCAGAAGACGACAAAGACAGTACCCGCGCTGGTCAGGGCCATAGGCAAACGAATCGCCAGTTCAGTACGCCCCAGAATGGAAATGGACAGAGCAATAGCATAGACAATGAGTCCTTCGCGTCCGTGATTCGCATCAAAAAAAACTGCATGCTCTCCCTGCAGCACCTGAAGAGCATCCAAACCATGAATCGCCTCATCGTTATCCAACCTGGGCGGAAGATCGACCAAGCGATATAGCCGCAGCAGCACCACTGCTGCACCTAAAGCCAAGAGGATTACCCCTGTTGCAAGGTCTCGTTGACGTCTGTTGTGCCTTGTCAATTTAGAGTCTCCGGCAGGTCGACATTGGATGAAATTTCCGACTATCATGAGCAAAGACATTACGCATTATTCCATTGTAACGCCCAAGGGACGGTCGCAAACCTAGCCCTCTGTTTGTGGTACGGCCAGCATGACGGAGATAGGTTCCCAGAACTGGTGGTGTGCCACGCTCATACATCACCAGAGTGTCATTTTTTCCCTTTCTTTTACCAGTATCGTGCCACGAATGGAAAGCCGAAAATATCGACGCGGAGGTGGAACTTGCTGCTGACCGCCACCCCTGCCCCCGCAGATTCCCTGCTGTCAGCAATTCAGCACGAAGCAATTATCATCGGAATCTTGGACAGTGCTTTGCGTTGTAGTTTTTGAATTTGTATAGGATGGGATAGGTTGTCCTGTTGATGACTACGCGAAGAAACCTCCCTTCAATCGTAACACCCAAAAATTAAACCGCCCTAACGATACAAGCTTTACCAACTTGCGTTCGATAAGCAACCGGCTACTTTCTCGATCATTGCCGCTTCCCCTCACACGCACCCCGCATCGCCTTGTCGGACATCAACCGAAACTCAGTGGATTTCGCCGCCCGGCGCATTGTGCGACATACCCCGAAAAATATCTCCGCCACGTCCTGGAACCCGGTCTCCATCGCCGCCGCGCGCTTTGACTCCGTAGGAATTAACTACCCTCTCCTCTGCCTCCCCAGAACCATCGCAGCCAAGACCGTCATATTGGATCACCTGAAAGCGCTGATGAATCCCAATGCCGTTCTCTTCGGTTTGACCTTGCTTCAGGGCGGCGTCTCGCGCAGTTGGCTGACCAGGCGCCTGATGGTTTTCTACAACAGGAAGGGCATCTTCTCGAACCGGCACGACGATCCGGACGGGCTGAATCAGGCGTCAATCAGCGCTTTCACGATGTCTCGGTCGAGATCGTCGGATGCGCGACGCTCTTTTCCGGACGCATAACCTCCCCTGATCCATCTTTAACACAGTAGTTGAAGGATACAAGCACGCTGAAACAGGGTATGATAGACGTCAGTTCATTGCTCAGAGAGCATGCAGAGACCCTCTAAGAGCTGCGCGACAGGTAACCGGACGTGAATAATCTTCATAAATGGCAAATCTGGCTGCTGGCCGCCCGCCCCAGGACCTTACCGGCCTCCATGGCCCCCGTACTGGTGGGCACGTCTCTGGCCTTCTCGGACGGCCGCTTCTCTCCCGCGCCCGCGCTGGCGGCACTGGTCGGCGCTCTGCTCTTACAGCTCCTTTCCAACTTTGCCAACGACTACTTTGACTTCCAGAAAGGCGCGGATACGCGCGATCGCCTAGGACCTGTCCGGGTCATGGCCGCAGGCCTTCTCACCGCCAGGGAGCTTCGCCTCGGCATCGCAACAGCTGCCGGACTGGCGGTTCTGGACGGCCTGTATCTGGTACTCGTGGGCGGCTGGCCCGTCCTCGCTGTCGGCATCGCCTCTCTTCTGGCCGCTGTACTCTACACGGGAGGGCCGTTCCCCTATGGCTATCATGGATTGGGCGATCTGTTTGTCTTCATCTTTTTCGGACTCGCCGCCGTCTGTGGAACCTACTATGTTCAGGCCGGCACCCTTCCCGCAGCGATTCTGTTTGCCGCAGTTCCGGTCGGCCTGCTGATCACAGCCATCCTCGTCGTAAACAATCTGCGCGACATCGAGACCGATGCCCAGGCCGGTAAGCGCACGCTCGCAGTACGCATCGGCCCCCGGAATACACGGCGCCAGTACCTTGTTTTTCTCATCCTGGCCTATGCTGCGACACCTGTTCTCTGGCTGGCATTCGACTTCGGCCCAGCCGCACTGTTGCCTCTTATCAGCCTGCCCTTTGCCGCCAGGCGGGCCTACTCCATCTTCTCGGAGCAGGGGAAGGAACTCAATGCGGAACTGGCGGCCACCGCACAGCTGTCTCTGCAGTTCAGTCTTCTCCTGTCGCTCGGAATACTCCTTTGAAAGTCGAGTAACAACCTACCTGTATACAATTCCCGGATATAAGGGACTCCATCGGTTTGCACGTGGCGTGCATGGGGGATTCTCGCATTCTTCAGCCTAGGGGCCTCCCGGAAACCGGTCCGTCCCGAAAAGCAAGGTCTTATACGACCTGAACGCCCGAAAAACCGCTTAGATCGCCTCTCAGCGGCTTGAAATTCTCCCTCAAACCCAAAACCCGCCCTAAAGGACAACGAGCACCGTTCGACGCGCTGCCGGGCAGCCCATCACGCACCCCCAATCAGAGCACCTACACACCGCCGGTTCCATTGTCCCTGCCCCAATTCTGTAGTTGCATGGGCTCACCACAGCGTTTGACCTGATAGTAAGGGGAAATAGACATGTAGGCGCAATGCGCCCACATGTTGGCTATCAGGTCAATGGACGCTGTGGTGGCAACCATCTGTCTGTTTCCACAAAGGGGACACCGCACTGGACCACAAACACACAATTACCGCGCGGACACGACTGCTGTTCTCCTCTCCGTGTCCGGCGATTGACAACCTCAAACCTAAACGACATCCGCACTTGAGAGTCTCTCTGAACAGATGACGGCCGTGACAGCGTCCATCAAGCAGTTCGAGCGATTCGCCGCGCCAGACGCAGAACGGAAGCATGGCTGGGGCGGGCGATGCGCCCTACTGGCTATGCAATGTTCATCTTGCGGGCGAACGTGAACCGGCGTACGTCCAGATACGCTCACATCCTGCGCGCCATCGAGCAAAAGGAAGACCTGTATGGCCTTTCGTCACCCCTTCAACTCTCGTCCAAAGATATACCGCCATCTTGAGCGCATTAGACGACCCCATCGGCTCCCTCACGCGAGTGCGCAGGACCCTGCTTCTGCGTCTTGATTCGCTATTGGCAAACCAGGGCGCCAGGTATGAGTATTCCACGATTTGGGCGGAAACTTCATTCTGCGTTCACTCATGGCCTTCCCCACTGCATCAGAAGCAAGTCTCATCTGCCCCTTCGACACGACACAGCCCTTCCCCGTTCCGGGACGCCTTGCCCTGACAGCGCCATCGTTGTCGATAACGTTGCCGCAAACATGATCCGCAAGCGCGTCCGTCACCATTTACAGACCGCAAACTTTATAGTATACAGCGCCGAAATGTCATTCATATGTGAACCTTTGCTTTTTTATATCAATATTGTGTCAATTGCCCTCCAAATGGTAGAATAGGGCCCATCTAGATCACGCGGCTCTAATCAGGGCCCGAGTCCAGCGGCGTACCTTAATGTCTGTAAGGGAGACAAGGATGAAGCCCGCCGACGAGCTCATACAAGAGAATGAAGCGCTGCGGGAGCGCCTCTCCCGGTTGAGCAGCGCCAACCTGCGCATCAACGAAAGCCTCGACTTTGACGACGTCCTCCAAAGCGTCCTCGACTCCGCCTGCTCTCTAACCGGTGCCCGCTACGGCATACTCACCCTCCTCGACGAAACGGGCCACGCCGATGACTACCTCTCCTCCGGCCTGAATCCCCAGGAGGCCCAAGGCCTGTGGGACCTGCCCGATGCCTTGACACTCTTCGAACACCTCGGCAATATCCCGCAACCGCTTCGCCTTCCCGACCTGATCGGCCACATCAGAGACTTCAACCTTCCCGAACCACCCCTGCCCGGGGGAGCGACTGTTCCGGTCTCCTTCCTGGCCACGCCCCTCCTCCACAGAGGAGAACGCGTCGGCAACATCTTTCTCGCCGTGACAGAAACCGGTCAGGAATTCACCTCCGCAGACGAAGAAACCCTGGTCATGTTTGCTTGCCAGGCCGCGCTCGTCATCGCCAACGCCCGCCGCTACCGTGACGAACAGCGTGCCAGGAACGACCTGGAAACCCTGATCAACACCTCGCCGGTCGGTGTGGTGGTATTCGACGCAAAAGCCGGTGTCCCAGTGTCGTTGAATCAAGAGGCCAGAAGGATCGTCAGCAGCCTCCAGATGCCCGGCCGCCCTCTGGAGGAGCTCCTCGAACTGATAACCTTCCGGCGCGCCGACGGACGCGTGATCGCCCTCGACGAGTTCCCCCTGGCCCAGGCGCTCAGCACCGGCGAGACCGTCCGCCTTGAAGAGATCGTCATGGAGGTCCCCGACGGCCGCAGCGTCAAAGCGCTGACTAACGCCACGCCCATCCACTCACAGGACGGCGTGGTCGAATCAGTTGTCGTGACGATGCAGGATATGACGCCGTTCGAAGAGCTGGAACGGCTGCGCGCTGAATTCATGGGGATGGTGAACCACGAGCTGCAGACACCGCTTACCTCAATCAAAGGCTCCGCAAACACCCTCCTCGACGAAGCAGCCTCCCTCGACCCCGCCGAAATGCGCCAGTTCCACCGCATCATCTCCCAGCAGGCCGATCGCATGCGCAGCCTCATACGCGACCTGCTCGATGTAGCTCGCATCGAGACCGGCACGCTTTCCGTCGCCCCAGAGCCGTCCGACACCGCCACCCTGGTGGACGAGGCCCGCATCAGGTTCATGAGCTCAGGTCGCAGGAACAGAATCCACATCCACGTCGACCCGAATCTGCCGCAAATCATGACCGACAGACGCCGCTTCGTCCAGGTCCTCAGCAACCTGCTATCCAATGCGACCAAGTATTCCAACGGGATGGCCACAATCGCCGTGCGTGCTGTGCTGAAACAGTTTCAGGTTGTCGTCTCAATCACCGACGAGGGCATAGGCATACCGGCCGAACGGCTGCCGTTCCTGTTCAGAAAGTTCTCCCGCGTCGACGGCGAGGACCGGCCGGGAGAACTTGCCGGGTCAGGGCTGGGTCTCGCGCTCTGCAAAGGCATCGTGGAAGCACACGGAGGCCGCATCTGGGCCGAAAGTAACGGTCCCGGCCAGGGCGCGCGCTTTATCTTTACAATTCCAATAGTCGAGCCAAAAGAAACCGCAGGCGCCGACGGACCCGCACCGTTCGCCGGCGAACCCGGAAAAGAGACACAAGAGCGGACGCGCATCCTCGTCGTGGACAACGATCCCCACACGCTCAGATATATCAGAGGCGTCCTCTCCAAGTCAGGCTATGACCCCATAGTGACCGGAGAACCCAATGAAGTCGACCGTCTGATTGCGAACGAAGGGCCCCATCTCGTCCTGTTGGATATGATGATGCAGGGGTTCGATGGAATCGAGCTGATGAAGAATATCCTGAAAAGTACTGCTCTGCCCGTAATCTTCCTGTCCGCCTACGGCCAGGAGAACCTCATCGCCAAGGCCTTCGACATGGGGGCTGCCGACTACATGGTGAAACCCTTCTCGCCGACGGAGCTGGCCGCTCGGATCAGATCGGTCTTGCGCCAGCGCTCCGGCATCGGCTATTTCGGTCAGCCCGAAAACTATGTCTTGGAAGATCTGGTTATCAACTATGCTGAACGCCGCGTGGCTCTGGCTGGACAACCCGTTGTGCTGACCGCGACCGAGTACGCTCTGCTCTTCGAGCTCTCGTCTAATGCCGGCCTGGCACTGACGCACGGCCAGTTGCTGCAACGGGTCTGGGGACGGGGCCGCTCCGGCGACGCGGGACTGGTCCGCACCGTCGTCAAAAGACTGCGCGAAAAACTCGGTGAAGATGCACACAAACCCAAATATATCTTCACCGAGCAGCGCGTCGGCTACCGCATGGGAAAGCCATCATCTCCCTGATTCCCCACCCACATCGCGCAAAACATGTCCGTAAGTGCCCTCACCCGCCGCCACCCGATCTGGACTAAACCTGAATGTCAATCCCCTATCCAGGCCGCCTCCCGTTCCCGGTGCGATGACTTGGGAGGATCACTTTCGAGTTAATGTCCGAAGACACACAGGAGGCTGGCCTGGGCGCGGTTGGTCTAGTTGGTTCTCCGCATCTTGATATCTCTCCGATAGTCGCCGTACGCAGATGAAGAGGCTGTGCTGTCGTTGGGTTAGCGCTCTGCGTCGCACAAAGTGCTGGCCGGCAGAGTTCATCCCAATTCGCCTATAAGAACCAGGGCGGTAACCTCCAGGAGCGTGCCATCCTCAAAACGCTGTTCCCACTCTGTCACGTCGACTCGCACCTGAAAGACTCCCGCCCGAGGCCTTGGTCCAGACTCTTCCCAGACAGCTTCCAGCCGTCCGGAACGGCAAAATGGCTCACCGGCAGCGAACCGGACGGAGAGGCTTTGCCCGCATCCGCTGCATGGAGAGTGATACTGAGGATGAGGGCAAGAATGACGAGCAGAAGGGCAACGATGATTACGACATTTCGAGTCTTGGTAGTCATGGAGTGAGCTTTTTCCTGGTCTTAAAGAATGAGTACGTAAAACCAAAAAGATCCATAATTTTGGTTTTGGATGACTACGCGAGCCAGAAGTGCCCCACGACGCCTGCCAGTCCCACATGATGCTTCTTGATACATCCCATCATGTCCCCCTGGCGAACCTGCACGAATTCACCGGTGGCGCCGGCAAGAACTCCACCAAAACAGATATGGCTTGCGGGTTCAAATAGTTGACGCTGTCCGCGCGGCCTATGTTTCCCCTGGACAAAATGTTGGCACGGAAAGAGACGGAATCGATATAACGATGACATTCAAGTGTGGAAACACCTGGGCTACAATCAGTCCTGATTGGAAAACGACAGAGGCGACGGTCTTGCCAGTCATGACCTGTCTCTCCTGAAGAGAACAAGCTGGACGTACGGGCGAAAGGACTAAGGACTTCGCGGGCCTTCCCGATCACGCACGTAACGCATAACGTTTCAACACTTCGAGTTCCATCTGGCTCAACCTGAAAAAATGCCCCTTAAAAAATTTTGAATTCCCGCCGACACTTGAACCAATATCAAGTAAACCCTCAAGATCGGACCAATTTCTTCAGCGAGACAAACGATCTTTCACAGGGGATTCACGGGACTCACACACACAGGCAGACAACTCGGACACACACGAACGCATCGCAAACGCACAAGTGGCCACAGCCAACGGCTATCCACTCTGTCTGATCACAGTTCCACCCTCGAAGACGAATGAATAGAGCGCATAGCGGCCTGAATCCGTCTATCCTGTGCCACCGAGTACTTACACAACAAAGACCTGCTCAACCAGGACAGTCTACCCGTACACGACCCGGAACGCAGACCGCCCCCGGCTCCCGCGAGTTCAGCCGGCGAGGCTGCGCTTTGCTTGCTACCGGCGGCGCCATGGGCGCTGGGGCATACACAACCCCGAATGTCGCCACACAGACCGACACTTGACCAACCAGTCCCTCATCCAGGGAAAGCCGGGAAAGGCCCTCTCCCCAAACTGCCGGGGAGGGTCCTTTCCCGGGCGGCGGCAGACCGCCGCAACCCCCCACGCTCCACCATGAGGGAGAGCAGCCGGCATTCGCACAGAGCCCGCATGAACTCGACCACCGCACAGCTGCGAAGGGCTGACACGCCCGCGGCCGGCAGTGCGAATCCCGGATGGTGCCGGCCATGTGCCCAGGTTCAGTCCCGGTTTTGTGCATGTTTCCAGATCGGCGTCTGGGCTTGCGCTGACCGGCGTCCGCGGCAAACGGCCGCAGCTTCCAGAAACGAAGGGTACGCTAAACGGCCGATTTTGGGTCTGCCGGCGAAAATCTTCCCGCACTGGAAGCGTTCTAAGGCTCTAAAATAGGCAAAGGGTACCTATAGGACCTTGCGTTTATGGCCGTTTCGACTGACCGGCGAGGGATTGACAGGAAGAGATGGAGGGCCACGCGTCGGACCGTTTTGGAGCGCGACCAGTACAGATGCCGCATGAGTAGTGACAGAGCAAGGTTCACCGTTCACTCACACAGGTCCATCCACACGTACAGACACAGAAACAGAGCTACGCTTGCTCACGGCGCCGGAAAAGAGACGGCTCAGAACTTCGAAGTAGTCGGTTTTCTTCCGGCCCTATTTCAAAGACCGGCAAGTTTGAGAAGGTGCTGTAGGTACCCGAAATCGGGACATTTCGGGCCGTCTTATTCCGTACAGGATGATTCATACGAATCGACAAAAATGCCGCTGCATTTAGTCAAAGGCGGCGAACTGTTCGGGGTCTGTCCGTTCGGTAGAAGCGCCGGCCTGAATGTGAATCTTCTGGTCGGTTCGGTTCCACCGGACATTGGCGTTTGGGACTTGGTCGGTGAACATGGAATACCCGGTCTCGAACTGGATCGGTGGTTCGTCATCGCCCAGGGGTCTGTCGAGACTGACGTGCCATTCGGGTATCTCGAAGGCTCGGAGTGACGCCCCATATATCTCCATAGTGGTGTAAACCGGCGAACGAACTGCAGCCGTTCCATCCTGGTACGGAAATTTCAGCGATCCAATCCATGTCGTCTCACCGGCGGC
Source organism: Caldilineaceae bacterium SB0664_bin_27 (assembly GCA_009838625.1). Lineage (GTDB taxonomy): Bacteria > Chloroflexota > Anaerolineae > Caldilineales > Caldilineaceae > Bin5. Next base: position 16,232 of record VXRG01000027.1, read on the forward strand.
CTTGTCGGTAATCCACAGGCCAAACCATTCGCCGTCCGAATCGGCCCCATCCGGGGTCAGGGTCGCCCGGTAGTCTCCCGCTCCCCAATCGTACGAGCGCCTGACCCCTATAAAGTCGCCTTCGTGACCCGATGATTGGGTCCACCCCTCCTCCGGATCCGCAACCTTCGCATTCGCCAAGTCGCGTGTTTCCCATCTCGAAAATATCAGGCCCTTTCCGCGATACCCCCGCTGCGGATCATGGACGTTCGTCTGCAGTCCAAAATAGAAGCCGACATCCGAGATAGTGCTGTAGCAAAGCATCAGATACAGCCCATGCTGTTCTGAGAAGTTGCCGGGGTCGTTATGGACGGTGAAATCGAACTGCAGCGTTCTGAATTGCTGCCCTGATGGCCAGTGCCACCACAGGAAGGCCATGTGTTCCGGTGGCTCAATGAACCTTTGAAGCTCCAGGTTGGGCGTTGCGGTGGGTGTGGGTTCAGGTGTGGCTCTCTCCAGAGCATCTCGCATGACCTCGTCCCTGGACTCTGGTATCATTGCACAGCCGGTCAGAATTACCACAAGGACGGCCAACGCCAGGCCGGTTCGGTTCGGCATTGTGATCCTCCAGGTCGGTTTGGAGAAAGAAAAAGGGGAGTAGAGTACCACAATCGGCATGTGCTGCAAAAGGCCTCTATGTCTAACAAGAGTTAAACATGGAAACACTGATCGAGGCCGGCTGAACGTCAACGGCATTGCCGGCCCGGGCGCTTTTTATTTCCCCAGGGCGCATTCCGTCGCCTGCGGCGCCGGCGCCCTGGCCGTATAACAGTCGTTATAGGGAATGCCCCGCCCTCGTTCCTCGGGCGGTTGCACCGGCGCGAGCGCCTTTCCCTATAACTCGCTATTATACGGAATAAAAAGCGCTCTTCCGGGCCGGCAACATGAGAGGGGTATCCCCCTCTCAAACTCTCCCCTTCGCAGGGGGCAAGCCCCCCGCACCCCCCCACCTCAACCTCCAAGACGCCGCAAGACTAGCAAGACGCCCGGACCTCCATGACAAAACCACCTCACGCCGTACCGCCATCCAGTCTCCGCCCTTACACCTAGCGGCGCCTCCACGGCTCGTCCCTCACACGCTCCGGCGCCGCCATACCATTCGGACAAGCCGATGCCGGCGCATGTGTTTGTTTCTGTGCCCACCCTTTACGACACCGGCGTTGGAGCGACCGAGCCCACAATCCCGCCCATGTTTGTTTATGTTCAGGGACAAAACCGACGCAGCGGTTGCGATCAGACGGAGAGCGCCGCCAACAACGACGAGCCGGCGCAGGGCACGCCAGCCCGTCAAGCCCCGACGGAGGACGCCGAGGCCAGCATCATTCTAATGTAGATCCCAAAGGAAACCCAGAATTTGCGTATCTCGCAAGCGAAGGACGTGCTTCTGTGCTTCTGTGCCCCTGATCTGTTCTCGGCACGAATAGTCGTCGTTTCAAATTGAACTTACATTAGTAATCGCCGGCAGATGCATTGCGCTTGCAGTTGCGTTTGTTTCTGTGACCGCGTCTGTCCCACCCATTACGACCGCGGCGCCAAGGCGAATACGGCGCAGCCCACCCCGTGTTCTGTTCCTGGAGTGTGCCGGTAGCTGCAGCTGCGCGTGTCCTCTTCGTGCACCTGCGCCCGGTCCCACGATTGACGCCAGCTAGCGGCCGGCACCCCAACCGGGCGTTTCCGTTGCCACCGGGTCAATCCGGATGTCTTCACGCCCGACCATTCAGCCAGCCCGCACGCGCCGACGATATTACGAAGGTGCAAAGCTCGAGCATTGCGAAACACAACCCGCCACTCTCCCTGCCAGCGCTCTCATCCTCGCTTGGACTCTTCCGAGGTCCTGCACTCCGACGGAGCTACAGACGGCGCCTGTGTCCTGCGGACGATCAAGCCGGCCATACTAGCCGCCTCAACCACCAGGACGCTGCAGAACCACCACACGCCATATCGCCAGACAGCCTCCACGTAACCCCTGCCGGCGCCTCCACGGCTCGTCCCTCGCACGCTCCGGCGCCGCCATACCATCCAACAGTACGAACGCGACGCCGTATTACCATCATGACCCCCGGACGACCAGCTGCAGTCACGCCAAGACACCGGCAGATCGCCCAAACCAACACCGGGCGGCGCGGCGCCCCGACCTTCGCCCTCGCTTCACTCGACCTCGCCCGTTGCTTGCGCCGCCCAACCGAAGTCGCCGGCCCGCCTATGCCGTAGGCGCTTTTGGACATTCCCACATGCCGCAACTTGGGCTCGCGCCACCAGAGTAAATTCACCCTCAAAAAAACTTTTCGCGCCGCACACACACCGCTCCCTTGTTGAAGATCACCTCAAAAACTGACTTCAGACCTCCCTCTATGCCACATAATCCACCGCGCGATACCACCGAATCACCGCTACTATGCCGCAAAATTGATATCCCAAAAAAACGACGCAAGAATAAACCCAACACCATCGACCGGACACAAAAAAGGCGAAAAACAGCCGAAAACAGCGGAATAGAAGCGGTTTTATCCAACAAAAACGACCGTCAGCGCAGGAAAAACCTCAAAAATCGACCTCCAGAGAGACCTCGCAAAGACAGCGACGGCTACGGCCCGCGTAGCCAAAGCGTCGCTAACCTTAAGCAACCCATGTTGCGCCTGGAGGCGTACTGTTGCAACATTAAAGGTCCCAACACCTACCAGGATGAGGACACGCACGAGGGGCGCAAAGCGGCATAAAAAGGAGGGTGAATATGACCCAGCAGATAACGGATCTGCCGGCGCTCTGGCAGGAAGCCGAACAGCACATACGCGCATTCGAACAGCTGGCGCGGCGCACGGTCGAAGAGGCCTGGCTGGCTGGCGATGCCCTGCTGCGCATCAAAGATCAGCTCCCGCATGGCGCATGGACTCCGGCCCTTAGAGAGCGCGGTATACCCGTCCGCACGGCCCAGCGCTTTCTCCGCTTGCGCCAAAACTACCCCGAAAAACGACAAATTGTCGCATTTGCCAGCGTTTCGGCCGCGCTCACAAAGAGCAGACCAGCCGAGAAGCCGCCTGAGAGCAGGCCCATTTACGTTGTGTCGGCCGACGACCTGTGGGACTGGCAGCTGATGGAAGTCACGGCCCTGGCCCGTCGTTTGCTAGACGAGGACGAGCTGACAGTTTTCAGCGGCGCGGTGACGAACGTTATCCGGCAGCACTTCAACTATTACGAAGACGACGAGAAATGCCGCGAGGCCCTGGGCTGGTTCCGGTTGGCCCTGAGTTGCATCGTAGACATCGGGCCGCTGGAAAAGAACGCTGACGCGATGAACGAAACGGAGCGCCGGTACAAAGCCTTCTTTGGCAGCCATCTTGACTGGGTTGCAAATCAGGGCGACTTCTTCCGCATAGGACCGCGCAAGGCCCTGCCAATCGAGCACGCCACATAAGACTAACTTCGTCTTAGATGGTGTGAATCGGCCTGAATTGGCTCAGAATCCGGCCCTGAGGGGGGTTGAATCCGGATCGGATGTAAAACGGACACATATCGGACACGTCGCCGGCGGCAGCGTGCGTACAGCGCCGTCACCACTCGCATCCGTCCGCCCCTTGATCAGCAAACGCCGGACCGGGCCGCAATGCCCGCATCCGGCGCCTCTACCTGCTCTCAGCCCGATTAAAACTAACTTTCCCGCACAGGAAGCCCGTAGAGCGTCTTAGATCGCCTTAGGGCACTCTAACTACCTTGCAATGCGTAGCGCCCGCAATGCGCTGCCAGCAGTGGAATGATGCATTGTTGCTGTACGCAGCGGCGCAACAACCCGCCGGGACGCAGTGGATGTTGCCATCGAAGGCCTGGAAACCGGCTGAAATCGGAGTCCGTAGATACCATCGTACAGCCGTGCTCGACTGCAACCGCCGCGTGCTGCGCGTCAGCCGCCAGCTTCCCCGTAGCGCCGGACGCACCGCACAGCCTTTCGAATATCTCCAGGTGATCGGGGCCCGGACCGACGATGCGCGCGGTCGGGCGTTCCACGAGCGCGGAGATGAATGCAAATGACTGTTCAAAAGTGGATGGAGGGTCGAAAACTCGCGGATTGGTTACCACGCGCACGAAGCCGGCCAGAACCAGGACCGAGAGGGCGAACGGTTCCGGCCCCGTCGCCAGACGCGTGATCCACGTCGCATACTCGGGATGTTCGGGAACAGAGTTCTCGACATGGGCATAGATCAGAACATTTACGTCGGGAAGCAGCATCCCGTGTCACCGGCTCCCGTGCCCAAACCGGGCCTCGTCATCCTGCGCGTCGAGTGCCCTCGACCGGTCGAGATCGACGCCCGGACGCGCGTGAACCCCCCGCACCGTCACCAGCCGGAACGGCCGCAGCTCCGACCGATCGCGACGTTTCAGAGCGTCATCCAACGTCTTGGCGATAAACGCGCTGACGCTGATGCCGCGGGCTTCGGCTGCACGCCGCACCTGCTTCGCGAGCTGGTCGTCAAGGGAAATAGTGGTTCTCATGATGCACTAGCATAACATCTATTCATCATGGCATAAATACCGCTGCAACAGAGTGCGCTCCGTCCCACCGCCGGCCATCCGCCAACCCGTCGGGGCGCCCCTTGTGCGTGCCCATTCCCCTGAAACTGGCACAACAACTGCCGCGCGGGTACACTACGCCACAAATGCCGGCCGCCCCCGCAAACCGCGATCCATGCCCGGGCAACAGCCAGCTCGACCAAGGAGAAAAGACCCATGAAAACATCTGACACCCCGAGCCCGGCGCTGCTGAGCTGTCTGGCCCTGACCTTAACGCTGCTGCTCGGCAGCGCCTGTGTGCCGCAGAACATGGTCGTCAGTCCGCTGGGCACAGTGGTTGTGGGGCCCGGTGAGGATATCCAGATCCGTTCCCTCGAGGTGCTTACCGGCAGCATCGGCGAATTGGGGATTCCGAGACAGCGGACGCTGGCGATAGCGCTGGCCGATTACGGCCCCATCAAGGGCCACAACGTCTCCATGGGCGCCGGCCTGGATTCGCTCTGCACCGCCGAAGGCGGCAAGGCCGCGGCCGAGACGGCCGTCGGCGATCCCCGCGTCGTCGGCGTGCTCGGGACTTCGTGCTCTGTGGCCGCCGCCGCGGCCTCTCCCATCCTGAGCGAGGCCGGCCTGGTCATGATCTCCTCTTCGAATACCTCGCCCTCCCTGACCTCGGACCTGCGGGGCAAGGCCGGGGCCAACTACCATGCCGGCTACTACCGGGTATCAAGCAACGACCTCTACCAGGCACAGGCCGTCGCGGAATTTGTGCATACCGAACTGGGCTTGCGCAGGATGGCCACCATCCATGACGGCGATCCCTACACAACCGGCCTTACCGCCGCCTTCGCAGTCGCCTTCGAGGCCTTAGGCGGCGCTGTGACCGCGGTCGAGAAGGTGAGCAGGGGGGACACCGACATGATTCCCGTGCTGACGCGCATCGCCGCCGGCAACCCGGAGGGAATCTTCTTTCCCCTGTTCCCCGACGAGGCCGGCTATGTCGTGCAGCAAATCGAAGAGGTGGAGGGGCTCGCGGGGCTGGCGCTCATCAACAGCGAGTCGCTTCTGTTCATCGAGCTGGAGTCGGTGGACGCCTATTTGTCGGGACCGGAGTTCAACTTCGGCGCCAATGTCAACCAGGCGACCGGCAGGAGCGGCGATGAACTCTTCGCCGCCTACCGCCAGCAGTACAACGAGAGCGCCAACAACGCCTACATAGCCCTGGCGTACGACGCCGCTACCATTCTGCTGCGCGCCATCGAAGAGGTCGCCGTGGCGGACGGCGATACCCTTTTCATCGACCGCGCCAGGCTGCGCGCGGCGCTGACCGCTACGACCGGCTTCAACGGTATCGTCGGCCCCATCTCCTGCGACAGCTTCGGAGACTGCGGCACCGGCCTGATCCTCATTTCGCACTACACCGACCCCACCGTCAACGACATCACGCAGCTGCCTGTCGTGTTCAGATATGCCCCGTAACCAACCCGTAGGGGCGCCCCTTGTGGGCGCCCATCCCCGAGGAGCGGAGCATACCCGTTCGTTCTGCCCAGCACATTACCCATTTGCGACAAACACACGCGCAAAAACGACAACTTGTCGCATTTGCCAGCCTTTCGACGGCGCTTTCCCAGGCATGAAGGTCCCTTGGCTAATTCCTCTCCCATGGCATTTGGCCTACCCCCTGAATTTCTTGACCGGAGGGAAAGCAGACCAGGTCGGTGTCTCTGATCACCTCTCCTTTCGTTGTCTTCGCCTGCGTCTCTCCCTTTTCCAGTCACCCACTACTTTTCGTTTAGAAATCACTCTTGAAGCACCCTTCTCCTGGCGCATTGAAACAGCGTGCTTGATGACGTTATCCATCTCGACTGCGGATGCCTGGGGTCTCATAGCGATGACCAGCTGTATCTCCTGTGCCTAAACCTGCAACATTGCCTTCTGCGCGTATCGGTCCTCAATGGACTGTACTGCCGCGGGATAGCTGCCTAACATCTTGACAAACGCCGCTTGGTTGACCAGACCAAGAATGGCGGCGCCGCAGTCCGGCTCCCGCCAGTGGCCCTCAACGTCTATATAAAATACATACTGCCACGGATAATCGCGGCGCGGGCGGCTCACCAACCTGAGAAGCCTGATCTTGCGGTCCGCAAACTCCCGGATGCAGGCTGACAGTCCGTCCGGGTTGTGCGGCGTGGCAAAAACGATTGATGTCTTGGCATTATCTGTCTGCTCCGATTCGCCTTTTCCGATGACAACGAAACGTGTATAGTTGTAGCTCATGTCCTCAATGTTCCGCTGGACCGTCTCCAGGCCATAAATCTCTGCGGCCAGAGAGCTGGCAATTACGCCCACATTCGGCTCCGGGCACTCCGCCAGGTCTTTCGCGCTGCCGGCCGTATTGTACCAGGGAACTGCCTCGAAACAGTTGCGGTTGAGAAAACCTTCGCACTGCAACAAAGCCTGCGTATGGCTGCGTACCTTCTTGATCTTGTCGCCATTGCCAGGCATCGTCAGTAAGTTGAGTTCCACGCGCAAAATAATCTCACCCCGAATCCGGAAGTCATGATTCAACAACAGATCACTGGCCTTGTTGATGCTGCCGGCGGCAGAGTTCTCCACCGGTATGACCCCCACTGTGGCGCGATCGTCGTCCAGCGACGAAAAGAGTTCTTCAAACGTCCTGCAGGACACGGTTTTGGCCCCGGCTCCGAACTCTTGATGGCTTGCTTGTTCGGCAAATGAGCCATGCTCCCCCTGAAATGCGATCACTGCCATCGGACCACTCCTCATTTCACGAAACCGCAAGCAGATAAGGCCTCAAAAACGAAGAACCGCCGTTCTCCGCTGGCCTGTGTCAGCGCGCCGAGTCAACGGTCTGCGTCGGAATCAACAATGCGGATTCGCTGCGCAACTGTCCGGCACAGGCATCTCTAAATCACGACCTCGGCCGGATACAAGCCCCGCCAGGGCCCGGGCATCTCCGGAACCGGCACTTCGATCACAACAGGCGCGTCCGCAGCATAGGCACCGGTCAGCGCGTCGCGCAGACTGTCGGCGGACTGTACCCGGACCCCAATGGCGCCAAAGGACTCTGCCAGGGCAACAAAGTCCGGATTCACCAGGTCTGAGGAGATCGTGCGCCCCGCGTAGAGCTCCTTCTGCATGCGGCGCACGTTGCCAAATGCGCCATCGTTGAAGACGACCGAAACCGTGTTAATGCCATGCTGCACCGCCGTCGCCAGTTCCCCTGCGCAAAAAAGAAAGCCGCCGTCGCCGCTGATCGAGAGGACCGGCCGATCGGGAGCCGCTACCTTTGCGCCGAGTGCAGTGGGCAGTCCCCAGCCCAGCGTCGCCTGATAATTGGGGGTAATGAATGTACGCGGCTGGTAAACGGGCATTGCCAGAATGCTGGCATAGCCAACCTGCGTGATCTCATCCACAAAGATGCCGTCATCCGGCAGCGTCTCGCGGATAGCGCGCACGAAGTCCGTCTGGGGTTGGAACGAGTCAAAGAGCCCTTCCATCTCCTTGCGCAGCGCAACCATTTCAGCCGCGCGCGAAGGCCGCGGTCGGTTGTAACCTGCCAGGACCGGCAGCAGGGCGCCCAGGGCTTCCTTGCTGTCGGCCGCGACCGTCACATCCGCCGGGACTATCAGGTCGGACTCCTCGGCCGCGATGTCGACGCGTATCAGAGTCATATCGTCCTGGCTCTTCCACTGAATCAACGGTTTGGTAATTCGCGTGCCGATGGCGATGACCAGGTCAGCCTCTTCCCACAGCCGCTCTCCCACGCCGTACGTGTGACTGAAAGGATGACGGCTGGAGAGAATGCCGCGCCCGCGTCCGCTGGCGACGACAGGCGCCTGCAGCGCTTCGGCCAGTGCGCGGACCTCTTCGCCCGCGTCCATTGCGCCGCTGCCCACAGTAATCACGGGATTGCGTGCCTTTCCCATCAGCCGGGCAGCCTCTTCGACGGCGTCGGTATCCACCACAGGCCGCCGCACGTTCACGGAAATTGGACTGTCGTCAAATTCCGCCTTGCCGGCAAGGACGTCCAGAGGCGCCTCCAGCCCGACCGGCCGCGGGCGGCCTGAACGCATTTCGCTGAGCGCCTCAGCCAGGAGCCGCGGGATTTCGCCGGGATCTTCGACGCGGCGTGTCCACTTCGTCAACGAACGCATCACGGCCAGCTGATCCGGAATCTCGTGCAACATGCCGAATCCGCGGCCGATCTGGTCCGAATGGATCTGGCCGGCCAGGCAGAGTACAGGCGCATTTGTGGCGTAGGCGGTGGCGAGTGCCGCGGTGGTGTTGAGGAAACCCGGCCCGGGCACGACAACATAGACGCCGGTCTTCCCGGAGGCAAGCGCGTAGCCGAGGGCCATGTAGGCTGCGCCCTGCTCATGGCGCGAATGAATGGCGCGTATCTGGTCGCCGGCATCGTAAACCGCGTTGAAAAAGTAGTCGACCTGCACGCCGGGCAGTCCGAAGATTGTGTCGATGCCGTGGGAGAGAAGGCCCTGCACGAGTGCTTCGCCACCGGTACGTTCGATCTTCATAGGCATCCTTTTCGGACGTGTAGGCCAGAGGACCCTAAAGTAAATGAGACCTGAAAGAAATGCAAAGCAGCTCTCTCATTGAACAGCGCGCGCACGGGCCCCACCGCCGGCCATCCGCCAGTTCCTAGGGGCGTCCTTTGGGGGTGCCCACATCTCCTGGCAGAGCAGGGATAGAGGGCGCAACGTCAAGCAGGAGCGGGCGGCCGCGGTTCTCTTGACACCTCCTGCGCCCGGCCCATGCCATCAACGGCCAGATAAGTCCATAGACAAGAATCGTCAAAGGGGTCTGTCATGCGAAATGTCCTGCTGGCGACGGGCTTTGGTTGGCCGCGAACGCCAACGTTATCTCACCAGGCGGCTTTTTCAATCCCTATCCAGCATTAAGGCCCGATGACAGTATACTGTAGAGAAATATCATTTATATCTAAATTACGTCTCTTTTTATATCAATGTTGTCTCAGTTTTCCTCGCTTGAATGCTGTGACAAGCAGGACCGGCTGATCCGCGAAGTCACGCGAAGAACTTCTCTCTAGCCGCTCCGGGGGATGCCGGCCGGAGTTCGGTCCTCCCGGGGCGCAAGGGAGCGCGTCACGCAATCAAAAGCGACAGTTTGTCGTTTTTGCGGGTGGGTCTGGCGCTTCCGAATGGAGAGATAGGGGAAAGTGTCGAGGTGGCGCAGCGTCTTGAGGGGTTCACAGTTGCATGTTCTGCGTAACGAAGGCGGAGACGGTTTCTGCCGACTTTATGGTCTCGTTGGCCGCATCTACGTCGGGTTTCTCAAAGCCCTGCACCGGGTAACGCACGCCAGCTCCGTATCTCCCAAGGATCACGACAATCGGCGAACGGCAATTTATCCGCGGAGGGACACGGAGAACGGCGAATCTAGTTCAAATCCTCGAAGCTCGCCGCGTACTGGGGTGGGCGCCCCTACGGGGGGATCAAGTTGAATTACGGCGCGTCTGCGGACAGGGACCGCCGACTATTCGGCCTGTTGCGCGAGGAGCGCTCTGACGGAAGGGAGCAGTTCGTTGGGAATCTCCATGAACGCCTGAGTTTGATCTTCGAAAGCGGCTTCGTCTTCGGCGATGGCTTCTTCGTCAGCTTGCGTTTCGTAGTGCTGGATGAGGCGGCGCACGCGTTCGAGATTCCAGCCTGGGGGATAGTTGTTTTTGTCTTTCATCTTCCTCAGGCGGCGAGCTGTCTTCCGCCCAATGCGTATGCTGATATGATGTGGGTCTCTTCCGGATCGGCGTGAGGAACGTAGCTCACGCGTTGGTAGCGTCGTCTCCGCGGTGGTATTTCTGCCATACTATAGCGGCGGGAGGAGTCGAATGTCAACCTGAGAGCGCTATAGTCCAGGCGCCGTGACGACGGGGAGACGGTATTGTCTGAATGGCAGTTTGGGGCGGCGGTAAGCCGCGCTCATCGCAGCCTGCAATCGCTGCTGAACAGACTCACCTGGTACTCGAACTGCTCTTTGACAGTCGCCCCCAGCTGCAGGCTTTGCCGCTGTGAGGAAATTCAGGAGGTACGCCAAGCGCTATGAAAGAGGGTGGGGCAGGGTATTCTCATGCCTCTCAAGGCGCCCACTCCCCCCAAACTGGCACAACAACCGCCCCGCGGGTACACTACCCCACAAACGCCGCCCACCCCCACATCCCACGACCAATGCCCGGTCAACTCTTCACCAACTACTTTCTCGAAGAAGGCATCCGCCGCACCGCCGCTTGGCAGAACTCCCTCTCCCAGCCCGCAGACCTCGACGCCTTCCGCGCCCAGGCCCGCGCCCTCCTCGAGAACGCCGCCGCCTTCCACACCCTCAACGAGGCCTCCACCGAGATGGAGCTCATCCGTCCCCTCTTCGATCTCCTCGGCTGGGCCTACTACCTGCCTCAGCAGGGCAGCGACCACAACCAGGACATCCCCGACCATCTGCTCTTCGCCGGCGCAGAATCCAAGGCCCGCGCCGCCGCCAAACCCGCCCCCCAACGTTACCCAGACGCCCTCGCCGTCGCCGAAAGCAAGCGCTTCGGCCTGGCGCTGGATGCACGCGAAGGAAAACAGACTGGTTTACCCCACGGCCAGATCCTCCGCTACCTCGCCACCGCCGACATCAACTCGGACGGCCGCATCCGCTGGGGCATCCTCACCAACGGCCGCATCTGGCGCCTCTACGACCGCCGCGCCCTCCCCCGTGCCAGCGGCTACTACGAAGTCGACCTTGACGCCGCCCTCCAGGCCAGCGGCGACGCCCACGCCCTCCGCGCCTTCCGCCTGCTCTTCGGGCGGCCCGCTTTCAGCCCCCAACACGGCGCCCAGACCAGCTTCCTTGAGGACGCCATCGCCGAAGGCCGCCGCTACGAAGAACAGGTCGCCAGCGACCTCTCCGGCACCGTCTTCGATGACGTCTATCCCGCCCTGGTCCGCGCCCTTGCCGCAGAGAGCCGCGCAGAACTGGAGGATGTCCGCCAGGCCGCCCTCATCTTCCTCTACCGCCTCCTCTTCCTCCTCTACGCCGAGGACCGCGACCTGCTGCCCGTCAACGACTCCCGCTACGACGACTACGGCCTGCGTAAATCCGTCCGCGACGACGTCGACAAGCGCACTGCCGCCGGCGACACCTTTTCCGGCTTCGCCAGCCGCTACTACGACCACATCTCCACCCTCTGCCGCCAGATCGACAAGGGCGACCCCACCATCGGTCTGCCGCCCTACAACGGCGGCCTCTTCGCGCAGCAGGCCGCGCCCATGCTCGAACAGGTCCGCCTCTCCGATCACGTGCTCGCCCCCATCATCCACAAACTCAGCCGTACCAAGGGCGAATCCGGACCCCGCTACGTCAACTACCGCGACATGACCGTCCAGCAGCTCGGCTCCATCTACGAGCGCCTGCTCGAACAGGAACCGGTGCGCACCCCCAAAGGTGAGATCGTCGTCCGCCCCAACAGCTACGCACGCAAGGACAGCGGCAGCTTCTACACGCCCCAGCCCCTCGTCGACCTGCTCGTCGAGCGCACGCTGCTGCCGCTGCTGGAGGAGCGCAAAGCCGCCTTCCACGCCAAGGCCGCCGCCCTGCAGAGCGACACACGCGCCCAAAGCGACCGCCTCGCCGAGCTCCGCCCTCTCGATCCCGCCGCGGCCGCGCTCGACCTCAAGGTGCTCGACCCTGCCATGGGCAGCGGCCACTTTCTCGTCACCGCGGTCGACTACCTCTCCGACGCCATCGCCGACCTGATCGAATACGCGCCCACCGCCGCGCCCTGGCTGGAGGAGGCCTACACGTCGCCGCTGCTCGACCGCATCGCCGCCATCCGCACCGACATCCTCGCCCGCGCCGACGCCGCCAACTGGGTCATCGACAGGCCGCAACTGACCGACCAGGCCATCATCCGCCGCATGGTCCTCAAGCGCTGCATCTACGGCGTCGACAAGAACGCGCTCACCGTCGAGTTGGCCAAGGTCTCGCTCTGGCTGCACAGCTTCACCGTCGGCGCGCCGCTCTCCTTCCTCGACCACCATCTGCGCTGCGGCGACTCGCTCGTCGGCCTGCGCGTCCACGACGCGGTGCAGGCGCTCTCCCGTCTCGGCGGGTTCACGTCGGCCAGCGCCATCCAGGCCGCCGAGAACGCGGCCGGCGGCATGCAGCGGATCGAGGAGATGTCCGACGCCGGCATCGCCGAGGTCGAGGAATCGGCCGCCCTCTTCCGCGAGGTCGAAAAGACGACGTCGCCTCTGCGCGGCCTGCTCAACACGGTTTGCGGCGTCAACTGGCTGGCCGCCGGCATGAAAAAGAAGCAGCGCTCCGAGTTCGAAACGCCGCTCCAGGGGGCTATCGTCTCACAGGAGGAAAAGGCCTTCGCCCTGCTCTCCGACGGCCCCGACAGCGTCGACGCGGCCGACCCGGTCCGCCAGAGTAGCTACTGGCCCGAGTTCACCGAAATCTGGCGCGCCGCCAACGGGATCGCCGCCCGCGAGAGTTTCCTGCACTGGGAGGCCGCCTTCCCCGGCGTCTGGCAGCGCTGGCAGGATGACGAGCCGGCGGGGGGCTTCGACGCCGTGATAGGCAATCCGCCCTGGGATCAGATAGAGCAGCCGGAGGTCGAATGGTTCGCCTTGCGTGACGATGAGATTGCACTTGCCCCGACAGGCGCAAGACGTAAGGCGCTCATCAAACAACGGACACAGAGCGGCGACGAACTTGCTCTGGAATATCAGGAAGTGCGCCAAAGCGCCAAGCTAATGCGAGCATACGTCAAGGAGTCCGGCGCCTATCCGTTGTTAAGCGGAGGCCGGGTCAACCTTTACTCGCTCTTCGTCGAGCGCGCCATGAATTTGGTCAAGCCGAACGGCATCGTAGGTCTGCTCACGCCCTCCGGCATCTACGCCGACAAGACCGCGGCCCGTTTCTTCAAGTCCATCTCCACCAGCGGCCGCGTCGACAGCCTGTTCGATTTTGAGAACGGCCGGCAGACGACGAAACAACCGTCTTACTTCCCGGACGTCGATTCGCGCTTCAAATTCTGCGCCCTCACCTTCGGCGGCGAGGAGAGGAACTTTGCCGAGACCGACTGCGCCTTCTTCCTCCACGACACCGCCGCCATCCACGACCCGGTCCGCTGCTTCCCCCTGGCTGCCGCCGACTTCGCCCGCGTCAACCCCAACACCGGGACCGCGCCCATCTTCCGCACACGCAGGGACGCAGATATCACGCGAGGGATTTACGAACGCCATCCGGTGCTGGTGAATCGCTCTGGTGATGGAGAGAAAAAGGTATGGCAGGTGAGGTACATGCAGGGCTTGTTCAACATGACATCTGACTCCCATCTCTTCCGTACGGCGGAGCAGCTTGACGCCGGCGGTTTCTATCCGGTGGATGGCAACCGATGGAAAAAAGGAGAGGAGTTGTACTTACCCTTGTACCAGGGCCGCATGATTCATCAATTCGAGCACCGTGCCAACTCCGTGCGCGTAAACCCGGAGAGCACGCACAATCCATACCTGAACGAGGAAGTAAGCGACGCCCAACGCGCGGATCCAGGTTTTCTCCCGCGCACCCAGTATTGGGTGCCGTCAGCAAAGGTAGGAGATGTAGTCCCTCAGTCCCGCGGCTGGTATCTGGCTTTTCGAGATATAGCCAGGACTACCGACATGCGAACTATGATAATGGCTGTATTGCCATGGGCTGGTTGCGGACACAAAGTGCCCATGCTTCTTCCTGCGTCGGCGGAATACGAGGCCAGTAGCGCAGCTTGCATCATAGCCAACCTAAACTGCATTGCTTTCGACTATGTTGTTCGACAAAAGATGCAGAGTACAAACATGGCTTGGTACATTGTCGAGCAACTTCCCGTTATTGCTCCCACCGACTACGACCGCGTCTTCGGCCACACCACCGCCCGCGACCTCGTCCGCCACCACGTCCTGCGTCTCACCTACACCGCCCACGACATGGCGCCCTTCGCCCGCGACCTCGGCTACGACGGCCCGCCCTTCATCTGGAACGAAGAGGAGCGCCGCCACCTGCGCGCCCGCCTCGACGCCCTCTACTTCCACCTCTACGGCCTCTCCCGCGCAGACGCCGCCTACATCCTCGACACCTTCCCCATCGTGCGCCGCCACGACAAAGCCGCCTTCGGCACCTACCGCACCAAAGACATGGTCCTCGCCTACTACAACGCCCTCGCCGCCGGCGACACCGACACCGACGTGGCTGTCTGAGACAATATAAATTGTCCATTTGCGCCATCGGCTCTTCGGGGCTAATTCGCGCTCTTGGATACTCTGCAAAGTCCTAAGAATTAGCAAGAAATACAATAACATGATACCCTTGTCCATTTGGCGATAATGTCCCAAACCAACTGGCCACTGACGTCGTCAGCCTCAGCCACATCGCCATAGCCAGTTAGGGGTACGCCGTCTAACCTTTCTGGGAGACTTGGTGCTGTAGGGCTGGGAGGATGGAAAGATGGGAAACAATAACAATAGGGGGAGTCAGAGGGACTTTTGTATATATTGTAATGCCTTAGTTGAAAACGGAACTAGAGAGCACACTCCCCCGAAATGTTGCTTTCCGAAAGGCACTGAAGGATTGATAACAGTACCCGCGTGCTACAAATGCAACAACGCATCTGCCAAAGACGATGAGTATTTCAGGGACATGATAGTAATGTCGAAGGAGTGCTCCGGACACCCTCAGGCCAAGGAACCACTTGGTAAGGTACTGAGAAATCTCGATCGGCAAGAATCCAAAGGGCTCAGGATAAGGCTTGCCGACTCAATGAGGCATTGTCTTGTTGAGTACACCCCGGGGTTGCTCGAACCAGGCATGGAGTATTCTATTGACCTGCAGAGAATTGGAAATGTTGTATCAAAGACTGTAAAAGGCCTGCTCTGGAATGACACTAGATTGCGCCTGCCTAAGAGGTACGGGATAGCTGTCGTTCCAAGCATCAATTTCGATTTCCTAGGGCCTCGTCTAATGGCTCTGGTCGCTGAAGTTGAGGCTCGGGAACGCAATTCAGCTAGCGAACGCGTGTCCATAGGGAACGGTGCATTTGAGTACTGGAGGACAAGAATTTCTTCCAAATCAAACATGAATTCTGTATGGCTGCTGCGGTTCTATGGAGGCCAATACTTTGTGTGTTTTGTTGTGCCCAAGAAAGAGATTAGGAACGGTTACTTCCGTCGCGCAATCTATGAAGGCCTGATAGCAGTCTAAAGGTGGTTGACGAAGATTAGCCTGAGCCTAGGTCTTCGACAGTGTGACGAGGGGGGTAAACGCATGTTGATTGCAAGGTTGGACATAATTGGCTTTAGAGGTTTTGCACAAGAGCAGACTCTGCGCTTCGCGCAACCTAATGGCGAAGACGGGAGTGGACTTACTGTCCTTGTTGGGCCTAACAGCGGCGGCAAATCGACAATTGTCGAGTCTGTTCAAGCATTTTCGGGAAGAAACGTGAGCTTTTCCGAAGGAAAACGAAACAAGGCAGCTGGCGACCGTGTCATGATTCGCCTAGAAGAGGAGAGTGGTAAGACACAGGTGTTGCGGACGGTGGACACAGGAGGATCCATGACTATCCGTGAACCTGAAGGGGGCAAAGAGTGCTATGTACTTCCTTCCCGCAGATTCTTTTCACCGTATTTCGGTTTGGGGGGAGATACGAGTCGCCAGGGCTATTTGTCGAACCGTAGAGTACCGGCAAACCGAAGCAATAGCATAGGTGATTTTGCCGAACGAAGGCTTTTCGCCGCTCTCAAGCGTCGTGAAGAGTTCGATACAGTTTTGGGGCACGTGATGGATCCTGTGCCAGACTGGACAATTGATCAGTCGGACGAGGGCAATTACTATGTGAAACTGAATTCGGCTGGCCAATTCCACAATAGTGATGGTATGGGTGAAGGCATTGTCAGCCTCTTGTTTATTGTAGATGCTCTCTACGATTCGTCACCCGAAGATCTTATCGTAATTGACGAACCTGAACTCTCTCTTCATCCAGTTTACCAGCGCCGACTTGCTCCCTTGTTCGCCAAATATGCCAAGGACCGCCAGATAGTGTTGGCGACTCATTCACCTTACTTTGTCGATTTTGAACACATCCTCAACGGCGCAGAAGTCGCTCGCGTTCACAAAAATCTTGGCGGATGTGTCATCTCTCAGCTAACGCGCGAATCCACGAACCAGCTGGAAGGTCTCCTCAAAAACCGCAATAATCCCCATCTCTTGGGTTTAGAAGCCCGCGAGGCGTTCTTTCAGGAAGACGGCGTTATCGTGGTCGAGGGGCAGGAAGATGTAGTCTACTACTCAGATGTATTTGATCAGCTTGTAGACAAGGGAAATCTGTCCTCCAAAAACGCTAAACTAACAAAGGAACATTTCTTCGGCTGGGGTGCTGGAGGTGCAGGAAACATTGAGAAAATCGTCCCGATTTTTTACGATCTTGGCTTTGAAAAAGTAGTCGCAGTATTTGATCAGAATGAGCGCGGCCGAATCTGTGATCTCCAGAAGAAATATCCCGGCTACCTATTTCGCGCGATTCCTGCTGACGATATTAGGACTAAGGAAGAAAGGAATGTCAACGCAGCCCGAGGCCTACTTGACGAAGAATATAGAATCCGTCCTGAATTTAAAACCGATACAGCAAGACTCTTCAACGACATTTGCGTGTACCTTCAACCCTAGCCTGCCCACACCTTGTGTGCATCACTCTCTGTTCCGCAACTGCGCCTCAGTGAAACTCCGGCTATCCTCTATTCCCAAGAATCACGGTTAAGACAACCCGCGCGCAAAAGCCTTGCTTCCAAAGCAAAGTTGCGTTAGCCGCCTACATCCTCGACACCTTCCCTATCGGTCGCCGCCACGACAACGCCGCCTTCGGCCACTAGCGCACCAAAGCCATGGTCCTCGCCTGCTACAACGCCCTCAAAGTCGGCGATACCAGCACCGACACTATGGTGTAGGCCATCAAGGTTGTCTCGATAATATAGGACTATTCCAACAGATCCGACGAAGCAATAGAATTACGCGACCCCACCGCCAGTACTGTACATAACCCCACCCGGACAAATGATGAGGAGTTCATCTTCCGTCCTATTGGTGAGCCTTCACCGTCATTCTCGAGACTATCAAGATCACGGGGACCGCACCGGCGTTGGGCGTTAGGGCGACGAGGGGAGGCGTAGAAGAAAATTGTGATCTGGTATAATGGGGCCCGGTGAAAATATCCGCCTATCTCCTGAAGCGCTGAGGTGGTTAAGAAAACAGGAATGAGGTTAACCCGCAGATGAACGAAATTAGAAAGTATGACGTAGCGCTTTCCTTCGCCGGTGAACAGCGCGACTACGTTGAAGAGGTGGCGAACGAACTCACAAGTTTGAACATTTTTCCCTTCTATGACGGATTTGAAGAAGAGACGATCATGCTTTGGGGAAGGCACCTTTCAGAGGTACTTAATGAAGTATACGAGAAAAATTCCTCCAATGTGGTCATGTTCATTTCCAAAGAATACATTGATAAAGCGTGGCCGACTCATGAGAGGCGCTCGGCTATCAGTGGCGCAATCCAGAAAGGGACACCGCCTTTGCTAGTGCGCTTTGATTGTACGACAGTCCCTGGTCTCCCAACCGATATCAATCATCTAAGTGCCAAAAAGTATACTCCGCCGCAACTTGCTCTGATGATTGCAAAAAAAATGGGTCGCGACACGGTACCAGAATATAGAATTCATAGAGTGGATGAAGCGAATTTCGGTAAGGCTAAGCGTCTGGTCTATCGAATTGAAGTTCCCACAGTATACTCCGAATCGCAGGGACGGATGATTGCCACTCATATCGTTGAAAGCAAGCACATAAAGAACGATCCTGTAAATGCTTTGAGCTTCCTCTTCTACTTCCCAGTGGCGGATCCGAATGGTCGAGCAGACGGCTCTATCGACTGGGCTCCCAATGGGAAATGGGCCGATGTGACGACCGTGCAAACTGGAAAATACAGTAATTTTCAATTTGCAACTCAATTTTGGAAGGAACGAGCAATACCAGACCTTTATCACGAAACAAGAGTGAGAATGGCTATCTTCCGAGAAATCGTACAGAGCGAAAACAGAGGATGGGATGAAGCTGAGAAGGCCGGGGGATCCCTGGAAGAAACCATTGGGACTCGCAAGGACCTAATCACAGACTACAAGAGAGAATTGGCTGAATCTCACGGGCTTTCTGAGGCGGGTCTAAGGAAGATAATGGTTGAGGGAGTCGTGAACAACTGGCCGGAGATATGATTTGACGCTCTTTGCTCTAGTTTCTGCGAACAGTCTTCTCACCAGAGAATCTCAAGCGAGCGAGATCTCTTGGAAGACAATCAGACAGAGTTGCCCCATGAAAGAACCGTGCCAAGCGAAAGCACAGACGCCAAGCTAATCCAGTCATAATCTGCCTTACTGCGATAGTAGCATTCCCATTCCATCCAGAGTCTCCAAAGGAATACCAATGAAACTACATCCCGCCTTCCCCATCACCCTATCCCTCACCCTCCTCCTGTCAGCCTGCATCCCAATCCTCCACCGCCCCGGCGACTAACGCCTCAGTCTCCGATTCCACACCCACCCCGTACCAGAAACCAAGCCCGGCTTCTCCGACCTGGCCAGCGGGCTCGCCACAGCCGACGAATCCGACGACTTCCACCAGTACTCTCAATTCCAAGACGAGTGCGCCGACTTCATGCAAGCCAATATCAACAACGAACATGATAGCCCACAATACACCGACAGCGAGACAGTCGCCATGTCGATCTTCTTCGGCGACGCGTTGGCGACGGCGGAAATCTTCGTGCATTGGCACACAATCCTTTCACACCAGACACACCCGCACAAACGACAAATTGTCGCACTTGCCAGCGTTTACGAAGAGAACACCAGCCGCGAAGCGGCCTAGGGGCAGACCAATACAACCGACCCCACCAGAGTTACTCTAAACGTTTTTCAGTATTGGGGTATCCCCCTGCCATCGACCCTTTCGTAGCGCTTGCCGTACTCCCTGAATCTCTGGGCAATCGCCTACACCTTGTGTCAAGTAGAGGAACCAAACATGAAAATCTCCCTAATCCTTGCTCAAATAGACAGCGGCCAAATGGCCCTCCCCGAGTTCCAGCGCGGCTATGTTTGGAACCGAGAGCAAGTACGCGGCCTGTTCAACTCTCTTTATCGCCGGCATCCTATCGGCGGTCTCCTGGTCTGGTCCACCGAGTCCAGGTCAGCTGCAGCCCGCGGGGACGGTCACTTGGCCCCGGGTATTGTGAAACTCCTATTGGATGGTCAGCAACGGATGACGTCGATCTACGGTGTGGTGCGAGGCAGACCGCCGGCCTTCTTCGACGGCAATGACCAGGCGTTTTCTAACCTCATGTTTCACATTGAACGCGAGGAATTCGCCTTCTACCAACCCATCAAGATGGGCGGCGATCCACTCTGGATCGATGTCAGCGACTTAATGCGGAAGGGCGTGGATGGGCTTGGCGACTTCATTGCAGGACTCGAACTTCCTCCTGACAAGCTCGGCCTGTGCGTCGGTCGACTTGGTCACCTCCTAGGCATCGACGCCATCGATTTGCACATTGAAGATGTCATGGGCGAGGACAAATCCCTCGACGTCGTCGTTGATATCTTCAATCGGGTCAACAGCGGCGGCACCAAACTGTCCAAGGGCGACCTCGCACTGGCCAAGATATGCGCAGAGTGGCCGCAGGCACGCGAAACCATGAAGCAGATGTTGAGCGAATGGGCCGGCAAAGGCTACAACTTCGACCTCGACTGGCTTCTGCGCTCGGTCAACACGATCTTGACCGGTGAAGCCAGGTTCAGCTTCCTTCATGACAAAAGTGCCGAGGATATTCAGGACGCGCTCAACCGTGCCCAAAAAAGCATCGATACCGTCCTTAACATGATCGACGGTCACCTTGGCCTCGACCATGACCGGGTCTTCTTCGGACGGTTCGCCGTGCCGGTTATGGTTCGCTACCTTGATCAACGCAAAGGTCTGCTCTCGAACAAAGAACGCGACAAACTCCTCTTTTGGTTTCTCCAGGCCGGTATGTGGGGACGTTTCTCCGGCTCAACAGAAACCTACATCGATCAGGACCTGGCCGCACTGGAAGGTGGTGGTTCGCCCCTCGACAAGCTGGTGGAGCAAATGCGGCTCTGGCATGGTGGACTCCGCACCGAACCCGGTCACTTCACAGGCTGGAGCCTGGGCGCACGCTTCTACCCGGTCCTCTACATGCTGACCCGCATGGGAAGCGCGCAGGACTGGTGCTCAGGCCTCCCTTTGAAAGAGGGAATGCTGGGCAAAATGAGCCGGCTCGAAGTCCACCACATCTTCCCCAAGTCGAGACTCTACTGCAAAGGCTACACGCGCCCGGAGGTCAACGCGCTAGCCAACTTCTGCTTCCTCACCAAGGAATGCAACCTCAAAATCGGCAATAGCCTACCTGAGAAGTACTTCCCTGAAGTCGAGGCCAGACATCCTGGCGCCCTGGCATCGCAATGGGTCCCAACCGACCCCGAACTGTGGAAAATCGAGAACTATCCTGACTTTCTCGCCGCGCGCCGTACACTCCTGGCAGCCGAAACCAATCGCCGCCTGGAGAATCTGCTCCACGGAGATACCCGTTGGATTGACGGCGCGACAGAACCGGGTCCGGTGCCTAAGCCGGTGCCGGGCGGCATCACAAGCGAAGACGAGGAGGCCGAGCTTGAAGCCTTGAACGAGTGGGTCGAAAAACAGGATCTGCCGCGCGGGCAGATCTCCTTCGACTACACCGACATCAATACTGGTGCGCAGCTCGCAGTCTTTGACCTCGCCTGGCCCGATGGCGTGCAGGCAAAGTTGAGTCAACCGGTAGCCGTTCTCCTCGACGAAGGGGACGAAACCCTTTCCATCGCCGTCAGGGCCGGCTACCGCTGCTTCACTCGCGTTCAAGACTTTCGTACATATGTAGCCACCGAAATCAGCCCCGACGGCTGATGCTCTTCTGCGGATCAAAAATCATCCCCTGCCTGAAGCCTTGACACCCGCCCTCGAAGAGCGTGGCATACCAGTTCATATCCCCCATCACCTCACCCATCTGCGACAGAAACACCCCCAAAAACGACAAATTGTCGCTTTTGCCAGCCTTTCGCCGGCCCTCACGCAAAGAAAGCCCGCCGCGAACCGACCGCACCAGAACCGTCCTTAGCGCTTTCCCAGGCATGAGGGTCCCCCAACTACGCCTCCTTCTGTCGCATCTGGCCTACCCCCCTGAATTTCTCGACAGCGGCAAAGCAGGCAGCTGGGGCCGACTGTCAAAGAACCCTTCGAGTACCAAAGAGTTGTTCAGCCACTATTGTAGTCTGCCATGAGCGCGGCATACCGATCAGACCGGCCGGCCAGAAAGCGGGCCGGGACTTCCTCGTCAGTCCCAGTTCGATAGAGTTCCAAAGGTCGATACCTCTCCACCTGCGGCCCACGCCGCAATGCTCATCACGATGTTGGCAAACAGCAAAATCACGGGACCCACAGTCATGACCAGATAGACAAAGATATAGAAGACCGGCTCAACGTAAGTCTCCATGAAGATCGCGTAGTCCATCATCTCCTGCGTCACTTCTGGCATCTTGCACCTCTACCCTCTCTTTACGACGTCAAGCCAGGCCCACGCCAGGCGCCGTTCCAGATCATCGATCTCGCTTGCAACCTGCAATAGGATCTCTTCCCACTGCCCCCATAAAAATCGTAGTGATTGCGGACAAGCAGCTCCGGCATATCCCCGCCCCGCCCCGGCAGCAAACGCATACTGACCAGCGTGTCCGTTCCATCCCCGTAACGCTTCAACGCGCCTTCCAGGTCCGCACGGCCTATGCCCGCATAAAGGGCACCAGCCATCTGGTGCCCCTCGAACCAGTAGCCGCCCGGAATGTCCACCGCCGCGCCGCTGGCGATTGCACGCTCGATAAGCGGCTGCAGCAGCTCAACAGCCGGATCGTCCACTTCGTCGCGGCCAATCTCTTCCCGGTCGTCCTCTTTGCCTATGACATTCCAGAAGATATTGATATGCCGCAACCTGGCTTGCGCCGGTTCATTCCGGCTTCTGCGTTGGCTCACATTTACGGTGACCTCTGAGCCTGACACCCGCCCTCGCTCCTCGAGGGCATACCCGTCCGCACCATCCCGCACTTTATCCATCTGCGACAGAAACATCCGCAAAAACGACAAATTGTCGCATTTGCCAACCCTTCCTGCAGTCCGTCGTCCTACAAGCTGACAGCACTTGTCGATACTACGTTACCTCAAGCGCCTATCCCTGTCAGAATGTGGGGCGGCACTCCGCATCGTTCGCATCTTGGTGACACGAATGATCGGCCGTGTCGCGATGTAGGTTGTGTGACTTTGCCGACACTGTGTCCGGCATTCACTTTCAACGTAGCCTATTTTAGGAATACAATGCACTCATGTCTAGGGAGTGCATCGCAAATCTGGTGGGATGCCTTTACGCTAGTTGCGTCGGGTGCTGACTCTGCAAGGGCTGGCACCGAAACTGAAGGTCCTCAATAGTCAAGTGCTAGATTTGACAAGCTGTAGGCAGTTCACACCGCACATATCCGGGTGAAAGAAATGGCTCTGTGTGACGGTGGCCCAACACGTCACTCCAGCTGGAATCATCTGTGCTTGTGGCGTTTTGATGGTTCGCCAGCTCTGAAGTCTGGGGCTGCCGGTGCGCTCTGCATGTTAGCCTGGGAACTCAGAAAAAAGGTATTGCCCAATGGTAGATGATCGTAGACAGAATCGCCTCGATTTCGGCGACGCCCACTCTGCTGCTGAACAGGGCCTTAAAGTCGTTACGGCACAGTTCAAAGAAGTCGAACCATTCAGTTGGAACCTTTTCGATGGATTTGAAAGGATGCGCGTTCTGACCTACTCGGCCAGCGCGCCGATGATAGTGAAGATGTTAGACAGACACCCTTTCGAACTCTTCGAGTGCATTTTCGGATACGAAGGCGGACTGCGCAAGGTCGCCGAAATTGTTGCGTTTCAGCAGTTTCTGGTCAACCAGGTGAGGGACTGTGCTCTGCAGTTGAACGATGACCGGCAACGGGTCATATTCGAGAGAATTCAAGCCGACAAGGCTCGTTTCTACGTTGTAAAGGACAATATCGCCCATGCGAAGCTCTATCTCCTCGAGGCCAATGACGGCGGGCGTCGCAGGGTAATAGTGGGATCGGCCAATTTGTCGGAGCGGGCATTCGGCGGCAAGCAGCCTGAAACGTTGGTCGCCTTCGACAATGATTCCAGGGCGTGGGAACACTATTCGCGTGAGTACGACGCCGTCAAGGAGACTGCCTCAGACAGAATCGACGTGCCGCTGGATCGACGAGAGGCTGAGATTTCGTTTACAGATACTCCTGTTATGCAAGATCCAGGCCCGACAGTGTTTCAGATTCCTACTGAAGAGGAGCTGACACTGCCTCAGGTCGTGCATAAAGTAGAGGAACTTGCTGTCCCGGTCGACAGAGTTGTAACCCCGCAGATCTCCCGCGAGAACGGCAGATATGTAATCAAGCCCTCCGTGAAAGCGGAAATCAAGAAGATGCGCTGGCAGAAGAACCAATTGCAAAATGAAGAGAGCAGAACTACCAGTCTAACGATCCACCAAGAGTCCAGACATGTCTCGCTGAGGGGCGTTCATGTCCCGCTGGAAATTGACAATGACGGATTGAGGAAAAGCTCCGAAGCCATAGTCGAATACTATAACAACTATGAGCAAGGCTTCGTGGGAGATGTGCATAGACTGCAGCGAGACTACTTCACTTTCATGTCCTGGCTCTACATCTCGCCGTTTATCTGTGATCTTCGGACACGCGCCGTCGTAGACGGCGGTAACATCTTCCACTATCCCTTATTCGCCATCATCTATG
This sequence comes from Caldilineaceae bacterium SB0664_bin_27, assembly GCA_009838625.1. GTDB lineage: Bacteria > Chloroflexota > Anaerolineae > Caldilineales > Caldilineaceae > Bin5. The sequence continues at coordinate 40,764 of VXRG01000027.1, forward strand.
GCAAAGCAAATTGCGGCAAGACAAGCCTGGTGGATACGCTGATTGCTAGCATGTTCGGCCATCCCAGCACCGTACAAAAGGATAGCTTTACCCGCAGAACACTACGTGGCCTTCAACAAAATTACAAGCGCTTCCCCGTGGTCTTCGATGATATCACCCGCAGACGTTTCACCGACCACGGTCTGGATATTGTAAAAGATGAGAGCCTACCACCTGTCAAGGAGCACCCTTGCTTCGTTATCTCGATGAACGCCGAGCCCCAATCGTTTCCGGATGAAGTAGTAAAGCGCTGCCTTATGATCTACACCAACACATCTATCCCCACCCACAAGCACTCTTTAGCTGATCGTTTACATACCAGCGTAGAGGACATCCGCAACAGACTCACAACCGATCTGTACCGGCACTACTTGGCCGCCGTTATGGACAAGCTGGACAGCACAATGGAGCCACGCGATATCTTGACGCTGTCCTCCGAAATCATCTGCGAAATCTTGGATGAGCATCTCAGAGGACGGCTGCCCGGCTGGTGTCAACCTGTATCGTGGAATCAGTATGCCGACCGTCGCTACGAGCGCCCGGCCAGGCGACTAGCCGCGCTCCTGGCGCCTGAAAACTATCGAAAAAAAATAGCTGAAGGCGAACAGGGATGGACATTGCAAACCGATACCGTGGTCGTCTGGGAGAAGGCGGACGCCTTTGGTCGCACGTCCATAAAGGGAGAGATTCCCGATTTCCTATACGATGACACTTCCAGCGTCGGTGATACCTTTGTTCTCTGGCGCAAGCAGACAGAGGAGTTCCTGGGGACGCAAATAGTCCGACCGGGCATCAGATGGCCGTGGGCCAGATAGTTTTGGCGCTTACATACCTGCCTTCACATCCTCAGAACAGTCGTGAAGGCCTCCATTTGGTTATGACAAGTTAAAGATGCTCAGCAGGAATGAGGGGGCGTTAAAGAATCTCAAAGGAGAAATAGATTCAACTTCCAAAAAGGAATTATTCCAAGGGTCGGTGGCGCTATACCTGATGGAGCCAGCTGTGACAGGTATTTTGGGCCAAACTGGTAGTTGTATACAGATTTTTGAGAAGCTGGCAGCAGGAGGATCAGTCGAGTGGTTGTACGAGCAGGAATAATATGGTTGGCCCCAATCGCTAGACCACGAAACGAGAAATTTAAGGTGCGTTCGAACCTTTGCAGCCAAACGCCGAATATCGCCTCCGCTCCCAGCCCCGACAGAGCGGCAGCCACTTTTTCTATAGAACGCCTTGGCAGGGCGAACCGCTGGTCAATATCCAGCGCATAAAGGGTATGGCCAAGCCCCATCAGGTACGTGAGGCGCTCAAGGCAATCGACAAACTACTCGAGGAACTGCAATGAACTGCCATGACCGCTATACCTATCGCATTACCTGGTCCGATGAGGATGAGATGTTCGTGGGGCTGTGTGCGGAGTTCGGGCTGCTTAGCCACCTGGACGACACCCCGGGAAAGGCGTTCTCAGGCATTCGGGACGTGGTCGCTTACGCCGTGAAAGCGTTAGACGAGGATGGCGCCCCGATCCCTGAGCCGCTATCGACGCGCTGATACCGAGGCGCCATAACCGTTCGCATCCCGCCAGAGACCCACCGTGCCCTGGCAATGGACGCCTTTGAAGCTGGCGTCAGCATGAACCGCTTGGCTGTCGAACGACTGTCGCTGCGGCGTTGAAGCACTATCTCTTGTCCTGCTGGTCCTCGCGCTGACTGCCGTTCCCCCCCATCCGCAACAGAAACACCCGCAAAAACGACAAATTGTCGCATTTGCCAGCCCTTCGGCGGCCCTCACGCAAAGAAAGCCCGCCGCGAACCGTCCAAAGCGCTTTCCCAGGCATGAGGGTCCCCCCAACTACGCCTCCTTCTGTCGCATCTGACCTACCCCCTGAATCTCTCGACAGGGGCAAAGCAGGCAGCTGGCCGATTGTCAAAGAACCCTTCGAGTACCAAAGAGTTGTTCAGCGACTATTGCGGGCTGCTATGAGCACGGCATACCGATCAGGCCGGCCAGAAAGCGGGCCGGGACTTCCTCGTCAGTCCCAGTTCGATAGAGTTCCAAAGGTCGATACCTCTCCACCTGCGGCCCACGCCGCAATGCTCATCACGATGTTGGCAAACAGCAAAATCACGGGACCCACAGTCATGACCAGATAGACAAAGATATAGAAGACCGGCTCAACGTAAGTCTCCATGAAGATCGCGTAGTCCATCATCTCCTGCGTCACTTCTGGCATCTTGCACCTCTACCCTCTCTTTACGACGTCAAGCCAGGCCCACGCCAGGCGCCGTTCCAGATCATCGATCTCGCTTGCAACCTGCAATAGGATCTCTTCCCACTGCCCCCATAAAAATCGTAGTGATTGCGGACAAGCAGCTCCGGCATATCCCCGCCCCGCCCCGGCAGCAACCGCATACCGACCAGCGGGTCCGCTCCATCCCCGTAACGCTTCAATGCGCCTTCAACGCCTTCTGGCTGCCCGCGCCTTTCATGTCATTGCAGGCCCCGCTAAGCAGCTGCAGATTTTCCGGTTGAGCCAGCCCGGCGCGCGTCGACTATTTACAGCGCTAAGCAAGGGTCTTTCTGTGGCTGTGGATTCTCTGAAAGCGAGTCTTGCCGCGTAAAATCGCGTCAGATCGCCTGGATTCGCGCTGTCTCTTTGTTCAATGGAGGAAAAGACTGGGGTATTTGCACGAGCTAATGCAGGACAAAGCAAAAGTCATGCTCAACAGTGGGAGAAGGTTTCGAACCGAGGAAGGCATTCGCTTGAGTGTTTCTAACCACTGAAGATACACCCTCGTCCTGAATTTGAACCCTTCTCTGCGTTACCCGCTTCAGGGCAGAATGGAGGAACTCAAATGCTTCCTCTTTGAGCAGCTTGCGACCACCAATTCTCACAACAATTCGCACTTCATCTGCCAGGAGCGGAGTCACGCCTGCCCAGGATTCCTCTAGGAACTCTCTGTACTTCTTGACGCTATGATGACGCCCATCGTCCCGTACAGGATTCTCAACATCCTCGCCAAGAAACCATAATCGCAGCCACTGATCTTCGCGATAGCTGGTTGTATTAAGGTAAGGGGGCGAAGTAATCACGTCTGTGATCTGTCCGAGCAAGTGTGGGAAGCTCTCTGCCGCCTTGCGAGCGTCAGACAAAGCGATCTCCCCTCGAAACGCGGGCGGCGCCGACGCAAAGCGGTAACGGCTCATGTTTCTGAGAATCGAAAACACATCCCTGACTGGCGCTGTGTGATCGTTGTCCCGCCACCATCGAACCGAGTATGCCGGATTGGTACTAATCGTTCTCGGCATACGGTTGCTGAAATAGTTAGGGCTGCGATGGGACTCGCCATGCAGTGCCCCTAAGGAAAGCGCTGCAACAAAACGATCAGTTCGGTCAGTGTGCCAATCGAGCGATTCTCTCAGAAAGAGTACCTGGTCATACGTCTCAGGCGCAAAACAGAGAGAAAAAAACTCCGTGAGGTCTCCTGCGCTGGCGTTGGAATGAGAGTGAATGCTCTCTTTTTCCAAGAACGACAACCGCTCTAACAGATCAGGAAGCGCCGGCGGATCGCACTTGGCCCCCGCAATACAAGCCGCTACCGGGTTGATATCACATCCAGCCCCCCGCCGTCCCCTTATAAGGCTCTCGAATACCGCTGTGCCCCGCCCACAAAATGGGTCAAAGACCACACCACTAAAACTCGACGCAGCGAGGTGTTTTTCAACGAATGTCTCAGGAAACGTAGCAAAGTACGGGCAAATTGAATGGAAGCGGTGTCTCATGGTGGCCTCGTCCGTTCCCCGTAGGATTGGATCCACTCGGAGGCATGGTCGATCTGGTCGAACGCTTCCACCGCTACGCCGTTGGAAACAAGACTGGTCGCCTCACTAACCCTGAATGGAACCCGAAGGCGATGTAGCACATTGCCCAGCATCAGTACGTCATCGCGAAACTTTTCATCGGGTCGCGCAAATGGAATCACATGATAAGCAACCATTGCAGTAACAGGGACGCGGCGCCTGAACCAGCGCTGTTGAAACACACCGCCAACACGAAACTTGATGGACTTTTCCTTCCAGTCGCGGCCCGTAGCAACTTGGGCTGCCAGCAAAAGAAATCCTGGCAGGCCATCCTTCTGCTCGCGCCAGGCAAAGATGTCTACCCCATCATCTTTGGGATCGGTGGGCGCCGAAGGATCGGGGTCAACAATTCCGTCCTTAAATGATTCCCATATTTCACGGAGTTTCGGCAAGAATCCTGTTTGGTCAGGCCGGGGAAAGCCAAAAGACCATGCAGGTCCACCGACCTCCGCCGCAACGGCGGCGGTCGCCAAGTATTGAAAGTACCTGCGCAGGCGACTTACTTCCTCTTCGGTGGGATGTACGTCGCTGCCCACCAATAGAGGAGACACCGAGTTCAAATTGGACAAAATCAGCGACACAAGATAAGCGGTATGACCTAGGTCCGTCTTTTCCCCGGTGAAGAAGATGACGTCTCCGTTGGCGTCGATGTCAAACGGATAAGATGTTGCCAGGACCTGTTTCCGAAATGCCATGCGGGCGACAGCGCTCGCTGCAACTTCCTCCCGATTCTTGACTTCGTCATCAACGTCACCGTATTCCGCTTCAGCTGCGAGTTCCAATGCATTGACAATGTCTTCGCTAAATGACTGACCCTCCTTGGAATAAAAGGCACTCAACTCCAAAAAGTCGGCCGCAAGGTCAATATCGAGCGACGTGCCGACAGCAAATTCATCGGAAGGAAAATTGAGAACTGGATTCACTCTTTTTCGACCTCTACATCTTTCAGTTTTCTGACCATTCGAGCGAGCATTGCTTGAGCCGTTTCGGAAATATCCTCCGCGATTCCAATCAGAGCCTGATCCTGGCCGTCAAATCCACGAAGGTTATTTGATGCCTCACGTACTTCCCTTCTTGCTCGTACCAATGATTCAAGAAACATTTGGTTCGCGGGGACTGTGCTCAAATGCGCTTCTGTAAGGGAACCCGAACCCTTCAGAATCAAGAGCGCCCCGGGGCTCTCAAGGACTTCTCCCAAAAGCCGGATGTCAGGGTTCTGAGAGTGTATTACCGGATCAACACCCTCTTCTTTTGATCCATACAGCCACCGTAACACCTTGCCTAAGCTTTCCAGCTTTTCTTGAGGGACAGGATCCGGTTCGGGATGGAACCGGGCCCATGCCTCCTTCAGACCGAGAAAACGCATGTATGTCGAGCGGGACAAGGCCGTGTAAAGATGTGAGAAGTTGAATCGCGGACTTACCCGATCCGAGAGGTGAAAGATTCCGGCCCGTTCCGCCTGCTCAAGCACATAAATTGCATTTACCATCCGCTTTATGGTGTCGTGCCTGTCGCCAATTTGGGCTGCTATGACTTCAAGAGAGGTACCTCCCTTCTTGTACCAATCAGCAGCATATTTCGCCTTTGCGTAAGACTCCCATCTGGCGGCGCCATTAATGTGTTTGAATCCAATAAAGGCCCTGGCATCCTCACGGCTTTCTACTCGGTAAACCGAAACCTCCTGAAGCGTGCTGCGGAACTCCTCAGGCAAAGAAGGAATGGTGACTCTGAGACCCGTTTGTCGACGAATCTGCACTGGGAGGTCAGGTTCCTCGAAAAGGCGAATGGCTGCTAAACGGCGATTGCCTTCAAGGACGGTTAGGTTCTCCTCCTCTTTGAGGACGACAAGAGGTTCAATATCAAGGTAACCGTTCGCCGCTATCGATTGGAGCAATTCGCTCAAATCTTCAGAGCGATAGAGTCGCGCGATTATTTCCACTTCTTTTGGTTCCCCACCGCTGAGAAACAAGCGAGGATTCAGGGGGTCCAGTGCCAGCCACTGCACCGGGACCTTGGTGACTATCTTCAGCGGGATTGCTGTGAGTGGCCTGTCGTTGTCCATTGTTGCTGCTCCTCCGTCTGGAAGCTCTGACCCCTGGGGACAAAACCTCCTGCCTGATGACGAACCCATGTCTGATTTGGGTCCAGTCTGGCGTTGCCCTCAAAAAGAGTGACTGAGATGGCGAGCACTGCACTCTCCGGGTGAACTGACGACCCGAATCCGGCTCGTGCAGTCTCGGTCAACGTGGTATACCTTAGAATAGACCACCTCAGACGTCACCTGCTTACCTCAGAATTGTGAAAAACGATAACATACCAAGGCTTTTCAGTCTATCATGTGCTTGGTTTCAAGTGCGGTCCTGTGTAGCTTAGCCCAAAGCAACATTTGGAGGCGAAAATCCGTGTCCCATCTTGCTCTTTCGACGCGCCCTTGTAGATCAAAAAGCAACTCACGTGAGGGACCTGGCCACCTGCCCTCGTGGAGCGGGGCATACCCGTTCGTCCCGCCCCGCACACTCTCCATCTGCGCCAAACACACCCGCAAAAACGACAAACTGTCGCATTTGCCAGCCTTTCGCCGGCCCTCACGCACAGAACGCCAGCCGCGCTGCGGCCCAAGGGCGGGCCCATACAACCGCCGTTCTAAGCGCCTTTTCTGGCATGGGGAGACCCCTAATCCCCACCCTTTCGTAGCGTTTGGCGTACCACCTGAACTTTTTGACAGAGGCAAAGCTGGCAACTGGGGACGATGGTCAGAGAACCGTTGGCGATGGGTAGTTAAGGGCTACAGATGACCACGACGATTGTCCGGGCGCATAAAATCAGACTTGTCCCAACAGGTCAGCAAGAACGGCATTTCGTGCAGGCTTGCGGTACGGCACGGTTTGCCTACAACTGGGGCTTGGCCGAGTGGAAGCGGCAGTACCAGGCGGGGATGAAGCCAAGCGCCAGGCAGTTGGACAAACGCTTGAACGCCGTTAAGCGGGAGCGTTACCCCTGGATGTATGCAGTATCCAAATGGGCAGCACAGATGGCGATTCAGAATCTTGGCATCGCGTTCAGGAACTTCTTTTCCCGGCGCGGGAAATATCCTCGCTTCAAAAAGAAAGGCAAAGCGGCTCTCTCATATGTGTGCGCCGTAGGCATACAGGAAATCAAAGTGAGAGACAAGCGCCTGTGGGTTCCGAAACTTGGCTGGGTCAGAATGCGCCAACGGTTGCGTTTCGAGGGCAAACCGTTGCGCGTCACGATCAGTAAGACCGCCGGTCAGTGGTACGCAGCAATCGCTGTTGAAATGCCATGGGTCGTTCCGGTCCGCGAGAACCAAGCGGACGGGGGGCTGGACGTTGGCATATCGCCACTCGCGGTCGAAAGTGACGGCACTCGCTGGGAAAATCCGAAAGCGCTGGATAAAGAACTGCGGAAATTGAGGCGATGGAGTCGCAGGTTATCGCGGCGCACGCAGGGGAGTCGAGGCCATCAGGAAGCGCAACGTCGGATTGCCGCAATCCATAAGCGAATTGCCGACATGCGGGCGGATTGCCACCACAACCTGAGCAGGTCGGTCGTGGACAAGTACAGCCGTTTGGGTGTTGAAGACCTGAACGTATCGGGGCTGTTGAAAAACAGGCGTCTATCCCGGCATCTGGCTGATGCTGCGCTGGGTGACCTCCTGAGACAGGTTCGATATAAGGCTGAACAGTACGGGACGGAGATTGTGGAAGCGAATCGTTTCTTTCCTTCGTCAAAGACCTGTTCGGCTTGCGGACGAAAGAATGAGAGCCTGACACTATCCGACAAACGGTGGGTTTGCGAATGTGGTGTACAGCATGATCGAGACAGGAACGCGGCCATCAATCTGAGAAATTATTGTAGGGCGGGGCACGCCCGAACGACGCCGATGGACAGTGAAGCGCTGGCCGCCAGAACTTTCGGCGGTGAAACTGCGCTGGGTGAAGTCGGAATTTGAAGAGGGGGCGTAAGCCCTTATCTACTTAATGCCAACACCCAAACGAGGCCCTGTCCCTACCACAATAGGCAGGGTACGATCCGTTTCCGTGCGCAAATTGCGCCTGATCGCAAAGCGGGCGGTCTGCCGCCATCATCGAAGGGCGGCGCAGCTGCGCAAAGAAAATCCGCTACGCCTTTCATGTTCTCCGCGCCCCTCCGCGCCCTCCGTGGACAAAAAGGTGTTCTTCACGTGACTTCGCGGATCAATTGCTTTTGTTTATCACAACATTCAAGCGAGAAGATTCGCCTGACGAGCAAATTGATACAACTGTTATTCCTGAGATATGCGCCAAACACACCCGCAAAAACGACAAATTGTCGCATTTGCCAGCATTTCGGCGGCGCTTACCAAGAGGAAACCCGCCGCGAAGCGACCCGGGGACAGGCCCATACAACCGGCCGCACCAGGGCCGCTCTGAGCGCCTTTTCAGGCCTGAGGGTACCTTAACTACTCCTCCCTTCCATCTGGCCGCGAAATCCGTTACAATCGCCTTGGCCCTGGCAAGACAGTCTCTGAAAGCAGCTTGGCAGAACCGCTGCAAAAGGACCTGCGCAAATGAGCATTGCCACAATCGACAAGGCCACCATCCGCGCCGTAGCCCAACTGATCGCCCAGAAATTCGATCCCGAACAGATCATTCTCTTCGGTAGCCATGCTCGCGGCAACGCCGGCTCGCACAGCGACGTAGACCTGCTCGTCGTCCTCAAATCCCTGGACGACTGGCCAAAGCGCGGCAACCCCATTCGCCTGGCGATTGGCGAGAAATTCGTCTTGCCTGTTGACGTGATCGTTACCACGCCCGAACACCTTTCCGAGCAGCGCAAGAATCCATATTCCTTCGTTCACACGGCCCTTGAATCGCAAGAAATCCTCTATGAGCGCTCAGCCTCCTGAACGCGACTCTTGACTGATCGACTTAGGGCTCCTTGACTCGAGTCTGAACAGCGGTTTGTCTTTGGCAAAACGCGGCTGATCGCAAAGCGGGCGGTCTGCCGCCATCCGCGAAACGACTGCCCAGCTGCGCACAGAAAACCCGATACGCCCTTGGTGTTCTCTGTGACCCTCCGTGCCCTCCGTGGACAAAAAGGGGTTCTCTATGATGAGTCCCAATGGCTGGGCCCCGAAACGGGGAAAGTAAGCTGCATCCGGACGCAAAAACGACAAATTGTCGCATTTGCCAGCCTTTCGACGGCGCTTGACCTGCCCCGAAAACTGGTCCGGGAATATGTTTGAACTGATCCGCAAAAAGGGGAAACGACCGATTCTGCGAGAAAAACGTGTCGGTCGTCGCTTTGTTGAGAGCGCTTTATGACCCAGAGAAGATACCAGTATATTGCGTATAGACTGTTCTCAAATACCGCCTTTTTCGTGCCGATACTGGTTCTGCATATTGAAAGCAAAACTGGTAGTCCTACATTAGCTTTTGCGCTGATTGGAATCTATGGCGTATCCGTCTTTGCAACGGAAATCCCCACCGGCCTCATCGCCGACAGTTTTGGGCTGCGAAGTGCACTGGTTGTGGGGTCACTCCTATCAGCCATTGCCGCGTGTCTTCTTGGAACAGCCACTTCATTTGGCGCCCTCGCTATTGGCCAGATCGCTTTAGCAACGGCGCTAAGCCTGCAGTCTGGAGCGGATTCGGCCTACCTGTTTGCGCTGTTTCCTGACAACAAACTCTATGAAAGTCTGGAGGGTTCGTCGACAAGCGCCAAGTACGTAGGACTGTTCATAAGTAGCGTTGCGGGAAGCGTTTTATATGTCTTGGATCCCCGCCTTCCATTTGTGCTGTCGGCTCTGGCCTCTCTATTGGCGGTTGCCTGTTTAGTCAAGCTGCCTGTTGCGAACTCGCTTGAGAGAATTGACAAAGGTCACTTTAAAGTCACTTTCAGGCAAGCAACTGCGCAACTCCAAAGCAGCCATTCCTTGCTTCTACTGCTTTTCTTTGCTGCACTCTCTCTCGCTGCTCTCTCTTCGATCTATTGGAGTTACCAGTTCTATCTCGAATCAATTGGGGTCAGGCCAGAGCTTTTCGGAACGATATTCGCCATGGCTTTTCTCGCTTCGTCCGTCGGCGCTGCCGTTGCAAAAAAGGTGAATCAGACATTCGGTTACAGAAAGACATTCGCTGCTTTGGGAATTCTTATAGGTACGGTCGCTGTTTTGATGGGTTTCGTCAGATCAGGTTTCGGGGCGTTCTTTCCAATCATCACCCAATCTATATCCGGCTACATGAGCCCAACATTACGAATTCTGATTCAACAAGAGAGCCAGCCACGCACTCGTGCAACATTACTGTCCCTCGAGTCCATGTTGCACCGGATCTTCATGTCCGGAACTGTTTTCGGAATGGGGTACCTGATCCGTGAGTACAACCTGTTCGCGATGATGATGGGGCTGGGGTTGGGATTTCTCCTTATATTGCCTGCATTCGCACTGGTCGTTCTGAAGGAGTAGCTTATGGTTGGCCCCAATGACTGGACCACGAAACACGAAGTGCACCCTCGCAAAGGCTTGACTGGCGGCTGACGCGCTGCTTCAGATCAAAGCCCAGCTCCTGTTAAGCAACCTGGCCGCCTGCCCTCGTGGAGCGTGGCATACCCGTTCGTACCGCCCCGCACACTTTCCATTTGCGACAAATACACCCGCAAAAACGACAAACTGTCGCATTTGCCAGCCTTTCCTCAGCGCTCACAAACTGAAAGCCCGCCGCGGAGCGACCCGGAGGCAGGATGCAATCGACCGCACCAGAGCCGTTCTAAGCGCTTTTTCCGGTATGAGGATACCCCTGACCCCACCCCTTCATAGCGTTTAGCGTACCCCCTGAAATTCTTGCCAGCGGCAAAGCTGAGCTGGAGACGCTAGTGACGGAACCGCCTGAGTGCCTGGAGGACCTGATCAAAGGAGTAGACACCTTCCGTTCAGCGAATTGACCAAGGGGTTCTCGCCGGAGCGCCGGCATCGCATTGACGACACCAAACACGAGTTGTGCCGGGCCCGGACGCTGACCTAGCAGGAGCTGGTTCAGATGCTGAAGGTGAACCAACCCGCCTTCTCCAACCTGGAGTGGCGGACAGACATGTACATCTGAGGCGACTCTGGGAGGACGCAGCCGGTCGTCTACCACCTCCACCCTTTCGCCGCCGATCGCGCGCGCGCCGCAGTTTTACCACCTGCACCAGCACCGCGCCAACGCCGGCGCGCGCGGCATGGACCAGGCAGGTTTCGCTGCAAGGAGGTAGTGGGGGCAGCCAGGCCCTGGACCATGGCCGCCGTGCCCGTGTCGCGCATCCACGGCGGTCGCGGTTCTTGCTTGGTTCCGCGCGGTCGCGCCGCGTTCCCACAATCCCAGCCGTCCATCCCCAACCACATCTATCAGGGAGGCGCTCGCGACGCCGATTCTGCCCCAGAGCGTTTCCGCAAAACCGGCAACCCAGACCCAACCCCTGGTATAGCGGCGAAAATGTCATAGACCCCCCCGGCCATCTCGACGACCGCGACGCGTCTGGCCGGCGCCCGGTTCGCCCGTGCAAGTCGCAGCCACCTCTCCATCTCGGGGTCGGTCGGCCGGTAGACCGGCGCAACGAAACCGCCGTCAGCCTCCCGAATAATCCTCTGGCCGACAATCCGCACATATCCGCAGGCCTTCAGATGTTTGAAATCCCGCACTATAGTCTCTCGGCAACAGCCGAAATGATCGGCCAGCGTCCGGTGAAGGACCGATACGGTCAGCCTTCCGCTCTTCCCCGGTCTGGCAATGGCCGTCAGAATTTTATGCATTTCCACCTGGCGCGCATTCAGAAGCGGGTGCCCCCGATCGCGCTTCTCGCCGGTCCGCCGCCCGCGCCGCCGGCATCCCTTCCATCCATACCGCTTTGCCAGCCAGAACAGACTGCCGAGAGTGAGACCGCCCTCAGCGTCGAAACCCCGCCACTTTGCCGCGCATTCCCCATCCTTGTAGCGGTCCTGATCCGTCGCCGACCAGGCGCGCCACAGTTCCAACCCGTCCTCGACGCAGCCGTAAGCCTCGCCCCAGTGGAGGGCCATACCGACCGCCAGCCACTCTTCGTAACTGACCACCCTGCATGGAATGACCCGCAACGCGGCTCGCACCCGCGCAGTCTGGCCCCGCACGCCCCTCGTCCGCCGCCGGCGTTCCTCCGTCTTGTAACGGATCGGCCACTGCGAAACGTCAACCGGCTCGACCTGGTCGATCTGCTCAAGCGCCGCCAGCGCCGCCTCTTCATCCCACAGGACCGCATATCCCTTCGCACAGCGAATCTCCCCGCCTTCCCAATAGCGGTTCCCTACCGGCTGATCGCAGCGGTAATACAGGTGCAGCCCGCCCGATCGCGTCCGCGCCTCAAACAAGGGCGCGCCCAAATGGTCCCGCACAGCCTCGCGCCAGTACCAGACCGGCCGGCCCTTGCCCGTGTCAATATCCACCACCAGCAGGCCCGCCGCATAGGGAACGTGCCCGATCAGCTGCTCGGGATCAGCGCGCGCCGCCTCCACCTCTTCGGCAGACGCGCCGCAACGCAGCCAGCCTTTCGCCAGCGGCCGCTTATCCGCCGCGGACGCAACGACATAGTGCGGCCCGCGCTCAGCCGCCGCCGTCTCGCGGTCCATCCCTGCCCCCGTACCAATAGGCCGCGGGGCAAGGAAAGCGCAAACAGTATAGGGATTGTGCCTTATGGAGATACACGGGGTTCCCGCCTATCATTTGCGCCGCTGGCCAAGCGGCATGAATCTGATAAGTCTCACTATACCATACCCTTGGAAACCACAAAAGCCGCCGATTGGCGGCTCCTGGGCGTCGCTTGGCCGGCGACGGGGTCAGATTCACCATAAAGACAGGCGGGTGTCTTCATGGATTTATCACATTTGTTCCCTGTGACTAGGCTTGCCGCAGTATGCAGCAGGTGAAGCCATTATAGCAAACGAAGGGGACTTTGTCAACAAGCTTCGCGCCAGATCTGAAAGGAACAGAAACCAAATCTGATTCTGTATCGCCCGAACCAGGGCGCCGGCGGCATGCAGCTAGGCAGGGGCAAACCTTGTGATCGCCCTTGCTGTTCTCCGCGCCCCTCCGCGGACAAAAAAGGTGTTCTTCGCGACCCTTCGCGTGACTTCGCGGATCAATTGCTTCTGTCTATCACAACATTCAAGCGAGAAGAATCGCCTGACGAGCAAATTGATACAACTGTTTTTCCTGCGAAATGCAACAAAAACACCCGCAAAAACGACAAACTGTCGCATTTGCCAGACCTTCGCCAGCCCTCACGCAGAGAACGCCCGCCGCCCCATACTGCAGTTCAGACAATACCGTCGCCATGACGCCTGGACCATAGCGATCTCAGGTTGACATTCGACTCCTCCCGTCGCTATAGTGTGGCAGAAATACCACCGGAACGCGACCGGTCGTGAGAGAATGCCGTATAGGCAGCCGGTCGGCGGTTAAGAATGTACGCTGACACCATCGTAGATCCAGGTATGGCAATCCACCGAGGAAGATGAAAGACAAAAACAACTATCCCCAGGCTGGAATCTCGAACGCGTGCGCCGCCTCATCCACCACTACGAAACGCAAACTGACGAAGAAGCCATCGCCGAAGACGAAGCCGCTTTCGAAGATCAAACTCAGGCGTTCATAGAGATTCCCAACGAACTGCTCCCTCCGTCAGAGCGCTCCTCGCGCAACAAGCCGAATAGTCGGCGGTCCCTGTCCACAGACGCGCCGTAATTCAACTTGACGGAGTGAGGCCCAATCTGCCGCTGAACGAAAATAGCGCACTCGCGGGAATGGGGTTCCGCCAGAGATACGACCGGCAGGAACGCCGTCACGCTGGCCAACCCGCCGCGCAGCGACCCGGGGCCCGGCCCATACAACCGGCCGCGCCAGACCCACCCGCAAAAACGACAAATTGTCGCTTTTGCCGGCGTCAAGACATGTTGGATTGCGATGCGAGGGAATAAATGGGGCGATCGGGCTTTGTCTTTGGAAAATCAGGCTGCATTAGGGCTCCGGATGCGCTGACCGCTCACACCACCAGTGCGGTATGGGCTATATGGGGTCCCCTTCCCTACTAGAGAGAAAAGCAGCCCAAAGTTCACCTGTTTGACGCGTCACAGCGAACCGCGATACTTCGCGCCCCAACCGGCTGGCGGCATAATGCGTAGTCCGTTGTTCACCTCTCTCGGCAACCACCCCACACCCTTTTGGGGTATACAGGGTACTTGGGACAGATCCTCCTGTCAGAGAGAAACGCGGACACTGTTACACGCTCCTCCGGCATCTTGAAATTCACCCCGGCCCCGCAGGGGACAAAGTTTCGGGTCGCCATGTTAGCCCATTTCCAGCAGCCTGTTCTCCCCATCTTCCTTGCTGTTGTCCCAACCGCGCTAGCCGCGTTTTTTACCGGGGTTGCCCGCCCCCCTAAGGGGCATGGGCAACCACCCCATACCCTTATGGGGTATATGGGGTAATTGGGGCGGAGCCTTCTACCAGAGAGAAACGCGGACACTGATACGCAGATTTCGGACACTGATACGCAGATTTCGGACACTGATACGCAGATTTCGGACACTGATACGCATTTTCCCGCACACTGATACACAGTTTTCGGACACTGATACGCAATTTCCCGCACACCGATACGCAATTCACTGGCTCTGTCTCTTCCGCCTGCCTAACTGCTTCACTGCGGCCGGAGTTTGGAAGTTGACACCCCAGCCGCGGGGAGGGCACAGTTTTATCTGGCCGCCATGATGAGCCGTCTCCAGCAGACCTAGGCGCTCCATTTCCTGAACATACTTCAAACTCCGCGCCTGGTATTTGTGAACATTCTTTGTTCGTTCGGCGCCAGCCAGCTGCGTAGGGCTGTAGAACAGCCGTAACAGACGGTCGTCAGTGTATGAAGGGAGATACTGGACTGCCGGGTTGGGTTCCCTCTCCTGGTCGGGATGCGCGACAGTGCGCGGATCGTTCCAGTTGCCGATCGGATGGCCCCTCCGGTTCACGATCACCTTGCCCTGGTCGTCCAGCAGTTTACCCTTCTCGTCCCGCCGCCGCGCCGGCCGCGTCGCGTAAGGCCAGGACGTGCCGCGGGTTACCTTGTCCTTGTCCTTCCCCTTCGTTCTTGCCCCTCTCCACCACTGATGAGAAAGCGTCAGATGTGCGCGGTACATCGGGCCGTGCGACGCGCCCAGCCAGTCGAGCGTCTCTCTGTGAACCGCTGCCCCCTGCTTTGCATCCGGAGGCAGATAGACCTGAAAGACGATCTCCCCGTCCATCGGAAAATTGTCCGGCAAAGCAATCCATTGCCCTACGGTTCCGATAACCCTTCGCAGACCCCCGTACTCGACCGGGACCCCGGCCGTTTCCCAACCGAACATGGCCGCCCGCAGCCTGGGCATGTAGCGTCTGTCAAAGCGTCGAGGCCACAGATGTGAAGTGACATCCCGCAAAGTCGTTGGCACAAGCACACCGCCGTCAAAGCCGGCGACGCTCTCAAGCACGTCGATCTCAGTGAGAACGGTTATCAGCAGGCGCAGGCCTAGCGCCCCCTCCCTGTCCGACCCCCGCAAAGCGTCGAAAAGGGACAGGACCGGAAAAACCTCCATCTCGTCATAGTCGGGCAGCAGCGCCTCCAAGCCGGGAAGCAATGCCTGGCCCACGCCCACACTGGGATTATCGCTTCCTGAAGGCGCAAACTCTCTAATGTGGAAGTAATCCTTCGTGATGACCGCCATCGGCCTGTTGTTTCGAACTGCTCGCGGGGGCCTCTTCAAATAGGCCCGGATCATCGGCGCCAGCGGGTGCGGTGAGCCCGGCTTAGCCGCCCATTCCACGAGCCGGGAGCAGATGATTCCCTCGAAAACCTCCTGTCCTGACACCTCCGGCGTAATCGCCTTGAAGGCATCTTGAATCGCAATGTATCGGAAAGCGTTCTCAGAATTCCATTCACCTTCAAACCCCTCTTCAAACCCATCCGTAACGCCTGCGAGATCAGGATTGCGGCCGGCGAATACCCGTTTGAACGCCTCCGTCCGTGCATCCTCCAAATCCTCGGCCAGCCAGTCCTCGGCCAGCGTCGAAACTTCCAGCGAAACTTTCTCTGGATCGCGCTGCTCGGCTATGGCGCAATCACGCACCAGGGTTGCCATCAACTGATCGGCAACCTGGCGGTAACAGCTCCGGCAAAGGGTGACGCGCGGCAGCATTGTGAATTGGTCCCCGGCTGAAGGATTCTTGGGGAGATCGAAATCAACAAAGCCTGCCGCTTCTTCCGGCGCCAGGCCGGGTTCCTGGCACCTTACGCACGGCAGCGAGCCGTCATCAAAGAGTGTTCTTTCCAGAAAGTCCGCCATATTCCGCTCCTGTATTCCCATTGCTGCTTCCTGTGGCCTGCTTCTGGCGCTGCTTCCCCTGGCGCCGGCCGGCCTTGTCCGCCGCTTCGGGTGGCGTCTGTTCCTTGCTCGTCCGCCATGCCCAGCCGGTCCCCTTGCTGCGCTTCAGGTACACCGGCTCAGGTCGTTTCGCATAGCTGGCCTTCTCGCATGACAGCCTGGCCGTGTCGCTGTCCCCCGCGCCGTCGCCGAGTTCCCAGCGGAAACGGGCGTGCATTTCCCAGCTTCCGGCGCCTCGATATCCGGAACTCGTCGCGCCTTCGCTCTGTGGCTTGGGCGGATGATGGACGAGCAGAACCGCGCAACTGTGGTCCCGTCCCCAGCTGTCCCAGGCCGCCATAAAGTCCGCCACCCCCGCATTGTCGGAATCATCGCGCCCGTAGGCGTAGCCCAGGCTGTCGAGTATCAGCAGGCGGGCCCCGATCTCTTCGCACTTCTCCCGCACGATCTTGCCGGCCTCCAGCAATTGAGGCCGCTGATTGTACAGATCGCCTTCGCCCACCCCCCACACCGGGCCCCGCCGTGCCATGTCCAGAAAGCGCAGCCCGCGCCCCGTTTTGGGCGTGTGCTGCAATCGCTGGATTAAGGGCAGGCCCTCCGCCTCCCTCTGGGCGTCTGCCTGCCTGTGCAACGCGGCGTCCCAAATGCATAGCCGCCGCTTGATCTCTTCCGCCTCGTCCTCCCAGCTGGCAAAGACAACGGCGCCCGGCTCGACAGGCAGAACTGCCTTATCAGGACTGGAGGCCCGCCCCAGCCATTCCCTCTCCCCGCTTGCCATGGTCGCGGCCAGCTGCAGCAGCATCCACGTCTTGCCCTTGCCGCCCTTGCCGCTTACCATTCCGATTCGCCCGGCGGGCAGCCAGGCGGGGATCAGCCACTCTCGTGTCGGCGCCTCCAGATCAGCCCAACTGTCTACGATCTCCACGCTCTCCCGCAGCTCATCCGTCGGCAACAGCTGCGCGATCTGCCTCCACGCCGCCCACCGCGTCTCGAAATCGCCGCTGTGCAGGTCAGCGATCAAATCCGCAGGATCGCGTCCCTTCAGCACGACGTCGATCGCGCGGCCCCCCTCGTCGCCAGGATGCAACGCCTTGACCGTGGCCACGTCCGCCGGGTCCGGTCTCTCCCCGGCGCGCACCGCGGCCACGACCCTTGCCAGTTCCAGCGCGCCCGCCCGCGGCCGTATAGATATAGTCTCGCCGGCGATCCCCTGACCGTTCTGCGTTCCGTATTCAGCCTGTTTGTCCATCCTCTGCTCTCTCCCTCAAAGGTTCCGGTGCCGGATCGTGGCCGGCTGCCAGCTGTTTGATTCGCACGTCGTAACCCTGGTCCGCCCCGATTCGACCGTTGCCGCCTGCACGCTGTGGACAATCGCCCTGCTGTCGCAGTCGTCTGTCAAGCAATTGCCGGCCCAGTACCGTCTGTCGGCGTCAAAGCAAAGCCCGAGTTTGTCGGGGCTGTCCCCACCGTGGCATAGCGCAGTGGTAGTCTGGACAGGCCGGCGCTGCCCAGGTTGCTCCCGCACCGGATAGCCCTTCGCCCGCAGGGCTGCCGCCGGTTCACCGGGAGTTGCTATCGGTATCTGTGTATGGGGAACTCTATCTTTGTGTGGTATACTCATCTGCAGGTCTCCAGCATCCCTGAGAGACGTTGCCCCGTTACCGCCGGCCCGCGGTTCGGGGCTTTTTCTTCCCGGCTCACCTTGTCCCGCCCTCACGGCGGACCCGCTTCTCGAAGCGCTCCGCTTCGGCTAGGGCAAGTTCCCGCAAAAATTCGCTGGCACGGCGGCCTCGTGCTAACGCGGCATCCTCAATGCGTCGCTTATCTTCCGCTGTAACGTACACCTGAATTGACGAACGTTTACGCAGCGCGGCTCGCCTCTCGTCTCGACTCGGCATATCGCCCTCTCTCTCCTTCTAACAGCACAGCCTGCCGTATCTCTTCAGAGTACCATGAACCGATAAACTGTACAATCCTGATTTGCAGGTGTAAATAATGTGTAATTGCTTCTGAATTGACTCTACGCTGGCCTCTGAACCTGTGTTCAAAGAATAGATTGTGCTGCGGGGCAACGCACCATTCCCAGGTTAGGTTTCGTTGACATTGGGCGAAAGCCGTTCAAAATGTGAAAATACGGGCGCTAAGCGACCCTGACAGGACAGAGAAAATGCTCTTGCTGTTCCTTCGTGTCTTTTCGCGCCCCTTCGCGGATCAATCGGTCTTGTCTCTCGCAGGAATCAAGCCGGACGCGCCGCCCCATTCCAACAACTCGGCTCCGTCGCCCTTCTCCGTCGCGACCCACATCAGCCGTCCGTCACTCCATATGTGGACGCGCCCCGCCCTGTCATTCCGCAATACCAGGCGCCCGTCAAGTACCTCCAGCACCTCCGGGTCCGGATGACCGTACCGGTTCTCCGCGCCGACCTGGATGACCGCCACACTGGGCCCGACCGCCTCGACAAACGCCGGGCTGCTGCTGTGCTCGCTGCCGTGATGCCCGACCTTGAGCACATGCGCGGCGACCGGCTGCCCCTCGCGCAACAACTGCGCCTCGCTGGACAGGCCGGCATCGCCCGTCAACAGTACCGAAAAACTGCCGTAAACCAGCTTCAGCACCAGCGACCGTTCGTTCTTGTCATTCTCCTCAAGCCCCGTTAAAAACTTCTCCCGCGGCGGCCACAGCGCCCACAGCGCCACCCCGTCGCCAAGATCCAGCCAAGCCCCCTGCTGCAGTCCCGCAACCGGCACATTCTCCGCCTCCAGGGCCGCCAGCCACAGCTGCGAGTCCTCGTGATCGCGCACATTCTCGCTGATGATCGCCTGGCCGAGCCCGAAGCGGCTGGGCAAATCCACCTGTCCGCCGATATGGTCCCAGTCAGGGTGCGTTACAATCGCCCGATCGATGTGACGGTCCCAGAACGGCATAACCGCGCCCAGTTCAGCGAACAGCTGCTGGCCGTCATCCCCGCCGTCTATCAACACCTGGCGGCCGCTGGGCGTCTGGATAAAGATCCCGTCCCCCTGCCCGACATCCAGGAAGTAAACGTGGAGTTGCCCGTCCGGCTGCGTCAGGGCCAGCCACCACAGCAGGCCGGCCGCCACCGCCAGGAGCCCAACCGTCCAGGTAGGCGTCGCGCCCGCAAGGACTGTCAACCGCCGGCCGGCCGCGGTCTCTCTCTGTTCCACGGCAGAAAAGCGGGCAGCCCTGTGCCCACTCCGCCCCAGGCGCTCAAATAACGAAGCGGTAGCGCATTTAACTTGCCCCGCTATCGACTTTCGCCAGTACAACCCCAGAATGGCGGCGTAAGTTAAAGCCATTGCGCCTCCCCCGTACGCGGCAACCTCCACGCTGCCCCCTTGAATGGTCGCGTGCCATTTCACGATCATCGTCGTCCACCATAGACTGGCGTAGGGTACAAACAGCAGGTAGTAAGCGACCTGCTCCAGGCCCGACAGCCCCGCGATCAATCCCATGCCGCCAAATATCATGATCCAGGGTTGCGCCGGCGCGATCAGAACGTTGGTGAACAGGCTGATCAGGCTCAGCCGTCCAAAGTAATGGACGATAAGGGGATAGGTCGTGACGCTGGCCGCGACCGTCATCAAGAGGCTGTCCCGCAGCAAGTCGCCAAATGACCTGGGCATGAGAAAATCCGCCTGCGAACCGTCCGCCGCGCGCCCCTTTCGCAGCAAGCCTCTCTCCAACCTGCGCCACAATGACGTGACGCTGTCCGTCAGCGCCGGTCCGATCAGGATCAGTCCGACGGTGGCCGCGCTGCTCAGTTGAAAGCCCACATCCCACAGCATGAGCGGATTCCACAGCGTCATCGCCCAGCACGCCGCGGCCAGGCTGACCAGTGCTGTGCTCTGCCGCCCCAGCACCGTTGCCACCACAAACAGGCCGCCCATCAACGCCGCCCGCATCACCGCGGCGTCTCCCCCCACCAGGACCGTGTACAGGGCAAGGCCGCCCAGCGTCGGCCACAGCGCGCCGCGCTTGCCAAACAACCTGATGCCCAGCGCCATCAGCGCGCCGGTCACCAGCGCCACGTTGCTGCCGCTGATCACGATCACGTGGCTGGCGCCCGTGAGGTTGAACTTCTCGTACAGCTCGTCCGGAATGCCGGCTTCGATGCCCAGCAGCATCCCGTTTGCCAGCGCGGCATACGGCTCCGGCAGCAGGCGGTTCAGAAGCCTCTCCCCGCGACTGCGCAAGCCATAGACGAACTGCAGCGGAAACGTCCCCCGCAGCCTGCCCGGCTGCGGTTCGACGCGCACCCGCCGCATCAGGCTGTGAATATCTTTGCGCGCCAGGTAGGCCCGGTAATCGAAGCCCTCGAAGACCGGCGGCTCCGTCAGCTCGCCTCGCGCCCGCACACCTTCTCCGTAGCGAAAACGGTGTACGCTGTTCGTCTGCAGTCGCAGGCGCCCGTCGACCCCTATCCTCTCGCCCTCGAGCTCCAGGTACTCCGCCTCGATATCCAGCCGCCGCCAGCCCTCCTTCAGGACCGGGTAGCTCGCCACGTACCCGTCTACAGCTGCCGGCCGGCTGCCGCCGTCCCTTCCGTTTCCGATGCCGTTGTAGTAGGCCAAATCGGATGGCCCGAGACAGGGCTGGGGCGGGTGTGAACCAAGGCGCAGGACGCCGCAAATGCCGGCCAGCAGAATTCCGCCCACAAGCCAGGCTGAGGGCGTCCTGCGCGGCGGCACAAAACCGGCCGCCGCCGGCCAGACCATGGGCGCCGTCGCCCGGGGAACGTCAACGGCATCCCTCCACAGACAGACCGGAATCAGAGCCAGCGCCGCCATCCAGAAATGGTCGCCAATACCGCAGCCAAACCAGCCCTGTTGCCAGAGCATCTGTCCGCTGGCTACGCCCGCAAGATAGGCTATCGCAAGGTAGAGCAGTTTCATCCAGCTGCTCGCCGTTCCATTGCCGCGATTGCATTGAGGTGGTAGGAAAAAGGTGCAGGGTTCACGCTTACGCGCACAGCGGGCTGGCCGGAATCTCGATTATCCTGGTCCTGATCCAAAAAGCGCCAGCGAGGTGATGACGGACAAAAAGCTGTTCTTCGCGCCCCTTCGCGTGACTTCGCGGATCAATAGGTTTTGTCTTGGGCAACATTCAAGCCGGAAAAATCCCTGTCAGGCCTACTGGCTTTCCTCTTCTGCTGAATTTTGAGCGGCCTTCCCAAAATGTCAACGAACCCTAATCGCGAACCTTAACCAGCGGCGCGATGTTCGCCAGGGTCT
The DNA here is from genome assembly GCA_009838625.1 of Caldilineaceae bacterium SB0664_bin_27. Classification (GTDB taxonomy): domain Bacteria; phylum Chloroflexota; class Anaerolineae; order Caldilineales; family Caldilineaceae; genus Bin5. The sequence goes on from VXRG01000027.1 coordinate 62,332, forward strand.
TGGGACCAATACCGGGCACCCGCTCCAACTCCTCGACCGAATTAAAGGGCCGCTCCGCGATGATCGCCGCTGCTTTGGCCGGGCCGATCCCGGGAAGCGTATCGAGCAGTTCAAGGGAGGCCGTGTTGACATTGATCAACCCGCCGCTTGACGCGCTGGAGGACGCCCCCGCGGCCGTCGGGGCCGATTGCCCCGACAGACCGGTAGAGGGCGCTTGGGTAGAGGGCGCTTCTGTAGAGAGCGCCCCGCTTGTCGACGCGGCCTCTGCCCCCGGGGATTGCGGCAGAGGCACATGAACCTGCGCGCCGTCGAAAAGAAGCTCCGCCTGGTTGACGAGCGCCGGGTCCGCATCCGCCACCAGACCGCCCGCCTTGGCCAGCGCATCACCCACGCGCGCGCCCGCCGCCACCTCGTACATGCCCGGGCTGTGCACGCCTCCGCTCACGAATACGACGAGCGGACCGGGCGTGGCAGTCGGCGCCGGCGTTTCCGTCGGGTCCGGGGTCGGCAGCGAGTGCAGCACGATCGGGGGCGGCGTAGGCCGCTGCAGCTGCCACATCAAAGCCCCCGCCACGATCGCGCACAGCAGGAACCCCACCAGGAATCCCAGCCCTGCATACCGTATCGCCGCTGCCGCTGGGGCGTCTGAGGGCCTGTCCTTCGTGTCCATCTCTTGTCCTGGTCGAGGTCCCATATCCTCTGTTCCCTGCCTCCGCTAATCGGTTCGTGGCCAACCTCAGCGCCAAATACCAACCCCTTATCTGAACCTCCGGCTAGGAACGATTCATATGAGGCTTGGCCGTGTTGAGTTCCCTGTGAATAATGAGACTATTCCCTATGCAACGAGACTAGTCCCTATGCAAGGGGGTTCCTTCTCTGTCAAATTTTCTTCGTTGTCTACATACTGAATCCTCAGTATAGCTTGCTTGCTCCTGGAAATATCTACATATCTGCGCTTCTTGCACTTGCTGCAGCGCTCCATGTTGGTGAAGCCTTCGCCGTCGTTCCACTCGCGTGGAGACGTTTTGCACTGCCAGTCGTGTCCTAGCTGGGACGGAGCCGGTTTGAAAGGCTGCGCCTCCGTACGTGAGGTAAGAAACTGCACGTTCCGTGCCTGCACCTCCAGCGAAGCGCGCGTGTTGCCCTGCCCGTCGGTCCACGTGCTCGGCTCTTCCAGCTCGCCGACAACCAGCACACGCTGCCCGTTCGTCATATACTGATTGACCACCTCAGCTAGCCGTCCCCTTGCCGAAACATCGAATCGGACCGTCTTATTCTGAGTCGTCCCATCCTGGGCCCTCCAGCTGCGATTCGTCACGACCCTGAATGAGGTCACCGGCGTCCCATCCTGCGTGAGACGCATCTTCGGATCTCCGCTCAAACTGCCGACCAACATGATCTGCTGGTACATCCTGGTCCTCCTCAACGTGTACAGGTGTAAAGAGTCGGAGAGGCAAACGTCGCCCAATCGCCTGACCCGCTCGTTCCCCCTGCTGCCGCAGGAAAAGGCATACCGTATTGAGCTCGGCGGTGGGTTCCTTTGGAGCTGCCGAAGAGAGTGGTTATGGCGCGGCGCAGTATGGCAGACCAACCTCCTTCAAATCACTTTCCACCACATTCCGCCATGCCGCAGGCACGCATCCGCTTAGCTGATTCCCCGAGAGACGCAATCCAAGCAGGTTGGTGAGGTTGCCCAACTCCGGAGGCACTGTTCCGTGCAGCTGATTCGAGTCAAGCCACAACACCGCCAAGTTGGTGAGATTACCTAACTCTGGAGGAACTGTGCCGCGCAACTGATTCGAGTCGAGGTATAGCCATTCCAGGTTGGTGAGCTTGCCCAACTCTGAAGGGATCATTCCATCCAGCTGATTATTCCAGAGAGAAAGTCTTGTCAGGCTGGAGAGATTGCCCAGTTCCGGCGGGATCCCGCCGCGCAACGCATTGCCGTGCAAAAGCAGCCTTTCCAAATGGCCGAGCGTACCCAGTTCGGATGCAATCGTACCGCTTAATCCGTTATAAGGGAGTTCCAGTCCAGTGACCCGGCCACTTTCGTCCGTGATGACACCGTACCAGGTGTTCAAGGGTGCGTCGGAAAGCCAGTTGTCTTTGTCCCTCCAGTTGTCGCCGTTCGCAGACCGGTAGAACGCGGATAGGGCGGCGACGGTAAGTGGCGGCGAGGGCGCGGCGCAATATGGAAGACCAAGTATCTCCCAGTCATTCTCCCAGTCACTCCACCCTTCATCCATCCAGGCTTCGGGCACACATCCGCTCATCTGATTCCCCAAGAGGCTCCACTCAGACAGGTTGGTGAGGTTGTTTAACTCCGGAGGAATCGTACCGGATAACTGATTCGAGTCGAGATACAGTACCTCCAAGTTGGTGAGATTCCCCATCTCTGTCGGAACTGTTCCCTGCAACTGATTCGAATCGAGGTATAACTCTGTCAAACTGGTGAGGTTACCCAATTCTGGCGGGATCGTGCCGCATAACTGATTCGAGTCAAGGTTCAACCATGTTAGATTGGTAAGGTGACCTAATTCTGACGGAATCGTTCCATTCAACTGATTATCCGAGAGATTGAGTCCTTCGAGACTGGTGAGGTTACCCAGTTCGGACGGAAGCGAACCCCACAACCCATTTTCTCTGAGATCGAGGAGAATAACCCGACCGTCTTCGTCCGTGGTGACACCGTACCAAGTGTTCAAGGGGGCGTCGGAAAGCCAATTGCTGTTGTCAGTCCAGTAGTCGCCGTCCGTAGCTCGGTAAAATGCAATGAGTGCGTCCTCGTCAGTGACAGTGGCAAGAGACGGCAAAGGCGCGGTACAGAAGACCAATCCGAGTTCGTCGAAGTCATTTGTCCCGACACCTAGCCAAACCGCGGGCAGGCATCCATCCAGCCTGTTTCCGGAAAGGTACCCCACTTCCAAGTTGGTGAGGTTGCCCAACGCCCGCGGAATCGTCCCGTCTAACTGGTTTTCCGAGAGATTCAGGCTTGTCAGGTTAACAAGGGCGCTTAGTTCCCACGGGATCTCACCACGCAACGCGTTGCCGTGCAGACTCAACCTTTCCAAATGGCCGAGTGTACCGAGTTCGGACGGAATCGCTCCGCTCAACCCATTGAGCCCAAGTTCCAGTTCAGTTACGTGACCGCTATCGTCTGTGGTGATACCGTACCAGGTGTTTAAGGGAGCGTCGGAAAGCCAGTTGCTGTTATTGATCCAGTTGTCGCCGTTCGCAGACCGGTAGAACGCGATTAAGACGTCTCTGTCGTCGGTAACGAGATGTGGCGATGAGGGCGCGTCGCAGTACGACAGACCAAGTTTCTCCAAATCACTCCCCCATCCCCATTCACTCCGCCATGCTGCGGGCACGCATCCGCTTAGCTGATTCCCCGAGATGCCCCACTCAGACAAGTTGGTGAGGTTGTTCAACTCCGTAGGAATCGCACCGGATAACTGATTCGAGTCGAGGTACAGTATCTCCAAGTTGGTGAGATTCCCCATCTCGGGCGGAACTGTTCCTTGCAACTGATTTGAAAAGAGGATTAACTCTGTCAAATTCGAGAGTTTGCCCAACGCTGGTGGGACCGTTCCGCATAACTGATTCGAGTCGAGGTACAACCATTCCAGGTTGATGAGGTTGCCCAGCTCTGACGGGATCGTTCCGTCCAACTGATTGTCCGAGAGAGAGAGTCCTCGAAGACTGGTGAGGTTGCCCAGTTCGGACGGAATCGTACCCCACAACCCGTTTTCTTTGAGATAAAGTCTGATGACCCGACCGTTTTCGTCCGTGGTGACACCGTACCAGGTATTCAGGGGAGCGTCGGAAAGCCAATTGCTGTTATTGATCCAGTAATTGCCATTCGCAGATCGGTAGAGCGCGGTAAGAGCGTCTCTGTCGCTAGCGATGGTGTGCGGCGGCGGGTGCGCATTGCAGAAGCTAACTCCTAGATCGTTGAAGTCATTTGCCCTGGCATCTTGCCAACCCGCGGGCAGACATCCATCCAGCCTGTTGCCGGATAGATACCACACCTCCAAGTTGGTGAGGTTGCCCAGCTGCGGCGGCACTGTCCCGATCAGATGGTTGTCTTTGAGGTTCAGTCTTGTCAAATTAGCGAGGTTGCCCAGTGCCGACGGAATCGAGCTGTTCAACAGATTCTCTGAAAGAATAAGCGATCTCAAGCTGGTTAGTCTTGATAGTTCCGACGGAATTGAACCGCTTAACTGGTTCTTTGAGAGATCTAGCGCCCAGAGACTGGTGAGGTCGCCCAGTTCTGATGGAATTGAGCCGTTCAACAGGTTCTCTGAAAGATCAAAACGGCTCAATCTGGTTAGTTTTGCCAGTTCTGACGGAATTGAACCGTTTAACCTATTTCCTGAAAGCGACAGCGAGTTTAAGTTGCTGAGCCTACTTAACTCCGACGGAATCGTGCCGCCCAACTGATTGCCCCCGAGCGACAACGACTCCAGGTTAGTGAGGTTGCTCAACTCGGATGGAATCTCCCCAATCAACCGATTGTCGCCGAGGCCCAGACTTGACAATTTGGTAAGGTTGCCCAATTCCGACGGAATCGTCCCTTCCAATTGATTGCCCCAGAGTGCGAGCCACGTCAGATTGATGAGGTTGCCTAGTTCGGGCGGAATCGTCCCGCTCAGGTTGTTGCCCCCGAGATCCAGTTCTGACAGATTGTTGAGTCGGCTCAAATCAGACGGAATCACCCCTTCCAACTGATTGACCCAGAAGGATAACGATTCAAGGTTTGTGAGGTTGCCTAACTCGTGAGGGACTGGACCGCTCAACTGGTTGTTCCAGAGCTGCAACGATTCAAGGTCTGTGAGGTTGCCTAACCCGGAAGGAATCGCGCCGCTCAGGTTGTTGCTTGGGAGAGTCAACGCCTTTAGCCTGGTGAGGTTGCCCAATTCGGAAGGGATCACGCCGCTCAGGTTGTTGCCCCAGAGCTCAAGCTCAATAACCCGACCGTTCTTATCCGTGGTGACGCCGTGCCACATACTCATTGGCGCCTCGGTCAGCCAGTTATCGCTGACCCTCCAGTTGTCGCCGTCGGTCGCATGGTAGAACGCCACCAGCGCGTCCCTGTCCGTGGCTCCAGACGTGGGGTCAGGATCTGATGCAAGCACGTAAGGAATTCTCGCGACTACGGCCAAAGCACAAACAACAGCGATAGCAACCAGCATACGAAAAGTAGGTTTCATGACATGTTTCCTGTTTGCTGAATGAACTGCCTTGTTGCATCTAACCATGACACAAACTGTCTGTATCCAGTGCTGGTGTGAATATCCCTGCCCATTCCCCCTCCACAAAGTCTCCCCGAATAACCTTGGCCCGCACCCAGAGCCGCACTTGCCGAATCCGCACGTCCAGCAAGGAGCCGGCCATCTCTTTCATGGCTCTACCGATCACCTCTAACCTTTCCGGCGGCGACCTTTCCCAGGGGGCCGTCGGAGGTTGGAGATACCGCGGCGCAGCATAGCAAATCAGCCTCCTCCAAATCACTTTCCACCACATTCCGCCAGTCGAAGTCTTGTCAGAACCACCTCCGGCTCCCAAACATCGATCTCAACAGTGGGATTCAGAGTCTTGATGTCGTAGACGATTAGTCGTAATTCGTACTCGCCCTGAGAGAGATCGGGCGGGACGGTAAAGTTAATGTGTGTGTCGACTGGTTCACCCGCCATCCAGCGACTGGTAGGCGCATTGTACAGGCGTCCTAGAAGTAACCACTGATCGTTTTGGTGAACTCTTGTGCCCTCAGCATCATGTATGCGTAGAGAGACGGCGTAGTCAACATCCAAACCGGCGTGTACCTGCCACTGCAAAGCCACCCACAGGGAACGATTGCAGTTCAGACTGAGGGTATGCTGCGTTGACAACTGTCTTTCTCCTTCACCTACGGCAAATCCCACGAGACTTATGTCGCCATCGTAGTGGACAGTCAGCTGTTCTAGGTAGTCATAAAGAGTCCAGGGGTGGTCCACTACTACATCCGTGAAGGTGTGGATGTTGAATTGATGATGCTTGTCGCTCGCTAGGTAACGCCCATACTTGTCGAGAACGTGAAAAACGTGGGCACTGTGGGTACCGTCTTCAGTAAACTGAACCAACCTGACATCAGTGACTCTTCCCAATTTCCTCAGTGTAGATTCAATCATCGCTGCCAAGTCCAGTGTTCGGGCATGAAAGACATAAGCAGGCGCTGCTCCTTGATACAGATACTCGAAGCCAAAATTCACGTATTCAAAGCCATAATGCATATCATCTTCAGACGTGAGAAAGTAAACAGTGCCCGTTTTGGAAGGCATAGCATTCAATACCTGCGCGGCATCATTCCAAGTACTGTTGAACTCTCTCTGGAATCTCGGATTGGCCGCTCCTTCTATGAAATAGGCGTTATATGTATTCACCCCTTGAATCAAGACAAGCCCGGCGATCACAACTCCTGGAACCACGGTAAGGCCGGTCCTGTATGTGCGAGAAAGTAGGTTTGTGGGTACCTGCGATGCGTCCCCCAGTCGCCTGAGGAGCTGGACCGATTCCCAGAATCCAAAGCCAATGAGTAAGTAGACCGCTGGCACCACACCGATCATGCGAATGAAACTGGGTGGAGGCATCATTCCTATGGCCAGCGCTGCCGGCAGAAGTAATATCAGCAGCCAGAGAAGCAGTAGACGATTGGCAGATCTTTGAATGTTCCATCCGGCCATCGCCACACCAAACCAGAAGAAAGACGCTTCCCATATGTTCAACATTGGCCTGAAGGGAATGTTGTGCCGTGTGGCCCAGTCGCCGCGAAAACCGAATGCCAGGATGTGGCTCCATGTGTTTTTCAGAAAAGTCCCTAGTGTCTCTCCTTGGCTCATGTGCGTTTGGAAGACAGAGACCAGATCGCTTCGCATGAAAAAATGGTCGGGATGAAGGGAAAAATGAAGTAGAATTGGCGCGGCCACTAGCGCTGCGCAGCCGAGAAAGACTTCGATCATTTGCTGCTCGACCTTTGAGGAAGAAGCGATCCTTGCCAGCCAATTCGATATGTCTCCTCCCCTTCTTTTCCCTTCTCTGGTTCGATCCTTAACAAATGACGGTAGAAAGCTTAATCCAAAGAAAAGAAAGAGAAATGGTACAAAACGAGCGGGTATATAAGTGTAAGGTAACAGACCGGCGCATGCGCCCGACAGGGCGATCTGCCACAAACTTCGCTTCCTCCACCCAGACCACAGTAAGGCGAGACAGAGCGAAAGCGCCAAAGGAAGAAAGTTACCTCTGACGCCCGCTCTCCCCACAAAAGTCTGGCTGAGAGAGACCGAGAGTAAACCAGCTGCCACGCCGCCAATCACCAAGGCGCGCCAAGGGGTGGGCTGCCCATTTTCGTCTCTGTCAAAAAATAATTGGCCCAACCAAAACACAGCAAAGACCGTGCCTGCGCTGGCCAATGCGGCGGGAAGATAGATTGCCAAAACAGTGCGGCCCAAGAGAAAAGTGGCCAACGCAGTCCCGTAGACATTCATTCCCTCGCGTCCAAAATTTCTTGGAAAGAAGACAGCATGCTCTCCCCGCAGTACTTGGAGAGCGTCCAGACCATGTGCTCCTGCGTCTTGACTGATCCCCGGTGGCAGCTCCCCTAAACGATAGAGACGAAGCAATGCGACGGCCAGCGCCAAAGCGAGAATTATCGCCCCTTTCAACAAGATGTAGCCGCTACGATTATCTGTGGGACACTGCGGGCCATCTGCCGAACCGCTCTCCCGGGATAAGGATTTAGTCATCCGATAGTGAATTGGCGACAGAAGCTTGGAATAGCCGAAATGTCGTCTGAGAAAGTCTCGCATGGAGACATCCCTAACCACTCCCTTCACAAAGATGTCCTGGGCAACCTTAGCCCACTCGCAGAGCCGCACCCGCTACAAATCCATATGACCATATGCAGACATTGCACTGAACATATGGTCATATGTGCACCTAAGCTGTAGTCTCCCGTCTGCCTCCCGCGCCTTATTTGCACAGAACGCTAAAACGGTATCTCCTCCCCCTCACCTTGATCTGGTGCCAGGCCCTGGGCCCCATCACGTGGACTGAGAAATCGCACAGTCCGAGCCCGCATTTCCAGTGAAGCGCGCACATTCCCATCCCGATCGGTCCAAGTGCTCGGTTCTTTCATTTCACCGACAACCAGCACGCGCTTCCCCTTCGTCAGGTACTGGTTGCACAACTCGGCCTGCCGTTCCCAGACCGAAACACTGAACCATGTTGTCTCCTCCTGCGTCGTCCCATCCTGGGTCCTCCAGCGGCGATTTGTCGCTACGCTGAAAGATGTCACCGGCGTCCCATCCTGCAATAGCTGCATCGTCGGATCTCCGCCCAGGTGGCCAATCAAAGTGATCTGCTGATACATCTCAATCTCCTATCTATGAAGCTGAAAAGTTTAGGCGATAAACCGCGTCTGGCGGCTTTCGCTTGAGACCGAATTTCAGTGACTGCTTGGGTCCGGTATGAAAGGTTCCATCGAGAGAACGACGGAAGGCAGGCGTCGCGCAATAGCCTACTCTGGCAGCTCCCCCTGCTGCTTCAGGAAAAGCCATACCATTTTGATTTCGTAGTAGTGGTACCTGTCGCCAAGCAGTTTTATGACCGGAGACAAGGAGGCGCCGCCCGTCTCTCTAATGGCCCTTCGGATCTCCTCGACCCTCTCTGCCGGAGGCAACCCCGGTCTCAGATCAACATCCAATCCCGCCTCTATCAGGCGTTGCAAATGATAGACTACTCTTCTCTCCTTCACGCCCCGCCTTCTGGCTATCTCCTTAACAGACAGTCCTTGTTCCCACATCTGTCTGGTCTCCATGAAGGTAGAGCCCTCACGCATCGTTCTTTGCCTTCTCCTTCTGCGCGCCTCCTCGTTGTCGCGACCCGCCCGCCCAGTGGTCGGCGCTCCCCTTTCATCACTTGCCGGCAGTGAGAGAACCAGCTTTGCACGGCTCTTTAGAAAACGTCTGCCTGTCTCAGTGACAGAGAGCGTCGGGTACATTCCTGCCTCTCTGCGAAGCAGCCCCTCTTCCACCAGATGACCGGCAATCTCCTTTATCCCGTCGACGGAGTGGCTGTCGACATTGCCGTAAACGCTGAGAGCATCGTGCCCCAGCCTTCTTACTACTTTATTTCCGGAACCCCGCAGCACGGCAGCGACGTGGGTGATTCCGAAACGCTCTCCCGTTTGAATGACGGCCGACAGGATCTGGTGGGCGATCGCGGTGACGTCGAACTCCTCTTTGGAAGGCCGGCAAAAATCGCAGCCGCCGCAGTTCTCCTCCGGCCACTCTTCGCTGAAGTAACGCAGCAAATATCTTCGCCGGCATGCCTGCAGCTGGCAGAACTCGATGACCTGGACTAGCTTTTCATGCATGTGGCTGCGAATCGCTTCATCTTCGATCTCATTTATGAAGCGCCTCAGTGTCGGCACGTCGTCAGGGGAGTAGAAGAGGACACAGTCGCTGGGCAGCCCGTCGCGCCCGGCGCGTCCTGTCTCCTGGTAGTAGGCCTCGAGCGTCTTGGGCAGGTCAAAGTGGACGATCAGACGAACGTTCGACTTGTCGATGCCCATTCCGAACGCGATCGTAGCAACGATGATCGGGGTCCGGTTTTGCATAAAGTACTCTTGGGTCTGATGCCGCTCGTCATCTTCCAGCCCGGCGTGATAGTGCTGTGCGTTGAAACCTTTGTCACGCAGTAGCAAGGCCAAGTGCTCGGTAGCCTTGCGTGTGGTGCGGTAGATGATGACGGGTTCGCCTTTGTGCTTCTGCAGCAGTTCTGTAAGCCTGGCGAAGGAGTCCTTCCGTTTGGGTAGCACGGCATAGCTGAGGTTGGGGCGGTTGAAGCTGGCAACGAACTGTTGCGGCTGCTGCAGATGAAGCTGTTTCAAGATGTCTTCGCGCACCTGTTCGGTCGCCGTGGCCGTCAAAGCCAGAAACGGCGCGCCCGGCAGGCTGCGGCGCAGATCGCCGAGCTTGCGGTAGTCGGGTCGGAATTCGTGCCCCCACATCGAGATGCAGTGCGCCTCGTCCACGGCAACGAAGCTCACGAGGAGTGTGGCGAGAAACTGCTGGAACTCAGGCTGCGCCAGCCTCTCGGGCGCGGCGTAGAGAATCTTCAGGACTCCGCTCTGCGCCTGCCGTTGCACGCGCTCGATCTCGGAGGTTGACAGTGTGCTGTTGATAAAGGCCGCCGGGATATTGTTGGCCCTGAGAGCGTCCACCTGGTCCTTCATCAGCGAGATCAAGGGCGATACCACCAGGGTCAACCCTGCAAAGTGCATCGCCGGCAGCTGAAAGCACAGCGACTTCCCCCCGCCCGTGGGCATCAGTGCCAGCGTATCCTTCTCCTCGAGGACGGCGGCGATGATCTCTTCCTGGAAGGGCAGAAACTCGTCGTAGCCGAAGTGCTGCTTAAGCAGGTGATGGATGGGGCCAGGTTGTATTGCGTTTTCAGCGACTTCCAGCACGGGAGGGGCAGGCGGAGGCGCGTACGCAGACCGCTCGCCCTGGCGGTCGGCCTCATCTTGTTCCGACTGCCCGCGCCCTTTCGCGGAGAAGATACGGTAAACGGAGTTCTGGTCCGATGCAGAGACCACGACAAGATAGCAGCGCTGGGCGAGAAACTGCATGAGAATCTTTCGTCGTCTCTCTTCTTGCCCAGCCAGGGAGCTGAACAGATGGCGGGCATTCTCCAACATTCTCTGCTGGCTGTCGGATAGGTTTGCAGGGGAATGCTCAAGGAGAGAGCGTAACCTTCCCATCTGCTGGACATTGTTCTGAAAAAACTCTCTGTCTCTTTCTCGCACAGCGAGCCGGTAGTGTCCCGGGATTCCCGCGGATTCCCGGCCCGGCGCATAGACATAGCTATGTATGTCGCCCCGGTCACTCTCTTCGGATGCGAGTTCACGCAGGACGCAAAGAAGAATCGTCAGCGTTGTAAGGCGCTGCTGGCCGTCCACGATCTGCGCGTGGGGCTGGGGGCCGTTCTTGATGGTTACGATACTGCCCAGGAAGTAAGGTGACGCGTCACGCACACTCTCGACATGTTCCATGGCGTGTAACAGGTCGTCCAGCAACTCTCCTGTCTGTTCGGTTGTCCAGGCATAATGACGCTGGTATTCGGGAACCTCGAAGCGGTAGCTGTCACTGAAGACGCTGACAAGCTGCAGCTCTCTGGCTTCAATTGTTTCGGACATTCCTGAACTCCCGCGGACTGTTCCGGAGATAAGAGCGGGTGATGAGGCGCACATGACAGTGCTGCGCTGTCGTCATCCGTACCAGCCAGCAGAGTGCATCGCCAGCCCAGCCATGCTTCCGTTCTCTATTGGCGTCTGGCGCTTGAAAACGAATGTCAGTGCCTGCTTGAGTTCGGTCTGAAAGACCCTGTCGAAAGAACGGCAGAAAGTAGGCGTCGCGCAATAACTTATTCCGGTATTATCCCCTGCTGCCGCAGGAAAATCCGTACCATTTTGATCTCGTCGTAAGAATAATCGTCGCCGAGCAATTCCTTGATTGGCTTCAAAAATTCTCCGCCCATCTCCTCGAAGGTCCTCGTAATCTCCCCGACCTTCTCCGCCGGAGGCAACATCGGTCTCAGGTCAATGTCCATCCCGTCCTCACTGAGGCGTTCCAGATGATCGACTACGGTACTCTCCTTCATGGTCCGTTCTTTCGCTATCTGTTCGACAGACAGTCCTTGTTTCAGCAGCTGTCTGGTCGTTTCGTAGGTCGAGACCTTACGTTCCGCTCTCTGCCTTCTGCTTCTCCCTGTAACGAGGATGCTGCGCTCCACCAAACCGTGCTGACGCGCGTAGCTGCCGATCGCCGCCATGAATGTATCGCCTAGTTGCTCCAGCTTCACCTTGCCCACACCTGAAATGTGGGAAAGACTCTCGTGGCTCTGCGGAAAGTAATAAGCCATCTGCTGGAGCGTCACATCATTGAATATCACGTAAGGCGGGACTCCTCTCTCTTCGGCTAACCGGCGGCGCAAATCGCGCAGTTCCTCAAACAGTCCCTGATCGAAGTCGAGCGACGTGCTGCTGGAAGCCGACTCTTTTCTCCTCTCGCGTCTCTGTGGAATGCCTCCATCCACCTCCTCGAAGTCGAGAGCCGATCGGCTGTCGGCCGGCGTTTTCCCCTGTTCACGTTTAGGCCTCGTGAGGGTCAACGCTTCGCGGCGCTTCAGAAAATCCTTGCCCACTCCAGTAACAGACAGAGTCGGGTACTCCCCTTTGTCTCTGTAGAGAAGGCCCTCTTCCACCAACTGGCTGGCTATCTCCTTTATCTCATCTGCGGAATAGCTGTCGACAATCCCATAGACGCTGAGTGCATCATGCTTCAACTCCTGCACTCTCTTCTTCCTGGAACCCCGCAGCACGTCCGTGACGTGGGCGATGCCGAAACGCTCACCTGTGCGAACTACAGCCGACAGGATCTTCTGCGCGATTTCGGTGGCGTCGAACTCCTCCCTGGGCGTTAGACAGAAATCGCAACCACCGCAATTTCCCTTCGGCCACTCTTCGCCGAAGTAGCGCAACAGAAATCTTCGCCGGCACGCCTGCAGCTGGCAGAACTCGTTTACCCGGGCCAGCTTCTCACGCGCATTGCGCCGTTCAGTCTCGTCCTCCGTGTCCTTGTCTATGAGGTACTCCAGCTTCCGCACTTCGGCGTAGGTGTAGAAGAGGACGCAGTCGCTGGGCAGGCCGTCGCGACCGGCGCGGCCCGTCTCCTGGTAGTAGCTCTCCAGTGTCTTAGGCAGGTCATAGTGGACGATCAGCCGGACATTCGACTTGTCGATTCCCATTCCAAACGCGATCGTCGCCACGATGATCGCGGTCCGGTCGTGTATAAAGTCCTCCTGTCTCTGTTGCCGTGCGCCTCCAAGCTCTGCATGATAAGGCTGTGCGTCAAAACCGCTCTCACGCAACCTCGCGGCTAACTCCTCCGTACCCCTGATCGTAGCGCTGTAGATTATGACCGACTCCCCCTTGTGCTTCTGCAGAAATTCTACAAGCCTGGCGAAGGAATCTCTTTGCTTGGGCAGCACGGCGTAGCTGAGATTGGAGCGATTGAAGCTTGCAACAAACCGCTCTGGCTGTTTCAGATCCAGCTGTTCCACGATGTCCTCGCGCACCCGCTCGGTCGCCGAAGCCGTCAAAGCCAGAAACGGGACCCCCGGCAGAGCGCGCCGCAACTCTCCCAGCTTACGGTAGGCGGGACGAAAATCATGTCCCCACACCGAGATGCAGTGCGCCTCGTCCACCGCTACGAGACTAACCTTCAATTTGGCGAGAAACCGTTGGAACCTAGACAGAGTAAGTCTCTCCGGCGCGACATAGAGGATCTTCAAGGCTCCCTGCTGCGCCTTCTGCTGCACGCGATTGATTTCGAAGTCTGGTAGCCTGCTGTGGATAGAGGCCGCGGGGATGCCGTTGGATCTGAGAGCGTCCACCTGGTCCTTCATTAACGCGATCAACGGCGATACCACCAGGGTCAAACCTTCAAAATGCATCGCCGGTAACTGATAGCACAGCGACTTGCCCCCGCCCGTGGGCATCAGCACTAGCGCATCTCTTTCCTCAAGGACGGTGGTGATGATCTCTTCCTGCAGGGGCAGGAACTCGTCGTAGCCGAAGTGTCGATTGAGTAAGTGATACATGGTTTCGGACATTCCTGAACTCCCGTGAACTACTCCGGAGCTAGAAGTGGGTGATGAGGCGCACATGACAGAACTGCGCTGCCGTCTGGCGCGACGAATCGCCCGAACCGCTTGACGCGCGTAATTTAGGCCGTCAACCGTTCAGAGAGACCTTCGAGCGTAGATGCAGTTTTGATTTGAGGTTGTCAACTACCGGACACGGAGAGGAGTACAACAGTGCCCGCGCGGTAATTCTGTCTCTGAGGTCCATTGCGGTGCCCCCTTGCTGAAAACAGATGAATGGCAGCCACCACAGCGAACCGTTCAACTTGGCATCCATCAAGGGGGCGCAATGCGCCCACTCATCTGCAATCAGTGGATGCAAATTGTTGAACTTGATTCGCTGTGGTGAGCCCATACTACTACAAAATTTGGACAGGAAATAATAAAGGCCGAGAACGGCGCAAAGCCCGTGTCCCAGGCACAGCACAATCCGCCGCCGGATCCCATGGCCGTGGCTCGTCAAGTTATGTTGTGAAAAGGAGAATTCTGAAGAAGAAAGTAAAGCCCGCGCGCAGGCGCGCCTTCTACAAATTATGTGTA
>VXRG01000145.1 GCA_009838625.1 Caldilineaceae bacterium SB0664_bin_27
AAATTGTAATATACTTATAGTCAGTAAATTACAACTAAAGTATTGAGAAGGGAGTAAAGCATGGATATGGAAGTTCGGATCGCAATTGGGCAGGTTAGGCGGGATATTTCCGAACTCGTCAATCGCGTCGCTTATGGAGGAGAAAGAGTTATCCTTACGTCCAGGGGTCGGCCCAAAGCCGCTCTTGTCAGTCTGGACGATTTGGAGCAACTGCGAAACAGGACGAAAGGACAGAGACAGACTGCCTGGAAGGAATGGAAAAAGAAAAGCGAACGCCTTAACCAGATCATTTTGGCGGATAAGGATGGCGTCCCGCCAGACATTGACCGAGCACTGGAAGAAACGCGAGCAGATCTGGAGGAGCGCAGTGCCTTCATCAGTGACAATTGACGCGAGTTACACTCTGAAAATGCTTTTGCCAAACAGCATACAGCCAAAGCTGTATGACCAGATGGACATTTGGCAGGAAAATAACGTTCCACTATATGCCCCCACCTTGTGGCAATACGAAGTTACGTCAACTTTGGCCAAATTGGTTCGTTTCCGGGAGATTACAAAGGAGGTTTCCGAGGATGTTCTTGAAATGGCCCTGGCTTTAGATATTTCAATAATCACACCCGACGAATCTATTTGCAGAAATGCGCTTGATTGGACGTATCGATTGAATCGGGCAAGTGCCTATGATAGCTTTTACCTTGCCTTGGCCGAGCTTCTTCAAGGAGAGTTGTGGACGGCTGACCGGAAGTTGGTCCGTGCCGTTGGCCAGGATTGGATTCACTATGCGGGCACATGAGTCGGGCTGATCGGCTAAGGTATTGGCTCATGCCAAGGGCCTTGGCACCTGTTGGGATTCACAACAGAGGATGAAATTTGATGTGCTAACTGGTCACTGGGAAAAGCGACATCTGAAACGCGGGCTGACGGCCGTTGAGGAGGACATAGGGGGCTGCCTTTTGTGGGGAAGGGACGCCTAGAGCGCGCAGGTGCTGAAGCTCCGTGACGGTGCCCTGGCTGCGAGCGCTGAGGATGCGGTCGGCGCTCTTAGGGCCGATTCCGGGGACTCTTAGCAGTTCGGCCCTGTCGGCGCGGTTCAGCTCTATGGGCGCTGCTTGCAGATGGATGTCGGCCCAGGCCTGCTTGGGGTCGACGTCGAGACGGAGGTTCTGGTCGGCGCCAAAGCCGATGTCCTCGGTATCCCAGTTGTAATCGCGCAGGAGGAAGCTGGCCTGATAGAGGCGGTGCTGCCGCTTCAGGGAGACTGGCGGCAAGTCTTCGAAGGGTGTGTCAGGCACGGGATAGAAGGAGGAGTAGTAGACGCGGCTCAGACGGGCTTGGCGGTAGAGCTTTTCGCTGAGCGAAATCAGTTCCAGGTCGGTATCGCCGACCGCGCCGACGACAAACTGGGTGACGGAGGAAGCGCGCACGCGTTCGGTGCTGCGAATCTGCTCGGTCCAGAGAAGGCGCTGCATCAGGTCGTCCCAGAACTCCTTCTGGGGCGCTAGGCTGGACAGCCTTCCCGGGGTGGCCCCCTCCAGATTAATCGAGACCCGGTCCGCCAGCTGCATGGACCTGCGCACCTGCTCATACTCGCTGCCGGGCATAATCTTGAGGTGAATGTAGCCGGGGTAGCTCTGCTTCTTGCGCAGAATCTCGGCTGTATCGATAATCTTGTCCTGGGCTCTGACCCCGCCGCCGATAATGCCGGAGGAGAGGAAGAGACCGTCAACCAGCTTTGCCTTTTGCATACGCAGGAAGCCGTCGGCCAGCTCATCGGGTTGCAAAGTGAGGCGTTCGGCGCTGCTGCGGCCGGCGCGGAAAGGGCAGTAAAAACAGTTCCTCTCGCAGGCGGTGGTCATCATCGTCCGTAACACCGGCTTCGGGCCGCGAGGGGTCGCCACTTTCATAATGGAACGGCGCAATGCCGCTGCATTGCGTTCCCGCCGCGTCGACTTGGGCTGTGCGGGAGTGAAGCATCCTGGGCGGGTGGACTCAGCGTGCGGCGCGTCGCCGGCCGCTTCATAGCCGTTGATCTCGCCGATGCGGGCGAGCTTTGCCATAGGTTCGAGCTGGATTGAGTAGTTCATACTGACATTATACGAACAAGTGTTCAATTTGTCAAGTGGTAAGGAGAAAAAATGCGTGCGCTCATTCAGCGGGTCAGCCGTGCCAGCGTACATGTTGACGGCGAGGAGGCAGCTCGCATCGGCCAGGGATTTGTGGTACTGCTGGGGGTCGCCGACGACGACGGCGCAGCTGAGGCGGCATGGCTGGCGCGCAAAATAGCCGGGTTGCGGCTGTTTGAGGACGATGCCGGCAAGATGAATCTGGGGCTGGCGGACGTGGGCGGCCAAGTGCTGGCGGTGAGCCAGTTCACCTTGTACGGGGATGCGCGTAAGGGACGAAGGCCCAGTTTTACGCGCGCGGCGGCGCCGGCACAGGCACAGGAGCTATACGAAAAGTTCTGCTCACTGCTTGCTGCGGAGGGCGTGCCGGTTGAGAAGGGCGTCTTTCAAGCACACATGGAGGTCTCAATGGTGAACGACGGCCCGGTTACGCTTTGGTTGGAAAAGGACAGTGGCTAGTGATCAGTGGTCGTTGAATTGGAAGGCGGGGGAGAGACTTTGGATCCGGGAGAGAAATGAGGAGGTGGTATGGCGACCAAACTGAGTACCGTGATTGCGGCGGCGCCGGAGACCGATTTGGCGGTGGTGGCGGCGATGGCGGCGCAGTTCGAGAGCTATATACTGAAGGGCCAGGTGTACAGGACAGTCGTAGTTCCGACGCCAGATGGTCGCAGGGGGGCCGGGGAGCGCCCGGTCCAGAGCAGCGGCGGGGATGTGCTGGCGCGACTGCACAAGTTGGCGGCGCAGTCGGATTCGTTGTCACGGGAACAGAGGCAGGCACTTGCGGAGGCCAGGGCCCAGATCGACACGGCAATCGCGCGACTACCATCCAATTACCAGGCGCTGCTGCTGCGGGAGGCGCGGGCGCGGCTGAACAGTCTGAACTGGTTTCTCGACGATTGCAGCGAAAACCGGCGGGAGTGCCGCGTGCAATACCCGTTTGAGATTCGCAACCGGCAGCGGATTGCGGAGATTGGCAAGGCGCTGGTGTCAGAGAATGCGGACGCACTGGCAACTCAAGTGGCTCCAGTTGACCAACGATTGCAGGCGATGATCGCACGCGGCGAATTCGTCTGGGAGGCAACGGTGGCGCTCGTCTACCCGCGCAAAGAATACTGGTATCTGTATGGTCTACCGGTTGGGCCGGATCCGTGACGACCGGCAGAAGTCGGCGGGACGGAATGAAGGGCTCAGTCCGGTTTCGGCTGGAGATGAATCGTCACTTCGTTGCGGTTGTGGAAGAGTTGCCGCCTGTGCAGAATGTTGTAGCTTTCTTGCAGAATTGAGCAGGCAGGATCGAGTGCCGCGGCGGTCTTTCCAAGTTTGAGCGTCATCAGGGCTTCGGCGTGGGGATAGAGGAAGTCGGCGAAGGCGTTCATCAGGCGCGCTGAAGCGCGCGCGTCCATGCGCATGTCATTGACGAGAAAATCAAAGGCATCCGGCCCTTCAGTCAGATAGGCTTCGGCGGTCATCCTTTTGTGGCGCACGCCGCGGTCGGCGGCGAGGCGGGGATGCAGCTCGGCGGGGTCGACGGCCGTTACGTACTGCCCCTTCTGTCGCAGGACGCGGGTCCATCCTCCCGGCGCCGCGCCGAGGTCGAGAGCGACGCCGCCGGCGGGCAGGTCGATCCGGAAGGCCTCCAGGGCCTCCAGCATCTTGAACTCAGCCCGGCTGACCTGCTCCTTCTCACGGCGGAAGCGACGCACGCCTCCGGCCCAGTCAGAGATATTGTGTGAGGCGAGAGAAAGACCCAAATAGGCCAGTTGCCTGTGACCCGAGGCAGCTGGCTTTTCTGATCCTGGCTCTCGGTCGGAGGCGGCGCAGACGATCGAAAGGATCTGGAATGGCTGCCGAACGTCAAGCGGCGAGCTTACCGCGCGGGCGAGAGCGGCGGAGACGGCTCGATTGACGTCGAAAGGCTTATAGGAAAGGTCGGCGAGGATGCGGCTCTGGACGGAGAAACTGACGTCGGGATCGAGCAGGTCGGCATACTCGGTTACAGCGGCTTCGCTGAGGCGGGAGAGGTCTCTGGGCGTGGCGACGAGGGGAATGGTGAGGTCGACGGGGCAGATATGACGTGTAAAGACGGGGGGATCGTCGATCCAGGTTTCGGCCAGGCCCCAAAAGCCCTCGTCGCAGTCGGCGAGGTAGACTCCGGGCCCCAGTTCGTCCAGGGGCTGGGCGCTGTGGCTGTCGCGTCGGAACTCCTCGAGCGCGAGGTGCTTGAAGCCGGCGTCGGCGGAGAGTAGAAGCTGCGGCATCTCAGCCGACCGCGGCGCGAATTGCAGAGGCGATGTTTCTGGCCCGTTGGGGCGCGTCGCCCACATAGGCTGACGCCTGCAACAGGCTGTGGGTGCGCTCCCGCGGTACCAGGTCCCTTATGTGCGGGTCCGCCATTAGATTGTCAACCAGGGGATTGGGCTCTCCTTCTTGCAGGGCCTTCCAGGCAACCAGGCTCTGTTCGCGGATCAGCTCGTGCAGGTGTTGGCGGTCGCCGCCGGCTTTGACTGCTTCCATGAGCAAGCGTTCGGTGGCCGCGAAGACTCCGTAGTCGCGCAGGTTACGGGCGGTTGGACCGGGCCAGACGGTCATGCCTTCAAAGAGGCGTTGACAGCGAATCAGAACCTCATCAGTCAGGAGGAAAGCCTCGGGCAGGTAGAGGCGCCGGTTGGCGGAGTCGTCGAGAGTGCGCTCGAGCAGATTGAGCGCGCTGTTGTCCCAGGCGATGCGTGGCAGTGCCGCGACCTGCCGGGTGAGGCTGTCGATGTTTTCGGCCGCGATGGGATTGCGCTTGAAAGGCATGGCGCTGGACCCGACCTGCTTGGAGCCAAAAGGTTCGCTCCATTCGCCGAAAGGAGGTGATTGGAGGATGCGCAGGTCGAATGCGAACTTGTGAAGGCTGGCGCACAACCCGGCAAGAGCGTTGACGACGAGCCAGTCCTGCTTGCGAGGGTAGGTCTGGGTGGCGGCTTCGAACGCAGGCAGGTCCAGCTTCTGCATCACCCGTTCTTCGAGCTGGCGGGGGGTGAACTCGCTGTCGGAGAGAAGCTGGTCGTAGCTGGCGCTGGTCCCGACCGCACCCTTAATCCCCTTGCCGCGGATATTGTTGCAAACACGCTGAAGTTCTTCCAAGTCGGCGAGCAGGTCCTGGCCGTGCTGGGCGAAACGGTAGCCAACCGTGGTGGGTTCGGCGGGCTGGATGTGAGTGAAGGCGATTGCAGGCGTATCAGCTTCATTTGCGATGCGCTCGGCCAAAGTGGCCAGAGAGCGTTTGAGCCTTTCGATAATTTGATCGAGGCCCGTCCGCAGGCGCAGGGCGTCTACGTTGTCGAGCACATCCATTGACGTCGCGCCGAGATGGATGATGGGGCCGCCGACCGGGCATTGCTCGGCATAGGTGCGGATCTCCGCCATCAGATCGTGGCGGATTTCATCCTCGATCTGCTGGGCGCGCTCAATGTTGATGTGGTCCTGGCGCGCGCGCAGATCGGCCACCTGAATGGCTGTGACCAGCCCGGCTTCGAGTTGGGCCTCTGCCAGCGCTACCCAGACGCGGCGCATGAGTCGGCGCTTCTCGGCCTCACTCCAATTCCTGCGCATGATTTCGCTGCCGTAGCGCCAGGTCAGGGGGGATAGGTAGGACTCGTGGGTGAAAGTGGTCATAGGCGGTAATGCGAGGAGAGAGCGAAGAGGAGAGTGGAGTGAGAGGAGACCTCGAAGGCCACTCTTCTGCCGCCCTGCTCCCCTTCTCTCATTTTTCCGGCCTTAGTTGGTCCAGGAAATCGGATATGTCTCGATGTAGTAGACTGTGCGCCTGGCGAGCGACCTGGAGATTGGCCTGAAGCAGGGTGGGATCGATGGTCGAGGCATAAGCATGGCGGAAGAAGTGACGGAAGCCGCGCAAAGTGTCGAGAAGTAGAAATGCTTCTTTGGTCAATGGGGCCGGACGCACGCCTGGGACGGGTTGAGCCATCCGCCGAAGAAGAGCGGAATGCCATCGGGGAGCATCGCCAATCTGATTCTCAAAGTAGTTTGCTATCAAACGCAGAAGTTCCTCGGTGGCACTGTAAGCGTTGTGAATCTGAAAGGCCACGCTCTCAACGTGGCGAGTGTCACTGATGTCAAAACCCTGTGTTCGGACTTCGATGTCTACGAAAACATTGTCGATGACTGCGAGCTGTGTAGTAATGTCTGATTCAAGGCTTAAGAACTCTTGGGTGTCCAAGGCACTCCCTCGCGACGGATACGGTCGGCAAATCGTACGGCGGAAAGGTCTACCAGATCGACGTCCCTTTCCAGCAGTGTTGAAAATCGCCCGATGGCTTCGGACAACAGTTCGGGACGGCTTGTCTCGATAGCGATATCGACGTCTGAGTGCTCGCGAAATCGGCGGGGCTGCGCCAGGGAACCGAAAATGTAGGCGGAACGGATACCGAAATGACTGCTGTGCTTTTCTAGAATGGCGACGGTCTGAGCGAAAAGGCGCTTCCGCTCCTCTTCCAGGCGATAAGAGCGCCGCTCGATTGCTTCGTCTAAAACGCTGGTATCAAAAGGCATTTATCTGGGTCCTCAGCGGACCAGAGCAGTTTCTACAAGTCGCGAGCAGGAACGGGCATTCGGATGAATTGCAATCCCCACGAATTTCCGCCAACTTCCCTGAGCTTTGGAAGGAAACCTATAACCTCGTGACATTATCGCCTTTTGAATGGCTCATTCCAAATGTCTGCGGGAGCAAGTCGGACAATACCGAAACCGGAATCTCTTGTGGTTTACCGCGTGCAGAATCGTAGCACACCTCTCAATCTGAAAGCTTCTCGATGCTATTACTGTCCCACTGGTGAGGAATTCCTGCACAAGTCCCGACTCTTCACAAACTACAATTCTCACCTGTAGCGCCCAGCCTGCATTTCAAACAGTTCGGCATAGCGTCCGCCCAGCGAGACCAACTCGGCATGGCTGCCTGCCTCGGTGATGCAGCCCGCTTCGAGCACCAGGATCTGGTCGGCCATACGCACGGTAGAGAAGCGGTGGCTGATAATCAGCGCGGTCTTGCCGGCGACAAGCTGACGGAAGCGTTCGAACAGTAAAAACTCTGCTTCTGCATCCAGTGCCGCGGTCGGCTCATCGAGAATCACCAGCGCGGCATCGCGCACGAAGGCCCGCGCCAAACCGACCTTCTGCCACTCCCCGCCGGACAGGTCCACGCCGCCCTGAAAGCGACGGGTCAGCGGCGTGTCAAATCCCTGCGGCAAGCCGGCAGCCACCCCATCGGCGCCTGACCAGCGCGCGGCTTCCTCCAAGTGCAGGCCGCCCCCTTCCATCGCAACGGCTCCCAGCTCGATGTTCTCCCGCAGAGTCACCGCGAAGTGGGTAAAGTCCTGGTAGAGGACGGCGATCCCGCTTCGCAGAGACGGCAAGTCATACTGCGCAAGGGGGACGCCGTCAATGCGGATCTCACCTGAATCGGGATCATACATGCGGGTCAGCAGCTTTACCAGGGTGCTCTTGCCGGCGCCGTTTGCCCCGACCAGGGCGGTGACGGAGCCGCAGGGCAGCCTCGCGCTGACATCTTCCAGGACGGCCTGCTTGCCTTCAGGGTAGCGAAAGTGGATTCCTTGCAGCTCAAGTCCCTGTTGCAGCTCAGCGGGAGCCTGACGGCCCTGACGAGGCGGCGGGAGCGCAATGGCCGGTTTCGCTTGATCCAGGAAGGTAAACAGCCCGCGCAAGTGCAGAAGAATCTCGTATTGGAAACCAAACCAGAATACCAGGTTCTGGAAGCGGTCCTGCGTCTGAATTACAACACCGATATAGAGAGCGATATCGCCCAAAGTGAGTTGCCCGGCGCCGGCCTGGACGGCTACGTACCAGAAGCCGCCTGCTGTCGCCAGCGCATGCAAGGCGGTGAACGCCGCGGACGCGCGCAGATGCGCTAGGCGGACCCGCCGCATCTCCTCATATGCCGTAGCGAACCGCGAGCGAAAACGGCGCAGGAAGAAGTCACCCAATCCGAATACGCGGATCTCCTTGGCAGCTGCCGGCCCGGTGGTGATGCGCGCGCAATAGCGCATCTCGCGCGCCGCACGGGAGCGGTCAACCATCGACTGGTACCTTACATCCTGCAGGCGTCTTTCACTGAAGAGGTGCGGAACGCTGAATACCGCCAACACCAGGGGAAGGAGCGGGTGCAGGCCCGCCAGCAGAAGGAGCATGCCGCCCAAAGTCAGCGCCGTGCCGAGACCCATCCGCAGATAAGCAGTGAGCCTGGGCAGAAAAAAGATGGCCTCCTGAACGAGACGCAGCTTATCCTGGAATGCCGGCCGCTCAATTCGTATCAGGTCTGTCAAATGGATGCCTGCATCCATCAGGCGCCGGTCAATTTCGCCCACCGCGCGATCTTCCAGCCAGACATTCAGCATCTGCTGGATCGGTTCAAGGCCGGCAGGTATTACATAGGTCAGGGCATAGAGCACGGCTAGCGCCAGCACTGGGGTGGCGCTGACGGCCGCGCCGCCAACTGCGGCGGCCAGAATGTCAACCACCAGCCTCAACAGCCACACTTGTAAAACGGGAACGAGGCTGAGAACGACTACAAGTGCGAGATAGACGACAACAATGCGGGGCGCGGCCATCACGACCAACGCCAGTCCACGCCTCCATGTGCGCAGGTTGGAGATGAAGCCGCGCGCAGAGCCGAAGGCGGATTGGAGCAGGTTCTTTACAGCGTCGCCGACTCGCGTGAACAGAATCATGCCGGCGGGTCCGTTTGGCCTTGGTCCAGAAATTGGCCCGCCTGTAGGCGATAGAGCCGGGCGTATTCGCCGTCGGACTCGATCAGTTCTGCGTGGGAACCGGCTTCCTGGATGCGCCCGTCTGCCAGGTAGAGAATACGGTCGGCCATACGCACGGTGGAGAACCGGTGGCTTATCAGAAGCGTAATGCGGTCGCGTGTGAGCTCGTGAAAGCGCGTGTAAATATCGTACTCGGTCTGGACGTCGAGCGAGGCAGTGGGTTCGTGG
>VXRG01000141.1:0-26416 GCA_009838625.1 Caldilineaceae bacterium SB0664_bin_27
GGAGTAGGTTAAGGTGCAAGATGTGTGGTTGCCACTTGGACGGTACCGGGGGAGCAGGCGTGGGCTTGAGGTTGCTCTGTCCGAAG
The DNA here is from genome assembly GCA_009838625.1 of Caldilineaceae bacterium SB0664_bin_27. GTDB lineage: Bacteria > Chloroflexota > Anaerolineae > Caldilineales > Caldilineaceae > Bin5. Next base: position 87 of record VXRG01000141.1, read on the forward strand.
CGGGCGTCCCTACTCCAGCCGGACCTTTACCTTTAGCCGGTTCAAGCGACTCCTCCATGAAAGCAGCCCTTCATGCTGAAGTCTGCCGATTACGATCCCGGGCGCAATCTCCTGCTCGGCGGCAAAGTTGCTGACGCTGTCCTCGCTATCGTATGAGTCAGCGGCCAGGAAGCGCTGCCAGGCTGGCTGGGGAATGAGGAAGTCGGCTGCCCATTCGTTTGCCTCAGCCTCATCTCCGCTGTCGCCATTCGTCTCTCCGTCAACGTATACGCCCTTCTTGCTGTGGAGAAGGATATGCGCGGCTTCATGAAACAGACTGAACCAAATTTGGTCATCTGAACCGTGACGCCCACTCAGCGCAATCAGTGGTTTTCGGGGGGAAAGCCATCTCGCCGCCCCGCTCAAGCGCGCCTTGGGCAGCTGCTTTACCCACACAAGCGCAACGCCGGCTTCACTGCAGAGATGGCGCGCTTCGACGAGCGCCTTCGGCATCGCTGTGCGTGTCATCTGACGGACTTGCTTCAAAGCTTCCATGAACGCAGTCCTATCATAGTTTTTCAAAGCTTGCTCTTCGGCTTCTAGCTCGGCTAACCGAAGCCAAGCAGCCAAGGCAAAGCTGTTGCTTTCGAAACTCGGGGAATGCCGGTAGGCCACGACAACTGTTTCATTCCTCACCGTCCACGCTTCTATGGAGGCCACCCCGAAGAAGGTCAGCAATTCGGTTACTTTCTCTCCAGCGGAGGACGCCCTGCGGATCACCCCCCGCTTTACCAATTCGTTGACGGGGAAGCCGCGCGCCCAATCGGCGGACGCTTCAGCTTCCCTCGCCTCGGCCAGTCGCATCTGATGCAACCGATAGTCTTTTTCCAGCCCTAGCCAGATGCCGGCATCGACTCCCAGTACTTTTTCGAACTGAAGCGCGGTCTCCGCTTCTACAGGTGCCTTTCCGGCAATAATCTCGCTGATGAGTTTCGGCGAGCGACCGCATCTTCGGGCAAATTCGGCCTGTGAGATGTCATTGACTTCAAGCCGCTCCGCCAAGACCCATCCTGGCGGTACTGCATAATCGGGCTGGAATCGATTCGTTGTCGCAACCATGTTTTCTCCTTCCTTGGGTTGGAGCCGTTTGCGTTCATAATTGATGTCATAAACGCGCAATCTGCACTACGCTCCATTCAAATACCCCTTAGTGATAATTGACCACCTCCAGAATCTTGATCGCGGTCACTTGCTCCAGATCGATCCCTCCGTCTTTGCTGCGTGGGAGTGGATCATGGTTTGGTTCAAACACCAGCCTGAAAGGGTGGACAAGGTCTATTGCGAACTTTTCGTTTCGGTCTCCCTTGAGCTGGTGTCTTCGTTCCGGACGAGTTGCCGGGACCTTCGACAACGTACTGGCATTTTTCAAAACTCCGATACGCGCCATAATTGTCAGCGCCATGCGATCTCCAAATCTCTTCCTGAGCCTTCTCTCCGAACTGAATTCTTTCTGAAACTTTTGCGTTCTGAAAGTGATTTCCACGGGAAGAAAGTGAAAGGAATTCTTAAATGATATCGTTACCCATATGGTAACATTTTTGTGTTACCTTGTCAAAAGCGGTCGTTATCGAATTGCGCTGACTTTCAGACGGGCGAGAATAGTCCGTTTGGGCTACCGTCCCGGGCTACTCGCAAGTACCGAAATCACAAGACATACAGTACACTTCCAAACAACCAACTGAACGTGGATCCCATCACTATCAGGACTTACTCATGCCTTCCACACTTGAAACTTTCGCCAACCCGCCAAGAGAGTTCTCGGTGCTGCCGTTCTGGTTTTGGAACGATGATCTGGACGCGGACGAAATCCGGCGGCAGATCGCGGACTTCGAAGCGCATGGCGTGCACGGATTCATCATTCACCCGCGTGTGGGATTGCCGCGGGAGTTGGGGTGGATGTCGGAGGCACTGCTGGCGTTTTATGATGTGGCGATCGAGGAGGCGGCGCGGCGGGGGTTGCAGGTGGTGCTTTACGATGAGGGGATGTACCCGTCGGGGTCTTCGGCGGGGCAGGTGGTAGAGGAGAATCCGGCTTTCCAGACGCGCTGTTTGGAGGCGCGGGCGCTGGCGGACGGAGAGGAGCCGGGGCTGCAGGCGGATGAGACGTTGGTGGCGGTGGTCAGGAGACAGAGCGGCGAACCGGTGGCGATTATCGACCGCAAGATGGACGCCTATATTCGGGGACTGCACTATATTGACGGAGGCCCGGAGGAGGATGAACCGCTGGCTGGCGACCTGCTGAACCCGGAGGCGGTGGCCTGCTTTATCCGGCTTGTTTACGATGGATTTTACGAGCGGTTCGGGGAACATTTTGGCGGGCTGATTCCGGCGATCTTTACGGACGAGCCGAGCCCGGTGGGCAAATCGCGGGAGCGCGGGGTGTGGCCTGGTACCACGGGGATCCTGGCGCATGTGAACCGGCTGCTGGGCTATGACTTTACGCCGCATCTGGCGGCCCTTTGGTTCGATGACGAGCCGGATGCAGAGCGATACCGGGCCGACTATGAGCGGGCGATCGCGCTGCGGATGGAGGAGACCTGGTACGCGGCGCTGTACGAGTGGTGTACGGAGCATAATATTGCGCTGACCGGGCATCCGGCGAAGGCAGACGACCTGGGGGCGGAGCGGTATTTCCATATTCCGGGGCAGGACCTGGTGTGGCGGTGGGTGCTGCCCGATGACCCAACGGCGCTGGAGGGGCCGCAGTCTACGCAGGGGAAGTGCGGGAGCTCGGCGATGATCCACACGGGCCGGCGGCGCAACGCCAACGAGCTGTGCGGCGCGTACGGACACGAGCTGACGTGGGAGGAGATGAACTGGCTGGCGGACTGGTGCTTTGTGCGGGGCACGAACATGCTGTTTCCGCACGCCTTCTACTACAGTGTGCGAGGAATCCGCTGGGATGAACGGCCGCCGGACGTGGGGCCGAACAACGCCTGGTGGGGGCGGTATAAGAGCTACGCGGACCGCTGCCGGCGGCTGTGCTGGCTGAATACGGACAGCCGGCATCTGTGTAGTGTGGCCATTCTGGGCAGGGTGGACTGGCTGCCGTGGGAGCCGGCGAAGGCGCTGTTCCAACACCAGCGCGACTTCAACTATGTAGAGGAACGGCATCTGTGGGAGGACACGGTTGTGGACGCCGGCGGTATCCACCTGGCCGGCATGCAGTACGAGGCTGTGCTGGCGATGCACGAGCCGGATGCTCGTGCGCAGGAGGCGCTGCAGACACTGGACGAGGCCGGCAGGCTGTTGCGGTGCGGGCCGAATACACCGGCGGGACAGCTCGTGGGGTTTGTCGATGGATTGGTCGGGGTGGATGTGTGCGTTGAACCGGCGGCGCCGGCGCTGCGCGTGCGGCGGGTACGCAAGGGTGGCCGGGATTGGTGGATGCTGTTCAACGAGGAGGGTGCACCGCTGACGGGGAACGTACGATTGAGGGCGGAGGGCCCGTTTCTACAACTGGACCCCTGGACGGGGCAGAGTCAGCCCTGGGAAAATGACGGCAAGATTACTCTCGACGGATACCAACTGACCGTCGTTTGCACTGACCAAGCGGATGCCCGGTAGCCCCTGAATATTGAAATAAAAAAAGGGAGCGACCCTGATTTATGCCGCCCGCCCCTGGATTTGGGAACTTGGCGACATGAAAGTCACTCCCTGCTATGACAAACGGACCGTTTCTTAGGCCACGCTCTGACGCCTAACCACATTGCTGGCGGCAGGGCCCTTCGGGCCGTCCTCAATCACGAACTCGACCTGATCACCTTCCGCCAGACTGCGGAAGCCCTCCGACTGAATCGCGGAGAAATGTACAAACACATCGGGGCCATCCTCGCGGGCGATGAAGCCATAGCCCTTCTGATCACTGAACCACTTCACCGTACCGACTACTGTTTCACTCATGGTGAGAACACTCCTGTGCTAACTGCGACTACCAGATAAGGCGCAAAACAACCCGCGCACTGACTGGCGATACTACATGAAAAATGCCCCGAGCTCCATTGCCTTTGGGGAACGTCCCAACGTAAAGCTGTCAGAACACAAACTGGTTTTGCTACGTATAAGAATACGCCAGACTTGAGCGCTTGTCAAATCGGTTAAACGGTAAATTGTTCGCGGTCGGGACGGGATGATTTGAGTAGCCCGGAGGGCGGGGTGCATACCGGATTTTTTGCGGTGATCACTTAGACATTGGTGGTTTCAGGTCAGGCAAAAGTTCGGCCTCACATGGTGGAAAAAATATAAAATATCGTGCATCCCCCCTTTATAACCGGGCAAAACACGACAAAACACGACAAGAGCCTCAAATCATAAACCCTTGAGCCGTCGAATGGATTGGGGAAATCCCCCCAAAATAATCTGACAGAACCTGAACAAATCCTTCAGCGCTTTCACCGTCGTTCCGTTGAGAAAAACGGGGGATCCGCCCAAAAAGTCGAAATATGGTGTCAGAATGGTGTCAAAATGCGTCAAAATCAATAAGTGGTCTCTATATTGAGCCGCTGAATGGAACGGCGGAGTCCCCAAAAAACCTGACAAGACTCGCAAAAATCTGTCAAAATCCTTCAGTTCTCCTCACCCTTCCGCCGTCCCCCGCCACACACTCCTCGCCCTTAATCCTGATTCAGGCAACGACCTCACATTAACCTGGGATGCACCCGGAGGGCGGACCAGATGGACTGCAAACAGTAGGTAGGGTAGACTTGATGGCCGGGCGCAATGAACGTTTCTGGGTGAAGCGAAGTTGGCGCCGTCCACTGTCGATGATCCACCGATTTCGGGAGTTCCACCATCATGTATTCAGTACTGGCCGTCGATTTAGACGACACCCTTCTGGCAGATGACGGCACGATATCGCCGCGCACAATGGCTGCGTTGGACAGCTGGCAGGCCCTGGGCCGCAGGATCGTGGTTGCGACCGGACGCCCGCCGCGATCGGCGAAACTGGTCCACCCTTATCTGAACGACTTCCCCATGATCTGCTACAACGGGGCCTGGATCGAACTGCAGGGCAACGTTCTGTTTCAGGCGACGATTCCAGTAGACGATGCCCGCCGGATCGTCGGCGCCATCCAAAATGGGGCCCCCGGTTGCCGGTTGGGGATCGAAATTGACGATACGCTTTATGTTAACGGGGGGACGGCGTGGACCCGGGCCCATCTTGTCAGCGACGTGCTAGCACATACCAACCGGCCCGCGGCCAAGATCCTCACTTCGCTGGAGGAGCTGGACGCGGCCCAGCCGCTGTCGCTGAATGGCCAGGCAGTGGTGGGGAAGCCGTCGGAGACATTTTTGCGCGGGCTGCCCGAGACGTGCCGCGCCCTGATATCGCCCAAGTATGATCTGGTCCAGGTGATCCCGTACGGCGCTTCGAAGGCGGCCGCGCTGCGCTGGCTGCTGGATCGGTGGGGCGTTGGCATGGAGGAGATGATCTCGTTCGGCGATGACGTTAACGACGTGGAGATGGTCGCGGAGGCGGGGTTGGGGGTGGCGATGTCGAACGCGGTGCCGGAGGTGAAGGCAGCAGCGGACCGGATGACGGTAACCAATGAGGAGGATGGAGTGGCGGTTGTGCTGGAGGAATTCTTGGTGTGAGTGCAAAGGGGCTCATTGAACTTCAATTTGGGATTGAGCATGACTTACACTATGAGGCCTCAATTGCTCTTCAGTTCGTTCCACGCCTGTGTCGCCTGACCGAGTCATCAGTCCACTATTGAAGAAAGGGCTTGATCCCCAGAAGTAGAATATCATCTGCCTATCGACAGGTACCAGGTTCGGTTTCATTCAGAGCGAATCTTTCCTGAATTCGGGGTAATTGTTCGGAGTTAAGCGGAAAATCGCCCCAGTTTTGGCGCTCACGGGGCCTCGAGAATGGATTGACCGTAAGACGCCTTTCAGGTTATGATTAGAGGCATTCTTACGTTCATATAGAGGAATCTATGCGCATTTCCAAACGAGGTCAAATTACCATTCCTAAACGATTGAGAGACCAATTCGGTCTTGGCGAGGATGCGGAAGTTGAGGTCACACCGACTGCACGAGGACTGCTTATTCAGAAACAGACCGATGCGCAGCACCCTGTTGACCGAGTCTGCGGGATCCTGGATGAAATCTGCGACGTAGACAAGTACCTGGAGGAAATCAGGGGTAGGTGATCACCTCGGTCGATACCAACGTCCTTTTGGACGTTTTTGTATCTCAGGCGCCGGACCACGCGCAGTCCGTGGACTGGCTACGCGCCGCCTACGATAGAGGAGCCCTGCTAGTCTGCGACATTGTCTATGCGGAATTGGTTCCGGCATTCGGCGAGCGGGTTGCCCTGAACAGGGCTTTGCAGGAGATCGGCGTCACTCTCTCCCCAATCAATAGGGACATCGCCTGGGAAGCCGGGACACGCTGGATGCGGTACCGTCGGGCTGGCGGGCCACGCAAACGAATAATAACCGACTTTCTTATTGGCGCCCACGCAATCGCCTCGGCCGACGCCTTCCTCACTCGGGACCGCGGCTTTTACATCACCTACTTTCCAGAACTGAAGAGTTCCTGATCGGCAAAAAGCAGGATTCCGCCATTTGCCGGATTGAGGAGGCTGATTCTCATTGCCGCACAGCGCCGACAAAACCATGCCCGAACCTGCCTTGGGCGCTATAGACAGAACACGAATCCTTTAAACAGTGCTTTCCCTCGCAGCATCCCACATGCTACACTTTAGTACCCCCTTTTCTAGTCTATTGTGCCTCATTCGAAAAAACCTGCTTAGACAAGGCGGCGCAGCGAGTATGCCGATACACTCTCCATGACCCCTGAGGACATCCTGCAGGTCGAGGGGGTCAGTCTCTCCTTTGGCGGTACGACAGTACTGGACCAGGTCGACTTTGATGTGCAGAAGGGCGAAATCCGCGCCATTATCGGCCCCAATGGCGCGGGGAAGACTTCGATGCTCAACTGCATCAGCGGCTTCTACCGCCCGCAGCAGGGCAGGCTGCTCTTTGAGGGCGAACATGACCTGGCCGGCGCCAAGAGAGTGGCGCAACTGGGTATCGCCCGCACTTTCCAGAATATCGGTCTTTATACCTATCTGAGCGCGATGGACAATCTGATGGCAGCGCGGCATATCCATATGCGCCAGAATATGGTGGCGAGCGCGCTGTATTGGGGTTTTGCGCGCAAGGAGGAGACGCGGCACAGGGCGGTGGTGGAGGAGCTGATCGATTTTCTCGAGATCCAGCACATTCGCAAGACCATGGTGGGCGCGCTGCCCTACGGCCTTAGAAAGAGGGTCGAGTTGGGGCGCGCGCTGGCGCTGGAGCCGAAGCTGCTGCTGCTGGATGAACCGATGGCGGGGATGAATGCCGAGGAGAAGGAGGACATGGCCCGCTTTATCCTCGACATTCACTCGCGACGGGGCGTGACGATTATCCTGGTCGAACATGACATGGCGCTGGTGATGGATATTGCGGATCGGATCGTGGTGCTTGATTTTGGCACGAAGATCGCGGACGGGGTGCCGGAGGAGATCGGGCGCGACCCGGAGGTGATACGGGCTTATTTGGGGCAGGCGAATTAGATGGCCGAGATAGACCGCTTGGAGACAGTACCCCAGCATTTTCTGCGGCAGGTCGAATCGCGCGGGGCAGGCGAGGTCGCGCTGCGGCAGAAGGAGTTCGGCATCTGGCGGGAGTTCAGCTGGCGGGAGTCGTGCGAGCAGGTGCGGAATTTCGGGCTGGGTCTGCAGGATCTGGGTCTGGCGCGTGGTGATCATGTAGCCACGATCGGGGACAATGACCGGCAGTATCTGTGGGCCTACCTGGGGTTGCAGGCGGTGGGCGGCGTGCAGGTTGGGCTGTTCACCGACGCCACGGCGGAAGAGGCCGCCTATATTATCGACCACAGCGACGCCCGCTTTGTCCTGGCGCAGGACCAGGAGCAGGTGGACAAGATGCTGGGCATCAGGGAGCAGATTCCCAAGGTGGAGCGGGTTATCTACTGGGATGAGCGGGGGTTGTGGGAGTATGAGGACCCTTGGCTCGCGGCCTGCGACGAGGTATGCCGGCGGGGTGAAGAGCTGGCGGCCAGGGAACCATCTCGTTTCGAGGAGGAGGTCGCGCAGGGGCGCGGCGATGACCTGGCGATACTTTGCTACACGTCGGGCACGACGGGCCGCCCCAAGGGAGCGATGCTCAGCCACGAGAACATTCTGCGATCGAATAAGGCCTTTACCCAGGTGGACGCGCTTCACGACAGCGATAACCATGTCAGCCTGCTGCCGCTGGGTTGGATTGCAGAGCACGCATGGGGGGTTGCGCCGCACTGCGTTCACGGCATGGTTATGAACTTTCCGGAAAATCTGGAGACGGTGCGGGAGAACGTGCGCGAGATTGCGCCGGAGCGGGTCCTTTACAATTCGAGGTTGTGGGACGCGCTTCTGGGGACGATCCAGGTGCGGATGGCGGAATCTTCCTGGATCAACCGCAAACAGTATGAACTCTTTCTGCCGGTTGGTCAACGGCTGGCGGACAGGAAGATGGCGGGCGCGGCGGTGTCGCCGGGGTTGCGGCTGGCCTACCGCATCGGCGACTGGTGCCTTTTCCATCCGCTGCGCGATAAATTGGGCTTTACTAAGCTGCGCGCTGCCTATACGGCCGGGGGCGCGCTCAGCCCGGACGCGATGCGCTTCTTTCACGCCCTGGGCATCAATCTGAAACAGATATATGGATTAACTGAAGTAACTGGTAGTGGTACAATTCATTGGGACTCTGACATCAAGTTTGCGAGCGTCGGGCGGCCTGGTGGCGGCGTCTCTGTGCGTACGGATGAGGACGGGGAGATCCAGATCGGCGGGCCGACCGTTTTCCAGGGCTATTACAACAATGCGGAGGCAACGGCCGAGGCGATTGTTGAGGAGGATGGTGTGCGCTGGTTCCGCACAGGGGACGCAGGCCACATTGACGAGGACGGCCACCTGATCTATCTCGACCGGATGAAGGATATGATCACGCTGGCCAGCGGCGAGCGCTACGCTCCTCAGTTCATCGAGGGCAGGCTCAAGTTCAGCCCGCACATTCTGGACGTGATGGCGGTGGGCGGGCCGGCGCAGGAGTATGTTACCGCCCTGGTCATCATCAATTTTGACAATGTGGGCAGCTGGGCGGAAAGGCAGGGCATTTCCTTCACGACCTTCGCAGACCTCTCGCAGAGGGCGGAAGTCTGCGAACTGATACGACAGGCGGTGGAAGACGTGAATGCGGCGATGCCGCCGTCTAGCAAGGTTCGGCGTTTTGTGCTGCTGCACAAGGAGTTTGATGCGGACGAGTCTGAGATGACGCGCTCGCGCAAGTTGAGGCGCGACGTACTCTACACTCGTTATGCAGAGATGATCGAGGCCATGTATGCAGGACAGGAGTGGATTCACGTGCGGACACCTGTGCGTTACCAGGACGGAAGCGAAGGCGTCCTTGAGACAGATCTGAAGATTGTGAACAGCAGTGGTCAGTGACCGGTGTTCGCCGCCGGGAATCAGGTGGGAGCGGTTGGCTTGGCAGGGGATTAGATGACATTTTTGGGGTCAGTTGAAGAGTTGATGGGCAGGAGGGAATCGATCGAAACTACGATAAGGACGTGCGAGTCAATGGGTCCCTTACTTGACACTCATTTCCGGGTGGCGCGATGAACTGGCCACTGGTACCTCAACAGTTTGTTACCGGGATACTCAACGGCGGGACGATCGGTCTGATCGCCTTGGGTATCGTACTGATCTATAAGTCGTCGGAAGTGTTCAACTTTGCGCACGGGCATCTGGTAATGTTTGGCGCGTTTCTGACGTGGTGGTTCACGGGGGGTGGAGCGGAGCCGGGCGCGGGGCTTATCGATCTGCCCTTGTGGGCGGCCGTGGTCGCGGCGCTGCTCGTCTCTATGGGGATTGGCCTGCTGATCGAGCGGTTTGCGCTGCGACCGATGACCGGGCAGCCGCTGCTGGCGATCATGCTGATGACGCTGGGGCTGGCGCAGCTGCTTGAAGGAGCCACGGCAGTTCTTTTCGGCGTGGAGTTGAAGAGCAACTTCCCGGCGCCGTTTTCACCCAGCGACGTGTTGGTCATTCCCTTCCCCGGTGCGTTCGGAGATGCAATCCGCCTGAAGTACACGCTGGTGGCGACCTTTGTGGTGGCAACCCTGGCTGCGGTTATATTCATCTGGTTTTTCAACAGCACAAAGACGGGCCTGGCGATGCGGGCAACGGCGGAGGACCACGAGGTCGCCCGCTCCGTGGGCATCAGGGTGAGGCGCGTCTTCGGACTTTCGTGGGGGATTGCCGGCGTGATCGCGACGCTAGGCGGTGTACTGCTGGCGACGGTCAGCGGTGTGAGTCTGAATCTCTCGACCGTCGCGCTGATCGCGTTTCCGGCGATTCTACTGGGCGGGCTGGAGTCGCTGGGCGGCGCGCTGTTGGGAGGGTTCGCGATTGGCCTGGTGCAGGCGCTGGTGCAGGCTTCGCGATTGATCGAGGTGCGGAACTCTTCTGAAATCGCTCCCTACCTTTTGCTGCTGGTGGTTCTGCTGATACGGCCGGAGGGATTGTTCGGGCAGAAAAGGATCGAGAGGATTTAGCCGGTGGCAATGTTGCGACCTGCGGGGGACTTTGACCGTTCCTATGAACAGGACATGGCACTGTTGCGCCAGCCCTGGCACTACTGGCTGCTGGGAATCAGCCTGCTGGCCGCCTTCACATTGCCACTTTGGGGCGACGCTTATCTGGTCGCTACTGCCAACCAGATCGCCTATACGATCATCGCGGTGCAGGGATTGAACATCCTGACCGGCTACACAGGCCAGATCTCATTGAGCCAGGCGGCCTTCATGCTGGTAGGCGGCTACGCGTCGGCGCTGCTGGTTTTTCACGCGGGTCTCTCTTTCTTCATAGCGCTCCCTCTGGCCGCCCTCGCAGCGGGCGCGATTGGCCTGATATTCGGACTGGCGAGTCTGCGAGTCAAAGGTTTCTACCTGGCCTTCGCCACATTGGCAGCGCAGTTCATCATCCCGTGGCTGAGCCGGCACACGTTCAAGGACTACCTTGGCGGCGCAAACGGCGCAATCGAAGTGCCGCTTCCGCAGCTGGCCGGTGTGAACTTCGGGGAGGTCAGCAACTACTTTTACATCTCGCTGGTCGTGCTCCTGATTACGACGGTCCTGATGTTCAACGTCTCGCGCACGAGGTTGGGGCGGGCATTTGTCAGTGTGCGGGACAACGACTTGGCGGCGGAGCTGCTGGGGGTCAATCTATTCGCCTACAAGTTGCGGGCGTTTTTCATTGCGGCGATGCTGGCCGGGCTGGCGGGCGCGATCAAGGCGCACAGCCAGCGGGGCGTCGGCACCGAGTTCGGCTACGGCCTGAACGAGTCGATCATCTTCCTGGGGATGCTGGTGATCGGCGGTCTCGGGACGAATCTGGGACCATTTCTGGGTGTTGCCTTCATCATTCTGTTGGAGGACCTTTCGGACCTGCTGGGCGGGGTGCTGGCCGCGGCCTTTCCCGAGCTTTCCAGCCAGCTCCTGACCTCTTTCCGCCCTATCTTTTTCGGCGTGGCGCTGATGCTCTTTCTCATTTATGAACCGCGCGGCCTTTCACACCGCTGGCAGCTATTGAGAGCAGGCTGGCGGCTGCGTCCATTTACGCGTTGACTGAGTGCCAATTTTCCAGACTCACTGTGGAGTGGCAGGAACGATACTACACTGAAGCGTAGGAAGAAAGACTCACTGGAGAGGAGAGAACCCAAATGAAAAGGTACTTTACCATCACCTGCATTTTGCTCGTTTTCGTGCTTTTGGCGGCCTGTGCCCCGGTGCCTGCGGATGAACCGATGGCCGCGGAGGATGGGGCGAAGGAGGCTATGCCGGCGGAGGAGGCGCCGCCACCGGAAGCGCCGATGGAGATAACTTGCGATAACAATTACGAGGGAGAAAGCCTGGTCATTTACCAGCAGGCGGGGCTGACCGGACCGCTGGCAACGCTCATGGGAACGGGCTTTATCAGCGCCACGCAGGACGCGATTGAGCAGATCAATGCGGAGGGCGGCGTCTGCGGTGTGATGTTGAGCGTACGCCTGGAGGATACACAGTACGCTCTCGAGCAGGAAATTCAGGTCTATGAGCAGTTCCGGGCGGAGGACCCCAAGCCCTTGTTCATCACAACGGCCAACAGCGCGGCGACGGTCGCGCTTAAAGACCGCGTGGTCGAAGACGAGATCGTCAATCTGGCCACTGGTGTGCACTCGCAGTCGATATACAATCCGCCGGACGGGTACACGGTTGGGATGGTGCCGATCTACTCCGACCAGTTCGCGGGTTTCCTGCAGTTCGTGCACAGCAACTGGGAAGAGATCAAGCCTGAAGGCGCGGGAGACAGCATCACCGTCGGCGTAATCGGCTGGGCGAACGCTTTCGGGGCCGGTGCGACCACGCCGGAATCACTGGCTTTCGCCGAATCCTTGGGAATCACCGTCTTGCCGCTTGAGGAGCAGCCGGTCGACCCGTCCGCGGACGTGACCGGCCAGTTGCAGAACCTTCTTGTTAACGGCGCGAATGTCATTTACATGCAGGCCATATCGTTCAGCATCACCCAGGTAATCGGCACGCTGCACGCCATGGGTTTTTACGATCAGGTTGTGCTGGGCAGCGTGAACTGGGGTATGAACCGAGACGTACTCAATATCCTGGGCGAGAATGCGCCGCTTGCCGCCGGTTACTACGGTGTCTTCCCCTATCTGTGGTGGACCGATACCGATGCGCCGGGCGTGCAGCAGGCTTTGGAGACTTTCGCGGCCAAGGGATACCCGGAACATGACAAGGCGTTCACTTACCTGCTCCTGTACAGCGCAATGTTCGGGCTCGCGGACGTACTTACGGTGGCTTTGAATAATGTCGGCTTCGATGGCCTGAACGGGTCGGAGTTCCTGAAAGCGATGCAGCAGATGGGGACGGTCAGCGCGGCCGGCGTGTTTGAGATGAATGTGGAAGGGAGCAACCGGGCACCGAACAAGGCCCAGATCCGGCGGGCGCAGATAATGGAGGACGGCAGTGTCGACTTCGTCGTGGTCCAGGACTTTGTGACTTTGCCAGATATGCGGCCGGCCACAGAATAGTTGCGGATAGCAGAATTCAGCTGCCGGTGGCCGGGGGAGGAATCGGCCACTGGCGCTTTCGCGTTCATGTTGCAGATCAACAATATCGAAGTTGTCTATAGCGATGTGATTCTGGTGCTGCGGGGCATCTCGCTGGCAGTGCCGGAGAAGCGGATCGTGTCGCTGCTGGGCGCCAACGGAGCAGGCAAGTCGACGACGCTGAAGGCGATCTCAGGCCTGCTGCGCACGCAGCAGGGGGAGGTCACGCGCGGGAGTATCGAGTGGAACGGCGAGCGGATCGACGCAAAGTCGCCGGACGAGATCGTTCAGATGGGGATTGTTCAGGTGCTGGAGGGGCGAAGACTTTTCGAGCATCTGACGGTGGAGGAGAATCTGCGCACGGGTGCGATCTTCCGCAGGACCAGCGACGCCGACTTGCGGAGGGACTTGGACGAAGTATACGGCTTTTTCCCGCGTTTGGCGGAGTTTCGCGGACGCACGGCAGGCTTTCTTTCGGGCGGCGAACAGCAGATGGTGGTGATAGGCCGGGCGTTGATGGCCAAGCCGAAGTTGATGCTTATGGACGAGCCAAGCCTGGGGCTGGCGCCGCTTCTGGTGCAGTCGATTTTCGAGGTGATCCGGCGCATCAATGAGGAGTCAGGTGTTTCGATGCTGCTGGTCGAGCAGAACGCGAACGTGGCGCTGCGCTCAGCTTCGCATGCTTACGTTATGGAGACGGGACGGATTGTGCTGGACGGGCCGGCGGAGCAGCTGGCGGAGAACGCGGACATCAAGGAGTTCTACCTGGGAATGACGCAGGTGGGCGGGCGCAAGAGCTACCGGGACGTGAAGCATTACAAGCGGCGTAAACGCTGGCTGGGGTGATACTGGAGTGATCAGCGGGTAGTGGGGCGCCAGCCGAGGGCTGGCGCTACTTCTTTAGCGACCTGTTCCAGCATTTCGAGGATTCGTTCAAGAGGTGGGTGGATGGGGTCGAATTGGAGGATCAGGTCGGTGGTGTAGGGTAACACGCGGTCCGAACTGAGGCGTGCTGCGACGTCTTCCGGCGCGCCGTAGGCGATGTGAACGCGCTGGCAAAAGCCTTCGGGGGTAAGATCGGATGGGATGCCTCCCATCGCGAAACTCTCGATCTGGCTCAGGGCGTCCTCGTGGTCGCTGCCGAGGTAAATGCCGCGTGAGAGGCCGATACGCGGCGGCAGGGAGCGCTCGCCCCAAGCCTCGCGAAAAGCGACCGCTACCGGCTCTTGCTCCTGGCCCGCTGCCTGTTCTTCACTGCCGACAAAGCGGCTGAGTAGGAGGCCGGCGTCGTTTTGGGCCGCGTATTGCGCGCCGCGAATGCTGAGCGCGCTCAGCCAGAGGCGGTCGCCCAGCGTGGGGGCGGGAGGCCGCAGGCGTTGATTGTCCTCTCCCAGGGTTTCGCCGGCGAGGGCTCTCTTCAGCGTGATGAGAGCGTCGGTTGTGCGCTGGTGACGGCTGTCTATGTCGACACCGAAGGCTTCGAATTCGTCGGCGTCGCTGCCGCTGCCTACGCCCAACTCCAGGCGCCCGCTGCTGATCATATCGACCACGGCGGCGTCTTCGGCGACGCGCAGAGGATGCTCAAAGGGAAGGACGATGATCGATGTGCCGAGGCGCAGGCGCCGGGTCCGCTGGGCGACCGCCGCGAGGAAGGGAAACGGGGAAGGTAACATGCCGCCCAGGTCTTTGAAATGGTGCTGGGCGACCCACACGGCGTCAAAGCCCAGCCGGTCCGCGGCGTCAAAGATCTCCAGGTTTTCCCGATAGGCCTGCTCAGCGTCTGCGCGGCCGCGTAGATGGCTCAGAAAGCCGAGGCGAAAGGGATTCGGCATAGACTGTTTCCTCGCTGTTTCCTCTCTAGTCTCCCTGTTCCAAGACCTGTTGCCAACTATCTGAATCCACATTGCCGCCGCAGATGACGACAGCCACCCGCTGTCCCGCGAAACGCTTGCCGGTCTTCAGCAGGCTCGCTACGGCCACGCCGGCCGCGCCTTCGATACGCTCGCCGGATTCGCGGTGAATGAGGCGCATGGCGGTCGCGATCTCGGCTTCGCTTACGGTCAGCCAGCGATCGACATGGTTCTGGCAGAGGTCGTAAGTGACGGAGTGCGGTTCGATGCCGCCGGCACTGCCATCGGAAAGGGTCGGCAGGCTTTCAGTCTCGACGATGCGGCCGGCGCGCACGGAGGCGAGCATGACGGCGGAGTTTTCGGGCTGGCAGCCAAAGGTCTGGATGGCACGATGTGATGCATTGAGACAGCTTGCCATGCCGCCCATCAGGCCGCCGCCGCCGACAGTGACGAATACGGCGGCCAGTTGCGGCTGCTGGCGCAGCAGCTCGACTGCGATGGTGCCCTGGCCGGCGATAATGTGCAGGTCGTTGTAGGGGGAGATGAAGGGCTGGCTGCGTTGCAGGGCGGCTTGGCGCGCGCTGATTTCGGCATTGAGGGCATCGCCGGGGGTGCGGCAAAGCGCGACCGGAAAAGCCTCAAGCTTCTCGACTTTGCGGGGAGAAGCGGCTTCCGGAAGAAAGATGGTTGCTTTGACATTGAGTAGGGTGGCGGCGTGGGCTACCGCCAGGGCATGGTTGCCGGTTGAGGCGGTGACGACGCCGCGGGCGCGTTCCTCAACTGTGAGGTTGAGGAGCTTGTTGGTTGCGCCGCGCAGTTTGAAAGAGCCGGTGTGCTGGCGGTTCTCCAGCTTGAGGTAGACTTGGGCGCAAGTGCGTTTGGACAGTGTAGGGGACAGGAGGAGCGGTGTCTCGACGATGTGCGGGCGGATACGCGACGCGGCCTGCCTGATCTGGTCTGGAAGGTCCGCGAGAAAGCCGCTCATGCCGGCGGGATGGCGCTGTCCATTTTCCGAATCTGTAAATTTCGCAGCGCCATTTGTCTGCTGGCGACTGGACGACGCAGCCATCTGATGCCGTAATCCTTGCCTGTTTCAGGAGTTCGTGCCGTGCCGATGTGCTAAAATGAAAGACTGTGCGTATTCCCATCATTCTATCATATCCCTTCGCACCGGTAGGCCGGGAAGTCAGTGGTGTGTTCAGTCAAGAGTGAGCAAGGGCAGTTGCGGAAGGGGAACTGGAGACCGATTTTCGTCATGCGTATTGCGATTCTTTCAGACATTCACGGAAACTGCGTGGCGCTGGATGCTGTGCTTGCGGATATAAAATCTGACGATCAGGAAGCCGTTGACGAGTACTGGATTTTGGGTGACCTGGCGGCGGCGGGCGCGCAGCCGCTGGAGGTGATGGAGCGGGTGCTGGGCCTGGACAATACGCGAATCGTGCGGGGCAATTCGGAGCGGTATCTGACTACGAGAGCGAGGCCTCTGGCGACGCCGGTAGAGGAAGTGACGGATATTTCTTTGCTGCGCGACTGTATAGGAATTCTGGAATCGTTTTCGTGGACCGCCGGTGCGATGGCTGCCGGGGGCCATCTGCCCTTTATGCTGGATCTGCCTTTGGAAGAAAGGTTGACGCTGCCGAACGGCACCCGCGTCTTGCTGGTACATGCGTCGCCGGGCCGGGACGACGGGAGCGGTTTCGTGCCCTGGTACAGCGACGAGGAGATGAGCGAGCGGCTGGAGGGTTGCGGCGCGGACCTTGTATGTGTAGGACACACGCACTGGCCGCAGAATTTCCATCTGAACGGAGCGCATGTGGTCAACCCGGGCAGTGTGGGCAACCCGCTCATTCCCAGTTTGCGGGCTACTTACGCCATCCTGGAGGCGGACGAGAGCGGATACCGGGTGGAACACAGGGCGGTTGAGTACGACAGGAAGCTGGCGGAGGAGAAGGCGTGGGCCGTGCAGCATCCTCAGGCAAGATTTATCAGCAGCTTTCTGCGGGGGGAACGTGTGCGTTCGTGGGGTGAACCGGAGGTCCTGAAATGAGCGGGCAGCCCAGCCAGTTTGGTTTCGAGTACTCGAGTGTCTTTCAGGACGAAAGCGTTGTGCGGGCCTACCGGTACCGGCCTCAATATCCGGCGGCTACGTTCGATCTGCTGTCAGACCTGTTGCCGACGGGTTGCAGGCCGCGGGCGGTGCTGGATGCAGGGTGCGGGACAGGTTTTGTTGCGCGTCCACTGGCGCGGCTGGTGGACCGGGTGGATGCGGTGGACTTCTCGGCGGCAGCAATCCGGGAGGGCAAGCGGTTGCCGGGCGGAAATCATCCGGGGCTGCGCTGGATTGAAGGCCCGATCGAGTCGGCGGCTGTGAACCCGCCCTACTGTCTGATCACGGCGGGGGCGAGTTTGCACTGGTTTGAGTGGGACACGGCTTTCCCGCGCTTTACGCGACTGCTGGCGGCGGACGGGCTGTTTGTCGCGGTGGGGATGGAGCATGAGAGGCCGGATTGGATGCGAGAGGAGCTGGGTCCGGCGCTGGCGCGTTTTTCGATGAACAAGGAGTTTGCACCGTACAGCGCGGCGGGGATTCTGGCGCAACTGGAGGAGCGGGGACTATTCCGGTTGATGGGCAGCGCGCAGACGGACATGATCGAGTGGCGACAGCCTATCAGCGAGTGGGTGGAGAGCATCCATGCGCGCAACGGCTTTTCACGTGACCGGATGGACCCGAGGGAGGCGGCAGAGTCTGATGCAATATTTGCAGAGATGGCGACGCGTCATGCGGACAGTAAGGACGGCTTGATTGTGCATCGGTACGCCGGCAGTCTGTTGTGGGGGCGCCCGCTGCAGCCGAAAAAATAGACTGGGGCAACTTTAAGCCCACAGCATCCCGTCCTCGTCGCGTTCAAGCTCCTTCTCTGCGAAAAGGGCGTTTTCTGCGGCCTGGGCGGGCTGTTCGTTCTCAAACCAGTGGCGCCACTGGGCGGGCGCGTTGATATCCTCGCCGCCGTGTTCGGTGCGGCGGGTGCGCACGCGGAGCATCAGGGGCGTGTTGACGCTCGCGCCGCTGACGATGACCTGGCCTTTGCTGAGGGCGGGCAGCTCTTTGAGCATGTCGCGGCCGACGCTTTCGACGGATTCGGCGATGCGGTTCTGGTCGATGGGGTTGGTGATGCGCATGATGCACTGGGTCATGCACTGGCTGAGCACATCGCTATCGAGGCGGCCGGGCCGCTGGGAGATAAGGCCGACGCCGACGCCGAACTTTCGGCCCTCGCTGAGGATGATCTTAAGCTGGTCTGAGCTGACGGCATCGGCGTTGGCGGGCGCGAAGTTGTGGGCCTCTTCCAGCAGGCAGAAGACGGGGAAGGGCACGTGGTTGCGTTCTCCGCGCTGGATTTTGCCTCTTTCGGTGTCGATACGGGCCTGGTAGACGCGACGCAGAAGGGCGGCGACGATCACCTGTTGTTGTCTCGGCTCGACTTCGTTGAGTTGGACCAGGGTACACATCCCCGGTTGGAAGAGTTCATCCAGTTCCAGGTTTTCAAAGTCGTGGAAGATACCGCTTCCGCCCAGGGCCGCGCCTAGCCGCCAGATCAGGGCGCCGGTTGTGGGATCGTCATCGGCGGCTTCATCCTCACTCTGCGCGCCGTCCCCCACTTCGCGCACGGCCCTAAGTAGCTGTTCCAAGGTATATTTGTCTTCACCCCAGGTGCGCTGGGCGTATCTGTAGGCGCGGCCCAGTTGATAATGCATTTTCTCGGACAGGTTTGTCAGCAGATAGCGCAGGTCGGGCAGAGTTAGGCTGCTGATTCGCACGCGCAGATCTTGGGGGCGGAAGATGCGCACCTTCGGGCTGTAGCCAAGGTCACGGAAGCTTTCCATATTCTGAACTTGCTGCAGAGTATCGTACTCGCCGTGGGGGTCAATGACCAGGACTGAGGCTCGATTGTAGGGCATCATCAACTCTTCGAGGAGGACGCCGGCGAGGTAGCTCTTACCGCTGCCGGTGCTGGCGATGATGGCAAGATGGGTGCTGGTGAAGCCGCGCACTTCAAGGGCGACGGGCACGGCGCCGGGGTCGCGACTGAGCAGGTCGCCGATGTATGCGCTGCCGAGCTCCCCCTGTCGGCCGCGGCTAAGCAGGTCGGTAAGCATGTCGTCTTCGGCGATGAAGACGGGCGCGCCGCCTTGCGGGGGTACGCGCGGGTTGGTGAAGTCGTACAGGCACTCGTCGTAGTAGCCGAGGACGGTGACTGTGATCTCGAAGAGTTCGGTGGCGTTACTTTCGTAACCGAGCATGGCGGCGACTGTGTGGGGCGGTACGGAGGGGTCGGCCAAGAAAGTATCGGGGAAAAGCTTGACGGCAGCGCGGTCGGTGATGCGACCCAGGATCCGGCGTTCGCTGCCGTCGACGGGGGCGGTGTAGTAGACGAACTCACCGTGCTTGAGTTGGCGGTCGGGATCGGGCGCGATGAAGTTGTATTCGTGAAGGGTTTCCCCTGGTCCTTTGACTGTACCAATGGCTGATGAGAGCATGTTTGGTTGCGTGTGCCAGGTGGTTTCCAAGGTCCACTGCCCGGCTCATCCGGCCGGCTGCACAATGGACTTCCAGGCTACGTTGTCTCTCATTACCTGAAGGATGGCCTGTTCCTGGGGGAAGAATGTTCCCAGGCGGTCGATGATGTCGAGCAGAAGGGCGGGGACCAGCGAGTTGTTGAGCGCAAGGATTGCGGCTGCATAGCGCAGGCTCAACTGGCCGCGCGCGTCGCGGTGGAACTGCTTGACCTCTTCGCCGGTCAGGCGGCGTACGGTTGCGCCGACCTCCGCGGCCAGTCGCGGGGTCCCCTGCTGCGGGCCAGCGGAGTCTTGCCAGCCGAGGGCGAGAACTCCGACCAGGGTTGCGGTTTCATCGAGAAGGTCGGGACTGAAGACGGTCTGCTCGTATTGGGAAGAGAGTCGGGGCCCCAGGTTGCTAAAGTTCGGATTGACGAGCATTGAATTGTAGACAACGCCGATCAGGCATGGCGCGTAGGCCGTGGGGCTTTGCCCGGTGTCCTGAAAGGTTGCAGGAAAGGGGGGCAGAGAAATGGCAACGAATGAGCCGAAGGCGTAGGCATCCGGCGGCGGCCGCTGCTCCCTTTCCAGGGGGCCGTGAAGCTGGCAGACGTAGTCGATATGCGAATTGGAGTTGACGATCACGCCGATCTGGTCTGTCATGCGTATATTGAATCGGAATATCTGTTCGGTGGCAAATCGCGGCGAGGATGTGTTTGCGGAATGGGAAAGATGCGTGAAGCGGGACTAACGGAAGCCGGGGGGGTCAGGCGTTAGCGACCGCCCATTCCGGAAAGCGTGATGCCTTCGACGAACCGTTTTTGGGCGAAGACGTAGACCAACAGCACCGGCAGCAGTGCGATGACGGAGCCGGCCATGAGGAGGTGCCAGTCTGTGTTGTACTGCCCCCTGAAGGTGGCAAGCCCGACGGGAATGGTGCGGGTGGCGTGTGAGTTGGAGACGACCAGCGGCCAGAGGAAGTCGTTCCACGAGCCGAGGAAAACGAAGATCGTGAGTGCGGCCAACACGGGCCCGCTCAGGGGCATGATCACCTGGGCCCAGATGCGGAACGAGGAGGCACCGTCCATACGTGCAGCCTCATCCAACTCGGCGGGGATGCCGCGGAAATACTGACGGAGCAGAAAGACGGCGAAGACGGAAAAGGCAGTGGGGACGATAAGAGCGTAGAACGTGTCGAACCAACGCAGGAAGCGGATGAGGATGAAATTAGGGATCATGGTCACGTGGAACGGGATCATCAGCGTGGCCAGGTAGACGAGGAAGAGAGCTTCGCGGCCCCGGAAGCGCAGGCGGGCGAAGGCGAAGGCGGCCAACGAAGAGGTGAGGATCTGAAGGGACGTCACACTCACGGCCACGAAGAGGCTGTTGAGATAGAAGCGCCCGAAGGGCATCGCCTGCACTGTGTCCAGGTAGTTCCGCCAGACGACAGGGCTGGGAACGAGGGAGGGGGGGTAGGTGAAGATCTGCGGCGGCGACTTCAATGACGTGGCCAGCATCCAGCCGAATGGCAGCAGCATGGCAACGCTGCCCAGGATCAAGGCAACGTGTAACACCAGGTGACCCGCTTTGAGAGTCGGGCGCGGCGCGGCACCCGGGCGTATGGAGGCAGGCGTAGACGTAGTGGGAGGGGTAGTGGTTGTGGTTGTCACGATTCCCCGCCCGCTTCGTAGTGTACCCAGCGTCGTTGCAGGCGTGTCTGCACAAGGGTGAAGATGAAGATGAAAATAAAGAGCACCCAGGCGACGGCCGCTCCTCTGCCCATGCGTTGGAATTCGAAGGCCATCTGGTAAATGTAGTAGACGATCGTAAGCGTGGCATTGGCCGGACCGCCCTGGGTCATGACGAAAGCCTCGCTGAAAAGCTGGAAGGCGCCGATCATCTGGATGACCATCAGGAAGAAGGTGGTGGGACTGACCATGGGAAAGGTTACAGAGCGGAAGCGCTGCCAGGCGCTGGCGCCGTCGACCTTGGCGGCATCGTACAGTTCAGTCGGCACACCTTGCAGCGCAGCCAGGTAGATAACCATGGTGAAACCGGTGTTTTTCCACAGGGTCAGGATAACGACGGCAGGTTTGGCCCAATCGGGATCGTTGAGCCAGTCCGGGGGGCGGATTGGGAGACCGGTCTTCGAGCCCAGTTCCCAGACGGCCGCAGCCAGAATGCCGAAATCGCGGTTGAAGAACCACTGAAAGACGAGAGCAGCGGCAACGATCGTCGTCACTACCGGCATGAAATAGATTAGGCGGTAGATTTCAAGTCCGCGCATGCCCTGGTTAAGGGCGACAGCGAGCAGCAGTCCAAAAGCGAGCTGAAGAGGGACGATGGTGACGATGAAGTAGAAAGTGTTGACAAGGACTTTGCGAAAGACCAGGTCGCTGGAGAGGAGTTGGGTGTAATTTTTGAAGCCAACGAATTCGGGCGGGGAGAGCAGAGACCACTCAAAAAGACTGAGGGCCAGGGATGCGACGACAGGGATCGCTACAAAAATAAGGAACCCGGCGAAACTGGGCAGCAGGAACAGGTAAGCTTCCCACTGCTGGTCCGGCTGATAGCGCCGCCAGCGCGGCAGGGGGCTATGAGAGGATGTGGACGCGGTCATGGCGTCATTGGCGCTTGGCAGGCAGCCAGTAGCCGGTCTGGTAACCGGCTACTGGCTGCTGGTCAATTGAGCCTATTTCGGGAATCCGTTCTCTTCAAGGAAGGCGTCCACTTGCTCACAGATGGAATTCAGTCCATCTGCGACACCGACTTCACCGATCAGGATCTGATCGCGACCCGGGTTAATGAATGATCCGCCAATCTGGCTCCATTCGACAAAGTAGCCGATGCGACCCATGCGGGCGTTCTCACCTTCGGTGATGAAAGCCTGGCGGTTGGCGGGCGGCTGCCCACTATTGAGGAAGGCGTCGGACTTGGCGGTGGACTGCAGGGCCGGCAGGATCTCACCGGAGGCAGTGTAGATGCGCTGACCGCCGTTGGTGCTCTGGAGCCAGCTCAGGAAAGTCCAAGCCTCTTCCTTGTTGTCACTGAGGGCGCTCATAACCCAGGCTGCGCCGCCGGCGGCGGAAGCGCGATGGCCGTCAGCGGGAATCGGAATGACCGAGACATCGTAGTTCATACCGGCAGCGTTGAAGGCAGAGACGCGGCTGGCGTTCTGAATAATCATCGCCACCTGGCCGCTCTGGAAGACAGCGGCGTCACCACCGGCCTGGCTCATATTGGCCGGAGGCATGAAGTAGTTGTTGTCGATCATGCCCTTGAAGAACTCCACGGCCTCGACCACACCAGGCTCGTTCAGGGTGCAGCTGGAGGGGTTGCGCATGTCATCCAGGGCCATGCCGCCTTTCTGCATTACCCAGATCATCCACTTGCCGCCCTCCATGCCGAGCGCATAGCGGGAAACGCGGCCGCTGTCCTCGACGACGGTCAACTGCTCGGCTGCAGCTGTAAGGTCGTCCCAGGTCCAGGTATCATCGGGGTAGGGGACGCCGACCTCGTCAAAAATGTCCTTGTTGTAGTAGAGGACCTCGAGGCCTATGTCGCGCGGGAAGCCGTATACGCTGCCATCGTACATAGCGTACTGCAGCAGAGACGGCCAGTAGTCGTCGACGTTGTAGCCGCTGGCCTCGATCCAGGGGTCGAGGTTTTCCAGCACGCCCTCGGAGGCATAGTTCACGATGGGTGAGAGGAAGAGGACGTCGGGAACGACCGACGAGTCACCACTGGCCCATAGGGTCTTGATCTTGGTGAAGTAGTCGCCCCAGGGCTCGGCCAGGATCTCAATGACGATGTCGTCCTGTTCTTCCATAAAGGCATCGGCCACTGACTGGTGGGTCGCGACCTCTGCGGGACTGCCCCACATGGCCCAGGTAATGGTTACCGGGCCTTCGTCGGCCATTTCCATGCCGCTATCAGCTGCCGGTGCGATGGGGGCGCAGGCAGAGACAAGCAGGGCGGCCAGCGCCAGGACAATCAGCGCTTTGAAACTTAAGCGGTTCTGCCATTGTCGGTTCTGCATTCGTTTCCTCCCTGTATACATCTGAAACTGCGAATGAATGGTCGCATGCGCCCCTGCTCGAAAGGAACGCAGTGAAGTTGCGTAAACTGCCGAAATTCCGCGAGAGTGCGCGGCCGATCTATTGTACAGGAATCGAGAGCGCGTTTCAAACTCGTTTATTTCCTGTCAAGGCGATCCAAGCCCCTTTTCGAGCGGCTTCCTCGCCGCTGGGGGAACTGGTCTGGTCAAGTCCCAGTCAAGACGACCGGCGGCGCAGCCGGACCTGTTCGGCTTCGAGTGACTGCGGCCGCTCTTCGGCTTGCCTGCGGGCGGCTGTTTCGGAGTCGGCCCCTTGCTCGGCGTGCTTGCGGACGGCTCTGCGGATCCCTGACGGTTCGGATGCGCCCTCCATTGCGAGGACAAAGCCGGTCTCCAGTTTGGTCAGCCGTGCGATGTCATGCAAGTAGAGATACGGACGGAAAAGGAAGAGGCACCAGAATCCAAGTTCGATTTGGGGCAAATTGGCCGAGGGCTTTGCCTCCAATATGCCACTGTTCCATTCGTAACTTACGTTGAAGTCGAGGTAGGGAATCTCATACCATCTGTCCCAGTATTCTTCGAGGGAGACATGATTTCCTTAATCCAGCGCGCGGGGATAAACCGGCGGAGCAAAATCCTTGGTCTGCTCTGTCTGATCCTTCTGCAGTTCCTGCATTGCTCCTGCAGATCTCATGCTTTCATCTCTTGCTCTGATAGGAAGGACTATAACCCGTCTTTAGCGGTCAACTCTGTGCGGATTCTTACACAACTCGTGTAACCGGTTCCCAGCCTCCTACAGGGTAGCCAGTGCGGCCGGCTACCTCTTGCTTGCGGTCAGCGTGCGGCGAATCTGATCCAGGTGGGCTTCCCCGTGCTCGACGTAGAGTTCGAGCTGTCTGGCCAGGGTGACGGGGCCGCTTTCCGGGTGCATGCCGGTGCGCTGCCAGGCGTCGTCGGGCAGGTTTTCCCAGAACTGGACCCAACGGGCGTGAAGTGCCTTCAACAGGGTCAAGGAATCGGACAGGTCGGCACTGCTGCCGTCGGAGAGCAGGGCCCATGCGCCCTCATCGTAGGGTTTGAGAGTTGGGTTGTCTTCGGTTGCCATCAGCTTGCAGCGGACATAGCTGTTTATGTGGGAATCGGCGATGTGATGGACGTTCTGGGCCACGGTCCATTCACCGGCCAGTGGTTTTGCGGTCAGTTCCTGCGGCGAGAGCCCGGAAACCAACTCTTCGACCTGCAGGGGCAGGCGGCGGATCTTATCGATGGCATCTTCACGGGCGCTGGATGCGGGCATTGTCGTCTGTCCTCTTTCGATCGGTCGTTGGTCTCGCCGGATAGTGCTGCGCCAGACAACATTCTATTTCTGTCCAAGATCTGTTCTGTAAACGGTCAATCGCTGCCCCGGGGCTGGGCTGGAAACGGTTGACCACTTGCCATCGGGCCAGCGGACCAGGAGGAGGCGGGGCTGAGTTTCGGCGGGAAAGCCGAAATGGAGCTGGCCCGGGTCGCTGGAGAGGTAGCCGCGTGTTACGCGCACGTCGCGGCGCAGGCGGCCGTCGGGCGTTTCGAGAATGGCTGTGGCGCCGATGGCAGCGGGGTTGGAGCTGCCGGGCTGGCGCAACTCGACCTGCAATGAGGCGCCGCCGCAGAGGCGGTTTTCGAAGAGTTGGGCGTTACCGCGCAGGTTGTTGACGACGATATCGAGGTCGCCGTCGCCGTCGAGGTCACCCTGGGCTGCACCGCGTCCGCCGCGTTCGCTGCCCAGGCCCCAGTCCGGCATACGCTCGAAGCGGCCGCCGGTGTTGCGCAGGGCCTGATTGCGCTCGACCAGTTCGTGATCTTCCATGTGGGCGAAGGTCGTGGACTCGGCAAAGCCGTTGACGATGTAGAGATCGAGTCGCCCGTCCTGGTCGAGGTCGCCGAAGAGGCTGGCCCAACTCCAGCCGGTGGCGTCGAGCTGACGGTCACGTCCTAGATTCTGGAATCCGCCGCCCTGGTCGGCCACGAGAAGCATATTTTCCATGCGCTGGGGGTCGCCGGCCGGCAGGGGAGGGTGTTCCGCCTCCATCAGCGGCGCCCAGGCGCGCATAGTCTCGGGGTTCATATCGGGCGGCTTCATGTCGCTGGCAAAGAGCGCGGTACGGCCTGAGTTATCGACGTCGGCCAGGTCGAAGCTCATGGTGCTGTGAGTCGTCTCAGGGAAGATTGACGCCAGCTGCCAGCCGTCGGCGTTGTTGCGCCAGAACTGATCGGGCAGGGCGAAGTCGTTGCCGACGAGAAGGTCGAGGCGGCCGTCGCCGTCCTCGTCCCAGAGGGCAATGGCAAGGGCCTGGGCCTCTTCGGCGAGGCGCTGGGCGCGGAAGCGGCCGGGTTCGTTCCAGTGAATATAGACGCCGGCCTCATCTCTGAGCAGGTATTCGTTGCCCAACTCGGTCAGCAGCCCGATGTCGTAGGAGGCGGTTACGGCGTCGAGGTCGCCGTCGGCGTCCAAATCAGCCCAGTCCATGGCGTAGGCGGGCTTGGCAAGTCCGTTGACGAACTCCTGTACGAAGCGACCTGGCTCGCCGGCGGCCAGGTCGTCGCCGCGAGTGCGCCAGAAATTGATTGCGCCGCCGACGCGGGTCCGCGCGAGGGCGGTCCAGCCATCCCCGTCCTCTACTACTGCGG